>NZ_JBILKJ010000187.1:0-4642 GCF_044376735.1 Gemmatimonas sp.
TGTGCCCAGCGCCTCGGCCGGAATCGGCGCGGCCGCGTGCGAGACCCGTGGCTGTTCGGCGTCGCGCCAGGCCCCCGGCTTCTTGCCGCCCGTTTCCGCGGCCTGACGCGCCGCCTTGCCGAACTTCTTTTCGGCGGCGGCCGCGTTCTTCTTGGGCGCGACCTTCGGGGCGTCCTTGCCGACGTGACGACGCGCGACGGGTTTCTTGCCGGCCATCAGGTCAGCGCGTCCGGCGAGGGGACCCACCCCACCTGTGCGCTGGCCTGATCGTCTTCGCCGCGCTGCGACCACTTGAAGAACACCACCGTCATCACCGCATAGAAGAAGACGCCACCCGGAATCCACATGATCAGACCACCGTACTGCTGGTCCATCATGGGCGTGATCCCCAGAATGCGCGGGGCCACGGCATACGCGGGATACAGCAACGTATCCGCCATCGCGATGTAGATCGAAATGACCGACATCGGAATGACCATCACGAAACAGTACAGCATCTGCGCCGGGTACGGCGCCCGCGGCAGCTCGGGGAGCGGGGACGTGAGCGGCCACCACATGAGCACCGACGCCGCAATGAACATCAGGTGCTGCACGATGTGAATCGGATGGTTCGCGAGCGCCAGATTGTACATCGGCGGCAGATGCCAGAACGCGAGCACCAGGTTGAAGATCGCGAAACAGGCCGCGATCGTCGTGCTCTTGCGGGCCACGCCGAACACGGCCGGCCGGCGCAGCAGCGGGCGCAGCATCCAGCCCGGCGTACCGATGATCATCAACGGTGGCACGACCAACGTGAGGATCAGGTGCTGCACCATGTGCCCACTGAACAGGTAGTAGTCGCTCAGATCATGCAGCGGCCCGTTGAGCGTCAGAAACAGCAGCAGGAGCGACGTGAAGAAGCTGACGCGCTGCGCCGACGTGGGCCCCTGCGGCGCGGCGGCGGCATCGAGCTGAACGCTGGATGCCTGCGCCAGCTCCGGTACCGTGACGGGCACCCGGTCCATGGCCGATGGACCCTGACGCACGCGCCACATGTAGGCCGCCCCGATCGCAGCGATGCCGATGGCGGTACTCGGGTGAACCGTGAAACGCGACCAGCTGAGCTGGGCGGCGGGGTGCAACAGAAGCGCGATCATCTCGGGAAGGTCCTCGGCAGCGGATGCGCCAGCGGGCGGGGGAGAACGGAGCATGGCCAGTCACCAGCGGAACGCTGACGACTGGCCACGGGTTCTCGCGATCGGTGACGCAGCGGTTAGCTGAGCAGGCCGAGTCGCAGGACGAGCTTGGAAAACAGGAACAGCAGCCCGATGAGCGTCAGCCCCGCGACCACCAGCGGGCCGGCAAACAGCGACCGGAACAGCTTGTGGTCGTACTTGAGGTGCATGTAGTACATCACCACGATCCAGAACTTCACCGCCGACATGATCAGCATACTGGGGACGTACACCCAGCTGTTCTCCCACGCCGGGATGTAATACGCGGAGACTTCGACCGCGGTGATCACCGTGAGAATCACGGCGATCTTCCAGTACGTGGTCCAGGTGGGGTGGTGCGCTTCGTCGTGGGCGTGTCCCGCCGCCGCAGAATGGTCAGCCATCACCGCCTCACTTGATCAGGTAGATGAGCGTGAAGATCGCGATCCACACCACGTCGACGAAATGCCAGTACAGCGCACAGATGTCGACGAGCAGGGCATCCGACGGCTTGAGGCCGCGCTTGTAATCGATCGCCAGCAACGTGAAGAGCCAGAGCACGCCGGCCGTCACGTGCGCGCCGTGGAAGCCGGTCAGCGTGAAGAAGCTCGAGCCGAACAGGTTCGTGCGCATCGTGAGCCCTTCGTGCACGAACGACGTGAACTCGTACGCCTGGCAGCCGAGGAACGTGATGCCGAGCAGGCAGGTGGCCCACAGCCAGATCTTCGACGAACCGAGGATACGATCCCACGCGGTGTGCTTCGGCACGTCGCGGTTCTGCACCGCCGCCAGCGCGAGCACCATCGCCAGCGACGACATGAGCAGCACGAACGTGGAGGCCGACGTGACCGGGATATTCAGGATCGGCTTGAACACTTCACCCGTGGTCGGGCTGGTCCACGCTTCATGCGGGAACGGGCCCTCGGGGCTCTTGCCCTTGTAGATCAGGTACGTCGAGATCAGCGACGCGAAGAGCATGCACTCGGAACCGATGAAGGTCCAAATGGCGACCTTGCGGTTGTCGAGTCCCAGCGAGGTGTAATGCCCGCCGCCGTGCGCGTGGCCGTCGCCGTGACCGTCGCCGTGTGCGACGGTCGTAGGTGCCGTAGTGGCGGTCATCTTAGTGGTGATCCTCGAGCGGCGTGAGCAGCCAGGTGTAGAGCGAGCCGACCCAGAGTGCGGTGCCGGCCAGCATGACAGCGACCGCCGTCGGGACGCTCGCGTCCATGAACAGCAACCCGCCGAACATCACGATCAGACCGAACGCGGTAACCAGCGGCCAGATCGACGGATTCGGCATGACGATCCCGAGTTCCTGCGACGTGGGGATGTGCCGGCCCTTCTCCTCGTCGTGGGTCGTCTCATGCACGAGCTTCTCACCACCCTTCATGTTCCAGAGCGGATAGCGCGACTTCACCTGCGGCAAGTCGGCGAAGTTGTAGTCGGGCGGCGGCGACGGGATCGTCCACTCGAGCGTCGCGGCTCCCCACGGATTGCTCGACGACATCGTTCCACCCTTCCAGCTCTTCCACACGTTGATCAGCCCGAACAGCGTGCCGATCATCAGGATGAGCGTACCGCCCGTCGATATGGCGTTGAACAGATCCAAGCCCTGTCCGGCGTCGTACTGGTAGATCCGGCGCGGCATGCCGAGCAGGCCGCTGAAGTGCATCGGGAAGAACGTGAGGTTCATGCCGACGAACGTGATCCAGAAGTGCCAGTTGCCCAGCTTCTCCGAGAGGAAACGGCCGGTGATCTTCGGGAAGTAGTAGTACATGCCGGCGAACAGACCGAACATCGAGCCACCGAAGAGCACGTAGTGGAAGTGCGCCACCACGAAGTACGTGTCCGTCTGCTGCAGGTCGGCCGGGGGCGACGAATGCATCACGCCCGAGATGCCACCCATCGTGAACATGGCCACCAGCGCGACGGCAAACTTCATGGCCACCGTGAAGCGGATCTGGCCGCCCCACATCGTGGCCACCCAGTTGAAAATCTTCACGCCGGTCGGGATCGCGATCAGCATGGTGGTGAGCGAGAACACCGCGTCGGCGATCGGGCCCATCCCCACCGAGAACATGTGGTGCGCCCACACGCCGAAGCCGAGGAAGCCGATCAGGATGCCCGAGTACACCATCACGGGATATCCGAACAACGGCTTGCGCGAGAACGTGGGGAGCACTTCGGACACGAGGCCGAAGGCCGGCAGGATCAGGATGTACACCTCGGGGTGACCGAACACCCAGAAGAGGTGCTGCCACAGCAGCGGGTCGGCGCCCTTGGCGATCGTGTAGAAGTTCGTGCCGAAGAAGCGGTCGAACTGCAGGAACACGAGCGCGACCGTGATCACCGGGAAGGCGAGCACCACCAGGAACTGCACCACGAACGACATCCACGTGAAGATCGGCATGCGCATGAGCGTCATGCCGGGCGCGCGCATGTTGATGATCGTCGTGATGAAGTTGAAGCCGGCCGCGAGCGAGGAGATACCGAGGATCTGTAAGCCGATCACCCAGAAATCCATGTTGTGCTCGGGCGAATACGCCTTCGTGCTGAGCGGCGCGTACCCGAACCACCCACCATTCGGCGCCATCGACCACAGGATGGGCAAGGTGATGAAGACGCCGCCCAACAGGTAGATCCAGTACGAGAACGCATTCAGTCGCGGGAAGGCGACGTCACGCGCGCCGATCTGCAGCGGAATCAGGAAATTGAAGAACGCCGCCGAGAGTGGCATGACGGCGAGGAAGATCATGGTCGTACCGTGCATCGTGAACAGCTGGTTATACATCTCGGCCGAAATGAGCTTGCCATTCGGCGTCGCCAGCTGGGCACGGAGCACGGCGGCCTCGAGGCCGCCGACCACGAAAAAGAACAGGCCGGTGATCAGATAGAGCGCCCCGATGCGCTTGTGGTCCACCGTGGTGAGCCACGACCAGATGCCGGTCGTGGAGGGCACGGGCTTGACGTTGGTGTACGGGGGCGCGGCAGCGATGGTTGCCATCGGTGTCGTTGGTCAGCGGTGACGGTGACTTACTTCAAGGCCTGGAGGTACGCGACGATGTCCGCGACCTCCGCGTCGGTCAGACCGCCGACGTTGACCACCATCTTGGTTTTCGGATCCGTCACACCCTTGCCGAGCGACGGCATGATGGAACCGGGCTTCATGTGCGGGGCGCTCTTGATCCAGTACGACAAATGCTTCGCGTCGTTCGGATACAGACCGCCGGCGATCGTGTAGCGCGAACCCACATGCGTGAGATTCGGGCCGACGGCCGCCATGTTGAACGGCGTCCCGGCGATCGCGTGGCAGCCGATGCAGCTCGACTTGCCGTACGTCTGACGTCCACGCTCCGCATCGCCCTTGCCGATCAGCGCGTCGTCAAAGCTGATCTGATTGGTGAGCGGCGTCTGCGGAATCGTGTAGGCGAAATCCTTTTCCAGCCTGT
>NZ_JBILKJ010000066.1:0-14613 GCF_044376735.1 Gemmatimonas sp.
CTCGTCGTAGCGGCGACCCGAGGCCCGCACGGGCGCTTCGCGACGTTCAGCAAAGCCGTAATACGAATCGAGCCCGTGCGCATGCAGGATGCCGAAGGCCGTGTGGCAGCCGCTGCAGCAGAACTGCTGGTCGGCGTACTCGTCCAGCAATCCGTCGGGCACCGGCAGGCTGCAATGGGCGCACAGCGTATCGGCACCGACGGTGGTCGGCATGACGGCGGTACTCATGGCATGACTCCCACGTGATGCATCGAAAAGCGTCCGGAAATCGACAGCAGTCCCATGACGAGCACCAGCGTGGCGCTCAGCATCGGCAGTCGTTGGCGCAGGGGACCGAATAGGCGCTGGGTACCGAGTCCGACAGCGAGCAGCGCCGGAACGGTCCCGAGCCAGAACACGGCCATCGTGAGCACGCCGGCGCGGATACTGCCCGAGCCGCCCGCGGTCGCGACGAACACATACAGCCATCCGCAGGGGAGCATCGTGGTCAGCATACCGGTCAGCCAGGCGCGCGTGGCCATCGGCTGCTCACGGACGGCGTGGAGGACACGGCCTGTGGCACGCTGCCATGATTCGGGTGCACGCAGGGCGCCAAGTCGCACCCCACGCTGCGCGGCGATCGTGCTGATCGCCCAGCCGATCATCAGCGCGCCGGCGACCATCGCCGCCGCATGCTGCACGCCCGCCATCGCCCCCAGCGACGACACGCCGGCGCCGATGGCACCGGCGATCGCACCAAGCGTGAGGTACGAGGTGAGCCGTCCCACGTTGTACATCGTGTGGGCGCGGAGGGCGGCGGCATCGGTA
The DNA here is from genome assembly GCF_044376735.1 of Gemmatimonas sp. Taxonomy (GTDB): domain Bacteria; phylum Gemmatimonadota; class Gemmatimonadetes; order Gemmatimonadales; family Gemmatimonadaceae; genus Gemmatimonas. The sequence continues at coordinate 808 of NZ_JBILKJ010000066.1, forward strand.
CCGCTGCCGGCGCCGGTGTAGAAGCAGACGAAGCCGCCGCACATGCCGGCGCAGTGCACACTGCCCACGAGGCTCGCCGCCAGAATACCCGTTGCGGTGCCGATCATGCCTAGCGCTCTCGGTGGGTGGCCCGCACGGCGGTGACGCGCGTGCTCGACATGAAATGCGACGTATCGCGCGTCGCGTTCACCCGCACCTCCCATTCGCCGGGCGTGTTGATCGGCAGGGAGGCCGTGTACACGCCGGCGCCCTCGTCGCGGAGCGTCGCGGTGGTCAGGTCGTTGGCGCGTGCGTTGAAGAGCACCGTCGCTGACACGTGCGCACCCTGAACCGGCTGCGCGGTTTCATCGTGGAGCACCACGCGCAGTCTCGTGGGCTGCCCTGCTACGATGGAGTCGGCGACGGTCTGCACGGTCCACCCGAGATCGCGGCTACGGCGTGTCTGCGCCATCGTGGAATCGTAGAATACGGCTTTCCGGTAATAGTCCGGCTCGACCGAAAACGCGGGATCGTTGTTCGCCACGCGCATCATCACGAGATTCGCGGCCACGGTGGCCCCGAGAATCGCCGTGATGCCAATGGGCCAGCCCATGCCCGCTTTCATCGAAATTTTCCGGTTGGAGCGTTGCCGACCGGGCCGAGCAGCCGGTAGTTGACCGACTCCAGATAGCGACGACCGTCGGTGACGCTGATCGTGATCATGCGCTCGCCATTCGTGAACCCGCGGCGCGGGAGGAGAACGAACAGGCTGGTGGTGCGGGTCGCGCCGGCATCGACCCTGAGCGGATTCTCCGGCGCCACGATCGTGATCTCGTCGGGGCGCAGTCCCGCCTCGGTGAGCCCGTCAAGCGTGACCGTGTACGGCATCGCCTCACTGCCGCGATTCGTGATCTTGATGCGGATCTGATTGGAGACACGTCCGTCGGCTTCTTCCGTGAACGGGCCCTCGAGGCCGCCGCGCAGCACGGTGAGGTCGGCCGATTCCTTCAGGACGAGCGCGGTGATCAGCCCGCCGATCAGGATCGTGAGCAGGACAGGATAGAGGATCGTGCGCATCCGCAGCAGATGCCGCGGTTTGCCGGCGATCGCATCCTGCGATGAGTAGCGGATGAGCCCCGTGGGTTTGCCGATCTTCGTCATGATGTCGTCGCAGGCATCGATGCACTGCGTGCAGTGCACGCACTCCATCTGCAAGCCGTTGCGGATGTCGATGCCGGTGGGACAGGTCTGTACGCAGGCGCCGCAATCGATGCAGTCGCCCGCGTGCAGATCACGTGCGTGGCCAGCGTGTTCGCGCGGCTCGCCACGCACGTAGTCGTACGCCACGATCACCGACTGGCGATCGATCAGCGCCGCCTGCCAGCGGCCGTACGGGCATACGATGAGACAGGTCTGCTCGCGGAAGTAGGTGAAGTTGAACCACACCAACCCCGTGAACAGCACGACGAAGAAGAACGCCGTCGGATGCTCCGCCGGCGGGTTGGACATCCAGTCGTACAGCTGCTCGGTGCCCACGAAGAACGCGAGCAGCGTATGCGACACGAACAGTGCCAGGGCGAAGAACGTGAGGTACTTCGCGATGCGCCGTGGGGTGAACCACGCGCCCTGCTTGTCGAGGTTCCGCGACCCGGTGTACCCACCGTCGAACCAGCGACCGATGGGACGGAAGAGGAATTCGAGATAGACGGTTTGTGGACAGGCCCAACCACACCACGCGCGCCCGAAGAGCGCGGTGACGAGGAAGATCCCGATCACGCCGCTGCCCATGACGAGCATGAGCAACAGCGTATCGGTGGGGAGGAACGTGTAGCCCATCAGGGTGAACTGACGGTGCGGCAAATCCATGAGAAAGACGGGTTTGCCGAACACGCGCAGGTGCGGGGCCGCGAAGAACACGGCCATCAGCAGATAGGCGACGACCTGTCGCTTCCTCCACCACGCGCCGTGCGAGGGCTTGGGGCGGATCCAGCGACGCGTTCCGTCTTCGTTGAGCGTTGGCAGCACGCGCCCCGACGGCGGTCTTCCAACGCCCGATGATGCGGTGGCGCTCACGGGGTCACCAGCGCTCCCTGCGGGGCCTTCGGGTTTGCCGGATTCGATCCCTGCAGTGACGCCACGTAGGCGACGACCTGCTCGACCTCCTCGGGCTTGAGCATCGTACCCCAGGCCGGCATGCCCTTTTCGAGCACGCCATTCATGACGGTCTTGTAGATGTCGGTGATCTGTCCGCCGTGAATCCACGCGTTGTCGGTGAGATTCGGGCCGATCAGACCGCCGCCATCCATGCGATGGCACGAGGTGCAGTACTTGTTGTACACCTCTTCGCCTTCGTGCAGCTCCTCCTTGTCCTTCACCATCGCGAGCAGCTTGTCGGCGGACACGTCCCCGCTGGGGGCGGGATGCGCGGTGGCGAAGGCCTTCATATCGTCTTCGTAGTCCGCGATGCGCCCCTTCCCATTGCCGACGGGGCCGACGTTGAAGAGATAGATCACCGAGAAGATGATCGTGGCGGCAAAGGTGAGCAGCCACCAGCGCGGCATGGGGTTGTCGTATTCCTGGATCCCGTCGTACGAATGTTCGATAAGACGGTCCTGCTTGGTGGCCTTGTCCTTGTCGTCTTGATTGGACATGGGTCAGCGCTCCTGGGTGCGGGGCGTGATCACACGATCTTCCTCGAGCGGCAGCAGCGACGCTTCATACAGTTCGCGGCTGCGTGAGGGAAGAAAGGTGCGGATCGTGATGGCGACAAACACGCCAAGAAAGAGCACCAACGCGATCTCGGCGTAGTTCGAGAGATCGGCGTAGCTCATGATGTCGGAGAGCTTCATTGGGCCCCCTTGGCAGCCGTCGCCTGCACCTTGATATCACGACCGAGGCGCTGCATGTAGGCGACCATCGCCACGATCTGCTTGTCCTCGAGACCCTGCGGTCCGCCCTGCTCGACGATGGCGGCGGCAATCGTCTTCGCCTGGGCGCGGGCCATGGCGGGCGCCTTGTTGATCGCATCACCGTACGGCACACCGACCATCGCCATCGCATCGACCCGCGACTGGATCTGCTCGAAGTCGATGGACTTGGTCAGGAAGTGCGCGTAGGCCGGCATGATCGACTTGGCGGTGACGGCGCGCGGATTCTCGAAGTGGCGCACATGCCAGAGATCGGGATACTTGCCGCCCTCACGGGCCAGGTCGGGACCGATGCGACGCGAACCCCAGAGGAATGGATGCTCGTACACCGACTCGCCCGGCTTCGAGTATTCGCCGAAGCGTTCGGTCTCGTACCGGAACGGGCGCACCATCTGCGAGTGGCAATTGAAGCAGCCCTCGGCGATGTACATGTCACGACCGGCCAGTTCGAGCGGCGTGTACGGTTTCACCGACGCGATCGTGGGCACGTTCGACTTGATCAGGAACGTAGGCAGGATCTCGAACAGCGAGGCCACGACGACGGCGAGGATCGTGAGCGCCGTGAAGAGCATCGGCGCGCGTTCCCATGCGCGGTGCCACTGCACCTGGTTGAAGCGCGCCCAGAGTCCGTTGGCTGGCACGACCGGATGGTCGTCCACGTACGTCGGCGAGAGCGGGGCCGCTTCGATCACGGGCACCTCGTAGCGCGCCGGACGACGCTTCCACGTCATCAGGATGTTCCAGCCGAACACGAACATGCCGACGATATAGAACGATCCGCCGACCACGCGCATCCAGTACATCGGCATCAGCTTGAGCACCGTCTCCACAAAGTCCGGATACGCGAGGCGCCCTGTCGCGTCGAACGCGCGCCACATGAGCCCCTGCGTGACACCGGCGCTGTAGATCGCGACCACGTACAGTACGATGCCCACGGAGCCGATCCAGAAGTGCAGCTCCATCGCCTTCTTGCTGTAGATCTCGGTCTGGAAGAGCCGCGGCAGCAGCCAGTACACCATGCCGAACGTCATGAACCCGTTCCAGCCGAGGGCGCCCGTGTGTACGTGGGCGATGATCCAGTCGGTGTAGTGGGCCAGCGCGTTGACACTCTTGATCGAGAGCATCGGGCCCTCGAAGGTGGACATCCCGTAGGCGGTGATGCCGACGACGAAGAACTTGAGGATGGGATCCGACGCCACCTTGTGCCACGCGCCGCGCAAGGTGAGCAAGCCGTTGATCATACCGCCCCACGATGGCGCCCACAGCATGACGGAGAAGAGCATGCCGACGGTGCTCGCCCACTCGGGAAGCGCGGTGTAGTGGAGGTGGTGCGGACCGGCCCAGATGTACATGAACACCAGCGACCAGAAGTGCAGGATGGACAGCTTGTAGCTGAACACCGGCCCCTCGGCGGCCTTGGGCATGAAGTAGTACATCAGGCCGAGGAACGGCGTGGTCAGGAAGAAGGCCACGGCGTTGTGCCCGTACCACCACTGCATGAACGCGTCCTGGACTCCGGCGTAGATGCTGTAGCTCTTGAACAGCCCGGCCGGCATGGACAGGTTGTTGAAGATGTGCAGAATGGCGACCGTCACGATCGACGCGATGTAGAACCACAGCGCGACGTAGATGTGCCGCTCGCGGCGCCGGATCAGTGTGCCGAAGAAGTTCACGGCGAACACGACCCACACGACGGCAATGGCGATGTCGATCGGCCATTCGAGTTCGGCGTACTCCTTGGCCTGCGTAAAGCCCATCGGCAGCGTCAGGGCGGCGCTCACGATGATGGCCTGCCAGCCCCAGAAGTGGAATCGGCTCAGCCCGTCGGAGAACATGCGCGCCTTCAACAGCCGCTGCGTGGAGTAGTAGCAGCCCGTGAAGAAGGCATTGCCGGCGAAGGCGAAGATGACCGCATTGGTGTGCAACGGGCGCAGGCGCCCGAAGGACAGCCACTCAAGGTTGGTATTGAAGATCGGGTTGGCGAGCTGCAACGCGATGATCAGTCCGACGAGCATGCCCACGACGCCCCAGATGAGCGTGGCGAACAGGAACTTGCGCACGATGTCGTCATCGTACGAGAATCGGTCGAGCGTGGCGACCGACACGCGCGGGAGGGCCGCAGAGCCCGCGCTCGGTGCGAGAGTCATTTGGTACCTTGGTCGATACGTGAAAGGGGGCGCATGGGGGGCCAGTCTAGGCAGCGACGCGGCGCGCGCCCGTCAGGCGCACGACGGCATCGTGTCGGGGATTTCCCGATGCTCGACCGCCCCCGCGTATCCGGCGCCTGCCGTGCGTGCCGATTCGCTATACTTCTGCGCCATGAGCCAACACGCGGATTCCCCCCTCCCGCCCAGCCGGCGTGCCTTTTTCCTCGCCGCCGCCCAGCTTGGCGTGGCCTCGTTCGGCGTGGCCTCGTTCGGCGTGGCCTCGCTGGCGACCGTCGTCACAGCGAAGGCCCTGACCGCGCAGCCGTCGCCCAAGGCGTCGCTGCCGCCGATGACCGTCTACAAGGACCCGAACTGCGGCTGCTGCACGGAATGGGTGAGCCACGTGCGGAAGGCCGGGTTCGTGGTCACGGTCCGCGATACGGCCGATATGTCGACCGTGAAGGCGTCGTTCGGGGTGCCCGCGGCCCTCGAGTCGTGCCATACGGCGCGGGTCGGCAGCTACGCCATTGAAGGGCATGTGCCAGCCGACCTGATCCAGCGGTTGCTGCGCGAGCAGCCGGTGGCGCGTGGCCTGGCCGTGCCGGGCATGCCGATGGGCTCACCGGGCATGGAGCAGGGCGCGCAAAAGGACGCCTACGACGTGGTCCTCTTCGACAAGGCCGGCAAGACCCGGATATTCGCGTCGCGTTGATGGAGACCGACACGGACACCGCGGTCGTGGAACGCTCGGCGTGGCCCCTGCAGGTGCGGCACGCGCGCGACGAGGACGTGGCCGAGATTGTGGCTCTCAACAACATGTTCGCCCCCGATGGACTCACGCTGTACCGCAGCGAGGCGTTCGTCGTGAGCCATCTGCAGGACTACCAGGTGGTCCGTGGCGCCGACGGCACGCTGCGGGGACAGGTCGCCCTCGACGAGTACTCGCCGTCCCTGGTGGAGCTGGTGTCCCTCGCCGTGGCCCCCGATGCGCAGGGACAGGGGCTGGGTCAGCGGCTGATCACCGCTGCCGAGAAGCTGGCGCGGGAACGCGGATACCCCGAACTGTTCGCCATTTCGCTGGCGGAGCCGCTGTTCTTACGTATGGGGTTTCACGAATCCACGATCCTGCGCTATCCGGAGAAGATCGCGCGTTACCGGGCGATCTCGCGTTCCGAGTTGTCGATCGGCCGGAAGTTCTGCTTTGCGAAGACGCTGACCCGATTCCCGACGGTGGGGTAACTGGGACCGAGGGGCCGGCGGGCGGCCACGATCGCCGTCCGGGCCGCTGCGCTTTGCACCTTACGGGGCGGTCCCGCTGCGAGTGCCGGGAGGACGCGGATCTCGAACAGGGCGTGTCGTAGGGCCGCCACGCGCGGCAGATGCGCCAGCAGCGTTTCGTCGTCAACCCAGCAGAGGGTCTCGCCTTGGCCATCGGCGGCATACGTGGACAGGGCAATCGGCACGACCGGCACGCCGGTACGTACCGCGGCTTCCACCAGCGAGGACCGGAACGGCAGGACGTGTCGACCGGTTGTGGTGGTGCCTTCGGGGAAGAGCACGACCCGCGTGCCACGCTGCAACGAGTCGCTCAGCACCCCGATAGCGCGCAACAGGTCGCGCTTGCGGCGTCGGTCGATCCAGACGACCCCCAACGCCTCACCCAGGGCCCCCACCAGCGGCCAGTCGCGCACGTCATCCTTGGCCACGAAGGTGCAGTCGCCCTGCGCCACCAAGGCTACGATGTCGATCCAGGAGAGATGGTTCGACACCAGCAGCGCCGGCCCTGGCGGCAGTTGCCCGGTGGTGCGCACCTCGATCCGCAGCAGCGCCAGCACGCCGCGACAGAGCCAGCGTACGAGGACACGGACCATCGTGTACCGAAGAGCGTGGCCGGGCGAACGCATCAGTCGAAGAGCGACGCGTAGCTCCGGGCGTCCATGTCCTGCACGTCCAGCAGCACCAGAAAGTCGGTGGTGCCGAAGGCGTGGTCGAGCGCGGGCGCTCCGCATACTCTGGCGCCGAGCGACAGATAGCCCTCGAACAGCGGGGGCAACCCCGCCGTGAGGGATGTCGCGTCGACCTGGGGACGGACGCGGCCGTCGTCCGGGAGCGCCCGTGCGGCGGGACGTGGACGCACGAGAATGCGGTCGTGCAGGGCCTGCCGCGCGTGCAGCGCCCGCCACGCTTCGACGGCCGGCTGCTCGGCGACGCCGTCCAGCGAGCAGCAGCCGAACAGGTATCGCTTGTCGTTCCACTGCAGATAGCGCGCGATGCCCTTCCACAGCAGCCGGAGCACGCGGCCGGAGCGGTGGGCCGGGTCGACGCACGCCCGCCCGATCTCGACGGCGCCGGCCAGCACCTTGCCCGGCACGGCGCCCAGTTCGAACAGCGTGGCGCTGTAGAACCCATGACGCGTGGCGGCCATGACGGCCGTTTGCAGGCGATAGGTGCCGACCACCGCACCGGAGCTCCGCTCGCAGATCATGAGGTGGTGGAACCAGGGATCCCGTTCATCGGCTTCGCGCGATCCTACGCTTGACGAGGCCAGTCCTTCCCCCAGTTCCTCGCAGAACACGCGGTAGCGCAGCGCCTGCACCGCGTGGAGATCCTGCCTGGACCACGCGAAGCGCAAGTCGTACTTGCCGCTTTCGACAATGCCGGGCGGAATGCTGTCCACGTGATGCGGGAAGACGTCGGCCTCGAGCGAGGCGATCGCCGCCTCGTGCTCGTTGACGGGCATGCGGAACGGAGAGGTCGACGCGTCGAAAGCGCGAGCGAGCATGAGGCCTCCATGGGTCGGTGGCGTCCGACGCCGGATGCTCGGACGGCTCAACCTGAGGTGTGCTCGTACCGAATCGATGGGTGAATGACCACGGAATCGTCACCGCCCGGCAACGGTACGCCCGCGCTGCACTGGCCCCGACGCGCCACCGGGGTCAGCTTTCCCCACCATGTCCCCACCGTTTGTCGACTCCTCGCTGCCGAAGCGGATTGATCGCTGGCGCAGCCCCGCGCTCGGCCTGGAAATGCCGATCGTGTCGTATGGATGGCGTGGTCAGCCCATCCTGCTCTTCCCCACGGCGGCCGCCGACTTCCTCGAGAATGAGCGCTTCTGGTTGATCAAGGCGATCGAGCCACTGCTCATGCAGGGACGCATCCGCGTCTTCTCGATCGACAGCATCAACAAGCTCGCGTGGATGGATCGCAGCCTGCCCGTGCCGGAAGCCGGCCGACGTCAGGCGCTGTATTCGCGCTACATCGAAGACGAGGTCGTGCCCTATATCCGCCACGTGTGTGGCGACGGGCAAGCGCGTGCCATCACCACCGGCGCGAGCTTCGGCTGCTTCCACGCGGCGAATGCGCTGTTCCGTCGCCCCGATCTGTTCGGGGGGCTGATCGGCATGAGCGGCTTCTACGATTTGTCGCCCAGCTACTTCAACGGATATAGCGACGACAACTGCTACTTCAACAACCCGATGTGGTACGTCGCGAACATGGAAGGTGGTCCGCTCGAGATGCTGCGGCATCACACCCGGATCGTGATGGTGGCCGGACAAGGCGCGTACGAAAAGCCGGAGGCGACGCGCGCGTTCCACGACCTGCTCGATCGCAAGCAGATCGGACACACCTTCGACCTGTGGGGGCATGACGTGAACCACGACTGGCCGTGGTGGCGCAAGATGCTGCCGCATTATCTGGAGCGAATCGGATGCTGATGAACAACCGTCGTGCGTTTTGGGTCGCGGGTTTTGGGTTGGCGATGGGCATGCCCGCCGCGGCCACAGCGCAGGCGGCGGCGAAGACGCCGGCCGCGGCCGCGATCAAGGAGGCGTCGCTCGACGCCCGCATCGCCTATGTGCGACGACTGCTGCGCAACACGCCGCTGGTGGACGGGCACAACGATTTGCCGTGGGCCATGCGCGAAGCGGCGAAAGATCCGCTCGACGTCGTGGCGTACGATCTCCGCCGCACGACGGCCGGCATGACGGATATCGCGCGCTTACGCAAAGGCATGGTGGGCGGACAGTTCTGGTCGGTGTACATCCCCGGTGAAGTGCGCGACTCGGGCTACGCGCGCATTCAGCTGGAGCAAATCGACATCGCCAAGCGCGTGATCGCGCGCTATCCCGACGTGTTCGTGCCCGCGTTCACGGCGGCCGATGTGCGCAAGGCGTATGCGCAGGGCAAGATCGGCTCCCTGCTGGGTATGGAAGGTGGACACGCGATCGAGAACTCGCTGGGCGCGCTGCGCTCGTACTACGAATTGGGCGCGCGCTACATGACGCTCACGCACAACGTGACGCTGGACTGGGCCGACGCCGCGAACGATGTGCCGCGCAACAACGGTCTCACCGCGTTCGGCAAGGAAGTGGTGCGCGAGATGAACCGGCTCGGCATGATCGTCGACCTGGCGCATACGTCGCCCGCCGTGATGAGTCAGGCGCTGTCGGTCACGGAAGCGCCGGTGATCTGGTCGCACGCTGCCGCGCGCGGTATCACCGATGTGCCGCGGAATGTGCCCGATTCGATCCTGGCCCGCCTGCCGAAGAACGGCGGTGTGGTGATGATGACGTTCGTGCCGGGTTTCGTGTCGCAGACGGTGGCGAACTACGGCGCGCAGGTCACGGCCGTGCGCGATTCGATCGCCAAGCGCTTCCCGAATGACAACGACGCGCAGTTCAAGGCGGTGGCGGCGTGGCGTGAAACACATCCCACGCCGATCGCGACGATTGCCGACGTGGCCGATCATCTGGATCACATCAAGAAGATCGCCGGCGCCTCCCACGTGGGGATCGGCGGTGATTTCGACGGCATCACGGAAACCGTGCAGGGGCTCGAAGACGTCTCGACGTATCCGACGCTGTTCGCCGAGTTGCTGAAGCGCGGCTGGACCGACACGGAGCTCAAAGGCCTCGCCGGCGAGAATGTGCTGCGCGTGTTGAGGGGTGCCGAAACGGTGTCGGCGCGGCTGCGCACATCGCGTCCCGCATCCACGAAGACCATCCAACAACTCGACGGACGCCGCCCATGAGCCTTGATCGCCGCAACTTCCTGAAGCATTCTGCGCTGCTGGGTGGCGCGGTGGGTCTGGGTTTACCCACGGCCGCGCACGCCTTCACCGCCGACGGTGTGCGCCCGTTGGTGTATCGCCCGGAAACGGGCACGGCGCAGCCCAAGCCGCTGCGCATTCTCATTCTAGGCGGCACGGGATTCATCGGGCCGAATCAGGTGGAGTACGCGCTGGCGCGGAAGCATAAGCTCACGCTGTTCAATCGTGGCAAGACGAACGCCGCGCTGTTTCCGGAGGTCCCGCGTATCATCGGCGATCGCAACGTGGCCGGTGGTCACGATGGGCTGAAGACGGGCACGTGGGACGTTGTGATCGACAACCCCACGCGGAATCCCCTGTGGGTGCGTGGCGCCGGTGAAGCGCTCAAGGGACGCGTGGGCCAGTACATCTTCGTGTCGACGATCTCGGTGTTCAGCGACAACTCGATCATCGGCATGGACGAGAGTGGTCCGCTGCATAAGCCGGGTGACGCGTCGGTGTGGGCCAGCAACGATGGTGCGCATTACGGGCCCAACAAAGTGCAGTGCGAGCTCGATGCGAAGGCGCAGTTCGGCGAGGACAAGGTCACGATCGTGCGCCCGGGTTTGATCGTCGGTCCCGGCGATCTGAGTGATCGCTTCTCGTACTGGCCGGTGCGCATCGACAAGGGCGGAGAGATCCTCGCGCCGGGCACGCCCAACGATGCGGTGCAGTACATCGACGCCGAAGATCTGGGGCAGTGGATGGTGCGTATGGCCGAGAACCACACCATCGGGACGTTCAACGCGACGGGCCCGAAGTCGCCGACGAACATTGCCGAGATGCTGTACGGCATCAAGGCCGTGACCAGCAGCGATGCGCATTTCACCTGGGTGGCCGCCGATTTCCTGGCGGAGAATCAGGTGCGCGCGTGGAGTGATATGCCGGTGTGGATGCCGCCCACCGGGCGCACCGCTGGCTTCATGGCGGTGAACTGCAACAAGGCGTTCGCCGCCGGGCTCACGGTGCGTCCGCTGGCCGATACCGCGAAGCACACGCTCGACTGGTACAAGACGCGTCCGGCCGCCGAGCAGGAGAAGGCGCGGGCCGGGCTCGCGCCGGAGAAGGAGAAGGCGGTGTTGGCGGCGTGGCACGCCAAGGTGGGGAAGTGAGCGTAGCACCGTTGGCTACGCCCACGCGTGTGCTGGTGCTGGGCGGTACGGGATACATCGGTCCGCATCTGGTGGAACATGCACTGGCGCGCGGTCACACGGTCACGCTGTTCAACCGTGGCAAGACCAAGCCTGGATTGTTTCCGAAGGCCGAGCAGCTGATCGGCGATCGCAACGATCCGAACGGACACGAGGCGCTCACGGGGCGCACGTGGGATGTCGTGTACGATTTGCCGACGACGAATCCGCAGTGGATCGTGAACGCGGCGGCGGCGCTCAAGGGACGTGTGGCGCAGTACGTGTACGTGAGCAGCACGGCGGCATATAGAGATTTCACGCGCTCGTTCCCCGACGAAACGCACCCGACACAGGATCCGGCGCCGATCAGTGGCCCCGACGCGGCGGCTGCGCCGTACGGCAACAAGAAAGTGCGGTGCGAGCAGTTGGTGCAGGAGGCGTTCGGCGCCGGTGCCACGGTGGTTCGTCCAGGGTTGATTGTGGGTCCCGGTGATCTCACCGATCGCTTCACCTATTGGCCGGTGCGCATCGAGAAGGGCGGCGAGATTCTGGCACCGGGTACGCTCGACGATCCGGCGCAGTGGATCGACGTGCGCGATCTCACCGAGTGGATGGTGCGATTGGGCGAGAGTCGCACCGGTGGCGTGTTCAACGCGGTGGGTCCGCGCACACGGTGTGGCATCGGCGAACTGTTGTACGGCATCAAGGCCTGCTTCAACAACGATGCGCGGTTTACGTGGGTCCCCACGACGTTTCTCACCGCGCAGAAGGTGCGATCGTGGGCCGACATGCCCGTGTGGTCGTTCACCGGCGCGAGCACGGTGGCGTTCTGCACCAGTGTGATCGAGAAGGCGCTGGCGGCCGGGCTCACCTTCCGTCCGTTGGCGACCACGGTGCGCGATGCGCTCACGTGGTATCACGCACGACCGGCGGCCGAGCAGGAGAAGCTGCGTGCCGGCATCACGCCGGAGCGTGAGCGGGAAGTGCTCGCCGCGTGGCATGCCCAGCAATCCGGAGCCAAGTGATCCGTCGCGTCATGGCGAAGCTGGTGACGGTGGAGGAAGGCGAGTGGCGGGCGACGCTGCTCGCGTTTTCCTTCTTCTTTTTTTTGTTGGCCAGCTATTTCATTCTGCGCAGTATCCGTGATGCGATCGGCGTGGCCGCAGGGACGGCGAAGCTCCCATGGCTGTTCACGGGGACGCTGGTCGCGACGTTGCTGGCGAATCCGCTCTACGCGGCGATCGTGTCGCGCCTCCCGGTGCGACGCTTCATCCCGATCGTGTATCGGGTGTTTTCCGCGCTCCTACTGATCTTCGCCTACGCGGTGTACAGCACCGGGCCGGCGGAGGAGAAGTACCTGGGCCCGGCGTTCTGGATCTTCATCAGTGTGTTCGGTCTGTTCGTGCCTTCGGTGTTCTGGGGCTTCATGGCGGACACCTTCTACAGCAATCAAGGGAAACGGCTGTACGGCTTCATTGGGGTGGGCGGAACACTGGGCGGGATGTTCGGCTCGAAGTTCACGTCACTGATGGCGACGCAGGTCGGCACCCCGATCTTGATGCTGACGTCGGTATTGCTGCTGGAGTGTGGGGTGCAGGTGCTTCGACGGTTCCCGCCGAGCTTTCGCGCCGAAACGCGCGATCGCGAGGAGGCGAAGCAATCGGTCGGCGGTGGGTCGTTGGCTGGCATCACGCACGTACTCCGGTCGCCGTATCTGCTTGGCATTTGCCTGTTCATGCTGCTGTTCACGATCGGCACCACGGTGTTGTACTTCCAGCAGGCTGAGATCGTGGGTGCCAAGTTTGCCGATCGCGAATCGCGCACGGCATTTCTGGCGAATCTCGACTTCTATGTGCAGCTGCTGACGGTGCTGGCGCAGTTTTTCATATCGGGTCGCGTCATCAAGTGGATCGGCGTCGGCCTGACGCTGGCGATCCTGCCGATGGTCAGTGTGATCGGCTTCGGTGCGCTCGGTGTGTGGCCGTCGCTGTCGTTGTTCGTGGCATTTACGGTGATCCGTCGGGCCGGCAACTACGCCTTCGCGAACCCGGGGCGCGAGGTGCTGTTCTCGGTGATTCCAGCCGAGGACAAGTACAAAGCCAAGAACTTCATCGACACGTTCGCGTATCGCAGCGGCGACCAGATCGGGGCGTGGAGCTACTCTGCGATGTCCGCCGCTGGACTCGCGGTGAGTTCGATCGCCCTGATTGCCGCGCCGATGAGCGCGGTGTGGCTGGTTGTGGCACTCTGGCTGGGGCGGCGGCACACGGTGCTGTCGAAAGCGGAGTCGGCATAGCGGCCTCGCGAACAGCCGGACCGCGGATTCTCGCGGATGGCCGCGGATTGAACAGCCAGAGACGTTGAAGGGTGTGCGCCGCGATCGTCGTCGCACCGGGCAGATCAATCCGCGGGTATTCGTATCGATCCGCGGTGAGGTTGTTCGTTTCACTTCCTACGGCGGCACCATCGGTACGACGCGGTCGTACGTCCAGGCGCTGCCGACGCGGAGCCGGGGTTCGCCGGCGGAGTCGGCA
>NZ_JBILKJ010000188.1:0-4606 GCF_044376735.1 Gemmatimonas sp.
CAAGAGCAAGAACCCGAACATCAAGATCATCGCGGCCGACCCCATGGGATCCGTGCTGGCCGAACTGTGGCGCAGCAAGGGCGAGGGACATCCCACCGGTGCGCCGTACAAGGTGGAAGGCGTGGGGCAGGACTGCGTGCCGCTCACGCTCGACATGAGCATGATCGACGAGTTCATCTCGGTGAGCGACAAGGACGCCTTCGGCATGGCCCGTCGGCTCACGCGCGAAGAAGGGATCTTCGTGGGGGGGTCCGCCGGCATGATCGCGCACGCGGCGATGAACGTGGCGCGTCGTCTGGATGATCCGGAGGCGTGCGTGGTGACGTTCCTGTGCGACACCGGCGAGCGCTATCTCAGCAAGGTGTTCAACGACGAGTGGATGCGCGAGAACCAGATGCTCGACGTGTCGCCCACGACCATCGAAGCGGTGCTTGGCAACAAGGACGCCAGTGCGCCGGCGATCGTGAGTGTGTCACCCGGTGCGTCGGTGCGTCAGGCGATCCGCCTGATGGCGCTGCACAACGTGTCGCAGGTGCCGGTGATGGATGGCGCCGTGTGCATCGGCAGCGTGGCGGAATCGCAGCTCACGTCGAAGTCGCTGGCCGACCCGAAGGTGCTCGATCAGTCGGTGAGCGACGTGATGGATCAGCCGTTTCCGGTGGTGGACAGCGATCAGCCGGTGGAAAGCGTGGCGAAGCTGTTGTCGAAGAGCAATCGTGCCGTGCTGATGAAGAAAGACGGTGTGGTCCAGGGGATCGTGACCCGCTTCGACGTGCTCGAACATCTGATGCACCGGTAGGCGCATGCGAATTACGGTGTTGCTGGGCGGCGTGTCCGCCGAACGCGAAGTGTCCCTGTCGTCAGGGCTGCGCATCGCGGTCGCGCTCCGCGAGAAGGGGCATGAGGTGATCTGTTTCGATCCGGCCGATGGCGTGCTGACCCGCGAGACCGAGCGGGCGCTGCTGGCGGCTGGCGTGGGGAGTGCGCCGCCGTCGCTCGACGTGCTGGCGGGGCTGTCGCTGCCGTCGCTCGAGCCAACGCTCGGCACTACGCCCGAGATCACCGAAGCGGATTGCGTGTTCCTGGCGCTGCACGGCGGTCAGGGGGAAGACGGGACCGTGCAGGCGCTGCTCGATTTGGTGGGCGTGCCGTACACCGGCAGCGGGCACCTGGCGAGCGCGCTGGCGATGGACAAGCATCTCACGAAGGTGGTGCTGCGCGCCGCTGGGGTCGCTACCGCCGACTGGATGATGGCGCCGGCTCACGGGGCGATGGATGCCGACGAAGTTGGCCGCTATCTGGACTGGCCGGTGGTGGTGAAGCCGTCGAAGCAGGGGAGCACGGTCGGTCTGTCGATCGTACGGGCGCCGGGAGATCTGGCCGCCGCCGTGGCCGAGGCGTTCAAGTACGACGATGAAGTCATGGTGGAGCGGTTCGTGCCCGGGCAGGAGCTCACGGTCGGCATTCTCGGCGACGACGTGTTGCCGACGATCGAGATCGTGCCGGTGAAGGAGCTGTACGATTACGAATGCAAGTATACGCCGGGGATGGCGAAGGAGTTCGTGGCCGAACTGTCGCCGGAGCTTGAGAGCACGCTCGCGGATCAGGCGCGTAAGGCGTTCGTGGCGCTGAAGCTGGGGGGCTACGCCCGTATCGACTTCCGGCTGGACCCTCAGGGACAGCCGTGGTGTCTCGAGGCCAACACGTTGCCGGGGATGACGCCGACCAGTCTCATCCCACAGGCGGCGGCGGCGGCCGGCGTCTTGTTTCCCGATCTCTGTGAGCGCATCGTGCAGTTGGCGCTCACGAACCGGGATCGGCGACGGCACTGACGCCGTGGCTCCCGTCGCTCTTCCCGCGTCTTTTCGCGTCCTGCCATGACCTACGTGACGTACGACGATTTCGATGAGCCCCGCAACCCACAGGCCGTGTACTGGCTGATCGGGGTGTGCGTGGGCGTGTACTTCGTGCAGGCGACGTTGGTTGGCGATGCGAACATGGCGAACTGGCTTGGCTATTCGGCCGGCGATCTCGCGTCGCATGCGTTGTGGACGATCGGGACGTACATGTTCGTGCATGGTGGCCTGATGCACCTGCTGCTGAACATGTGGACGCTGTGGCTGTTCGGACCACGCGTGGAGCGGGCGTGGGGGGGCAGCACGTTCGTGTGGTATTACCTGTGGTGTGGCCTTGGCGGGTGGGCGTTCCACTACATGTTCCAGCGCGACGGCGGCACACTGGTGGGCGCGTCGGCGGCGATTCTCGGCATCGCGGTGGCGTACGCGTCGCGGTGGCCCGACGATGAAGTGCTGTTCTTCGGCGTGGTGCCGATGAAGGTGAAGTGGCTGGTGGTGTTCATGGCGCTGATCAACATCACGATGGCGGTGGTTGATTCGGGCAGCCTTGGCGGCACGGCGTACGCGGCGCACATCGGCGGTATGCTGGCGGGGTGGGTGTACCTCCGCGCGCCGGGGGCCGACAGCCTGGGCCGGTTCCGCACGCGTATTGCGTCGGCGCCCGACTACGGCGACGATACGCCGCGCGCGGTGCCCAAGTCGTCGCGCCCGCGGGAGCGGGAGGTGGACGATATCGTGGCGCAGAGCAAGGCGGCGGTGTCGCGGGTGCGTCCCGAGCCGCGTCCCTCGCCGCGTCCTGGTCAGGCGGCGGTGGCGCCGCAGCCGAGCACCGCGCTGGACGCCGTGCTGGACAAGATTGCGGCCGAGGGGATGCAAAGTCTGACGACGGCGGAGCGGCTGCTGCTGGACGAATGGTCGCAGCGGCTTCGCGACCTCAGCTGACCGTGGTGCGTTCCCGCATTACATTCGGGGATGCCCAAGCCTGAACTGCTGGAGACGTTTCCGAATCCCTACGCGGACCGGACCTACGAAATTTTCATGGAGACGACGGAATTCACGTCGCTCTGTCCGCTCGGCGGCGTCGAGACCGATGCCGTGGAGCTGCGTCTGCTGGAGGGCGGGGCGCCCGACTTCGCGACGATCCGGATCACGTACCAGCCGGCCGAGTTGTGTCTCGAGCTGAAGAGCCTGAAGCTGTATTTCTGGAGCTTCCGCAACGACGGCATTTTCTACGAGCGGGCGGTGAACACGATCCTGGACGATCTGGTAGCGGCGTGCCATCCGCGTACGATGACGGTGGTGGGGGATTTCAACGTGCGTGGCGGGTTGAAGAGCATCATTACGGCGACGGCGACGAAGCCGGCGTGAGTGGGGTGGCGGGGGAGCGCTTGCGGAATGCCCCCTGTTGTGGTTAGCCTGCGGGTCTGTTGTTGGTTTGGCTTGGTAGCTCAGTTGGTAGAGCAGCGGACTGAAAATCCGCGTGTCGGCGGTTCGATTCCGTCCCAAGCCACTGTTGGTGAACGGACAAAAACCGCGCCGGATCGCGTCACTCGCGATCCGGCGCGGTTTTTTCGTTCCACGCGGTGTGAATCCCGCACCGGGCGCGCGCTTACCGCGCGTGCACGCGTCCGCTGCACTTGATCTCCACGCGGGCGGCTGGCCGCGGGAGGGCCGACACGGCCAGTGCCGCCCGAACCGGCGGGTTCACCTTGAAGTACTCGATGTACACGCCGTTCATGGCGGCGTAATCCGCCATGTCCATCAGGAACACGGTGCACTCGTTCAGATCGGCCATGGTCGCCCCGGCGGCCGTCACCGACGCCTTGATGTTCTCGAGAGTCTGCCGGGTTTGCGCGATCACCCCGCCTTCGATGATGTCCTGCGTGCCGGGCTTGATGCCGGTCATGCCCGACACGTACACCAGATCGCCGTCACGCACCGCCACGGAATAGGCGGGCACCAGCGGTGCAATCCCCGGCGGGTTGATGACCTGCCGCGTGCTCATGGGGGCCGGGGTGGTGCTCTGGGCGTGCAGGGCCGCGGGCATGGCCAGTACCACGGTCATCAGAAAGAACGCGCGGCTGATCGGAGAGGACGTCATGGGATGATGGAAAGAGCGTGAAGAAGAGGGATTATCGGCGTGCGGGGATGACAATGGGGGTAAACCACGTGGGACTGATGAAGCGGCTCTTCGGGGACGCGGTCGCCACTTCCTGCTGGAATTTCTTGCGGTCGGCCAGCGCTGCCGCCGACGGCTTGGGATCGCCGTAGGCATCGGCGTGCGTGGGAATGACCACGGCCGGATTGCCGAGAGCTTTCATGAGGCGCCCCGTAAACTGGTACACCTCCAGGCGTTGGCTATTGGATCCGATCAGGGCAATGTCGGGGCGCAGCCCCACCATCTCGCGCTCGATGTAGTTCATGGAGCCCATGATCAGCACTTCGTGGCCGCCCATGCGCAGCAGGTAGGCGAGGTTGCCGCCTTCCACGTAATCCTTGCGACGGAGCGGTGCCTTGAGCCCGCGCGGCGCGTTGCCGGTGATACCGCGCGTGTTGTTGTAGTAGTGCTTGTCGTCCAAGGCGCTGTGAATGTTGGGGATGACCTTGAGCGAAAAATCGTCGAAGTCGTAGTCTTCCCCGCCGATCACGGTGATCAGCCTGGCATCGGGCACGTCGTAGGCCCGTGCCAGATTCGCCGCGGTTTCGTGCCCGATGATCACCGCGCCGGTCTTGTTCGAGATCACGCCGGC
>NZ_JBILKJ010000189.1:0-4596 GCF_044376735.1 Gemmatimonas sp.
CGCAGCTGGTGATGCCCGATCGTAGCACGTGGGGCGATGGGCACGCCAAGCCCAGTGTGTTCGATGGCGTACGCAGCGGCTGGGCGTGGATGCCGCGTCGTTGGACGCAGGTGACGGCCGATACCGGCGTGGGTGATCCGCACGCGGCCACCGCGGAGAAGGGCGCCGCGTTCGTGGCGCAGGCGGTGGCGCGGATTACGGCGTTTTGTATCCAGCTCGCGGGCGCGGATCCGAATGCGATGTGGGCGGACCGCTAGGGGCTACGTCAGCGGCGCAGCTCCACCGTCTGCGCCGCGTTGTCGCCATCGCCGAAGTACAGCGAGTGTCGCTTCTCGCCGGGCATTGATAGCAACACCACGATGTTGGCCTGATTCGGAAAGCGCTCGGCCAACAGCGTGTTGCGAATCGAGAGCGTGCCCGGAGCACGCGCGGCGTTGAATTGCAGCAGGTACCAGTGCACGGTGCCGCCCACCGGATCCCTGTCCACGCCCTGCTGCACCAGCGTGGCCTTGAGCGCGCGACCATCGGCCGACACGCTCACCTTGGCATTGAAGTACGCCGTGAAAAGCGAGTCGGCCTTGGGGTCGCCATCCAGCGCGAAGGCGGGGCGACGCGCATAGGCGCGCAGCCCCTTCTCCAGATCATCACTGAACAGCCGCACCTTCCACATTACGGTGCCGTTCTCGACCACGGCGCGCGTGTGCGTGCTGTGCACCTCGTGTATGACACGAACACCCGCGTCGCCGCCACCGAACAACAGGGCTGCCAAGGTCAGCGTCGTCAGCTTCATGTGATCATCCGTGACCTTCGCAATCTCCTTGTCGGAGAAGAAGCCGTAGTCGTGTGACTTCTCGTTGCCGCGCCACACTTCGGCCGGCAGGAGCAGGAGGGCAGCCGTAAAGGTGCGGAGCGACGTTCGCATGCGACAGAGAGCGACGTGGGTGGTCACGACCAGTCGCCGAGGCGCTGGACCAGCAGCATGAGCGCGAGACCGCCGGTTACGCCGACCAGAAATTGTATCCACCGGCGACGCGGAAGTATCGCAGGGACGAGCGCGGCGCCCATGGTGAGTACGACACCCAGAATCACCAGCTGCCCGAGCTCGAGTCCGATGTTGAACGCGAGCAGCGGACTGGCGATGCTTGCTTCGTTGCCGAGCAGCGCCCGGAGGTACGTCGAGAAGCCCAATCCGTGAATGAGACCGAAGAACAGCGCCATGCCGTAGCGCGAGAGCGTGACCGGGTTCTCGGGGCGCTGCGGGGTGGCGGCGGTGTACGCGCCGAGCGCCGTCAGCAGAATGGTGGCCGGGATCAGCGTTTCCACGAGCGGCGACGACACCGATACCAGCCGCAGCGTGGCGAGGGCCAGCGTGATGCTGTGGCCCACGGTGAACGCGGTGACGAGGATGGCCAGACGGCGCCAGTCACGGATCCCGAAGGGAATGGCGAGCGCCGTGACGAAGAGGATGTGATCGTACCCGGCCAGATCGGCGATATGCCGAAAGCCGAGTTCGAGGTAGATGCGAAACTCGTCGAGCATGCGCTACGCTGGCGCGTTCAATAGTCTACCGGTCGCAGATACGACTCGCCGATCCCCGATTGGCTCACCAGCGCCGTGGCAGGTGGGCGTCGCTTCCAGTGCGTCCCGTTCAAGCGCTTCGACACCAGCGTGAGTTCATCGCGCTGAAAGCCACGCGAGCGCAGCGCCTCGTGCGAGAAGCCGTGCAGCATGCCGTTCAGGATCTCGTCGGCGCGTGCGTAGCTGATGCCGAGGTCGCCTTCGTCGGTCTGGCCGGCAATGAGATCGGCCGTGGCCGGCTTGGTGATGATGATGTCGGGCACGCCCAGGTGACGGGCGAGGGCCCACACCTGCGTTTTGTACAGATCGCCGATGGGGTTGATCGGCGGAGAGTCGTCGGCGTGCCAGGTGAAGTAGCCGAAGAGGCGCTCGGTCTTGTTGCCGGTACCCAGAGGCAGCGCGCGATAGCGGGCCGACAAGTCGAACAGCGCAATCATGCGCGTGCGGGCCATGATGTTGCCGCGACGCGAGGCATCGGCGTCGGGTTCGGCGGTGAGGTAGCCGTCCACGGCCGGGCTGATGTCGACGGTGCGCGACTCGATGCCGAGGGCGTCGATGACCAGCTGCGCGTGGTCGAGTGATTCCGCGCTCGACGTGCGGTATGGGAGTCGCACCCCGATCACGTTCTCACGACCGAGCGCGCGCACGGCGAGAAACGCGGTGACGGCGGAATCGACGCCGCCGGAGATGCCGATGACGACTTTCCCGAAGCCACGGCGCGTGAGCTCTTCGCGCAGAAAGCCGGTGAGCCACTCTTCCGTCATCTCGGCGTCGATGGCCAGCGGCGGCGGGCCGCCGTGGTCGCGCAGCTCGTGCCGGATCACGGGCAGCGATTCAGGAATCGCGCGCACCATCGCGCTGGCGCGCTGCAGGGCGTCAGTGGGAACGGCAAATTCCCCGGTGCTGAAGCCGCGGGCCCCGCGCAGCAGGTCGGCGGCGGCGGGCTCGGGTCCGTCGTACGTCAACGACACCGGCGCGCCGTCGTGGACCCGACGGATGTTGTCGAGCACGTGGGGCAGGGCGACTCGCAGGTCGCTCAGCATCGGCCCGTCGGCGCGGGCGCGCACGAGGTCATCGAGATCGACCGTGAGGGACACGAAGGACTCATCCCACACCGGGGCGCGGCCGCGCACGTCACCGCCGGGGCCGACCAGGTGCGACGTACCGAAGAAGCGCTTGCCGCCTTCGGAGCCCACCAGGTTCACGAAGCTGGTGTACACGCCCTGTTCTTCGGCGATGTCGCGAACGAGCCGTTCCCAACGGGCGGCACTGTACGGACCGGCGATCCCGTCGTCACGCGGCCATATGCCGCGAGCCGGGGCGGCCGATGACACGAACACCACCTGGGCGCCGTCGAGGGCGGCGATGGTGCCGCTGATGGAGTGCCAGGCGTCTTCGCACACCAGAATGGCGGCGCGACCCCACGGGGTCTCGAACGCGCGGATATCCGTGCCGCGTTCCACGAAGCGCTCTTCGTCGAAGAGCCCGTAGGTGGGCAGATAGTTCTTGCGGTGCACGTGCCGGATGACGGGCGGGCCGTCGTCAAGGCCGATGGTGAGGTAGGCGGCGCTGTTGTACAGCGTGTCGCGCCACCGCTCGTAGAAGCCGATCACGAGGTCCATCGCCACGCAGTCGATCCCAGCCGCCGCACAGGCGGTTCGGTAGACGTCATCGAGATCGTAGGCCAGTGCCCCAGCGGTGCAGGCGACTTCACGGACGCCCCCCTCCACGAAGTAGCCCGACAGGGCCGTCTCGGGGAAATGCACGACCTGCGGGCGCGGGTCGAGGGTGGCGGCTTGCGCGCACAGACGCCCGATACGGGCGAGATTGGCGGCTACGTCGCCCTTGCGGGGGGCGAACTGGCAGAGAGCCAGCGTCAGCGGACGAATCGAATCACCAGGCATGACTGCAAACTAGGAGGATCGGCCCGGATCGCCTACCGTCGGGCGCCGCATTGGAGCCGGCAACCGCGGCGAACCGCGTGCGGAACCGGCGTGCCGAACCGGCGTGCCGTCAGACGTGTACAATTCCCCCATGCGTCCACTGATTTCCCGACACGAACTGTCTCACCGTTGCCTGGCATGCATCGCGTGGACCCTGCTGCTGGCGGCCGCCGTGCCCCTCGGCCTCGCGGCACAGGGCGCGCCGGCCTCCACCGGCGAGGCGTGGCAGATCATCACACCGGCGCAGGCGTCGCTGGTGCTGGGGCGCGATGGTGCGCTGATCGGAGAGATTGGCCGGGAGCGTCGTGTCAACGTCCCGCTGCGCTCGCTGCCCAAGTACGTCGGGAATGCGTTTGTCGCGGTGGAAGACAAGCGCTTCTACCAGCACGACGGCGTCGACCTGGTGGGTGTAGCCGGTGCCATCAAGGACGCGGTCACCAAGGGCAATCTTCGCGGCGCCAGCACGATCACGCAGTTGCTGGTGGGCAACATGCACCCCGACCTGATCGATCGTCGGGATGTGTCGCCCGGCCGCAAGCTGCGTGAGCAGCAGGCAGCGCGCGAAATGGAACGCCATTACAACAAGGAGCAGATCCTCGAGGCGTTCCTCAATCAGATCTCGTTCGGACGCGGCGCCTTCGGCATCGAGATGGCCGCGCGGCAATTCTTCGGCAAAGGCGCGGCCGATCTCACGCTGGCTGAGGCGGCTTCGCTGGCGTCGATGCCCAAGAGCCCCGTGCAATACGATCCGGCCCGCTATCCCGATCGCAATCGCACGCGCCGCAACACGGTGCTCGCGTTGATGGCGGAGCAGGGGTACATCACGGCCGCGCAGTCGGCGGCGGCGCAACGCGAGCCGGTGCGCACCGTAACTCCCACACGTGGTACGGCGCCGTGGGTGGTGGACGTGGTGCGCGTACAGGCCGAGCGAGCGGGCATTGCTGTGATGCAGGGTGGGTATCGCATTCACACCACGATCGACGCCGCGCTGCAGCGCGCCGCACAGCAGGCGCTCAGCGGTGGACTGGATGAGATCGAAACGCGCCCCGGCTTTCGTGGACAGCGCTGCGCGCGC
>NZ_JBILKJ010000067.1:0-14554 GCF_044376735.1 Gemmatimonas sp.
GCGATCATGGGACTCACGACTCGCGCTTGCTCCGCATGATGATGCGCATCGGCGAACCGGTGAACCCCCACTTCTCGCGCAGCTGGTTGTGAATGAAGCGGATGTAGTTCTCGGGGATCAACTCCGGATGGTTGCCAAAGAACGCGAACGTCGGCGGAGCGGTCTCCACCTGTGTGGCGTAGTTCAGCTTGACTTCGCGACCGGCGGCCTGGGGGGGCTGCAGACGCGCAATGATCTCCTGCAGGGCATCGTTCACCTGCGATGTGGAGATGCGGCGCGTGCGCTGCTCCTGCACCTCGAGGGCCATGTCGAGGACCTTGTTCACGCGCTGGCCCGTCAGTGCCGATGTGAACAGGAACGGCACAAACCCGAGATACGGCACCTTTTCGACGGCGTCCTTGCGGAACTTGGCCGAGCTCTTGTCGGTCTTGTCGGCGTAGAGGTCCCACTTGTTGATCACCATGATCAGACCACGGCCGGCTTCCCACGCCAGCGTCGCGATCTTGAGATCCTGATTCTGCAACCCTTCCGTGGCATCGACCATCAGAATGCACACGTCGGACGAGTCGATGGCCCGGCGGGTGCGCAATGCCGAGTAGAATTCGATGCCGTCGTCGATCTTTGACTGACGCCGCAAGCCGGCGGTATCGACGAAGATGAGCTCGCGATCGTGATAGCGCATCGGGGCGTCGATCGAATCGCGCGTGGTGCCCGACTCGTCGTTCACCACGAGGCGCTCCTCGCCGAGCAGCTTGTTCACGAACGACGACTTCCCCACGTTCGGGCGTCCGATCACGGCGATACGGGTCGCTTCCGACGGCACTTCGTCCGTTTCCGGAATGGCGGCGACCACCGCGTCAAGCAGGTCGCCAGAGCCCTTGCCGTTGGCGGCGGATACTGGATACACGTCGGTCACGCCAAGCCGATAGAAGTCGTAGAAGTCGGCGCTGTTGGGATCGTCGACCTTGTTGGCGACGAGAACCCACGGTTTCTTGGCATGCCGCAGGATGTCGACCAGGCGGGCGTCACTGGGATGTACGCCGACCTTCGCATCGACCACGAGCATGAGGAGATCGGCTTCTTCGATCGCCTGCATCACCTGCTTGCGGATGGCCACGTCCATGGGCTCGTTTGAGTCTTCAACGAGCCCCCCGGTGTCGACGAGCCAGAAGTGGTGGCCGGCCCAATCGGCCTGACCGAAATGGCGGTCACGGGTGGTACCCGCTTCATCACTGACGATCGCCGACGCTTCGCCGACGATACGATTGAACAGATGGGACTTCCCGACATTGGGACGTCCGACGATGGCTATGACTGGAAGACTCATGCGGCGGGTTGGAACGCCGCGTCACCTTCCGGGACCAGCGCGTCTATGAAATCGTACGAAGGAAATACGGGCATCGGCAGCGACTCACGCACCGCCACGAACGACTCCTCGTCGAGAAAGAGTCCATCGTCGTTGATGCACTCCGCGGGAATGAGCGCGAGGTCGAGATCATGCCGATCCACGAGTGCCTTGCGAATGTCGGCGCCCACGAGCAAGCCGGCCGTGGTGGTGGTGGGACCGAACAACGAATTCTCCATGGTGATGAGCGAGAACTCGGCGCCAGTGGCTTCACGCAGCAGGTCGAGCAACTCGGGCATCAACGGCGTCATGGAAACACCCGTGACGATACCGATCTTCTTGCCGTCGAGACGCGGCAACTGTGACAAACCGTCGCGCACGCGGGACCGCAACGATGTCACCGCACCAACCCCATTCTCGATCTGCGAGAAGTCGCCGTAATGCTCCATGCCGGGGAGCGGTTCGTCGCACAGCAGATAGAGTTCGTCTGATCCGAACACCCATCGGTCGCCGCGCTCGGCGAGCCCGCGATCCGCCCACCGTTGCACCGTATCGAGCAGGCGGCGCGCGTTGACCGCGTCCATCGACTTGCCGTTGTACAGGTGCGAGAACTGCGTCACACCGACCGGGACCAGCGCCACCGACATCACGGCATCGCCAAGGTTCCACAGGTCGGTGAGCGACTGCTCGAGCACGTCGCCGTCATTCAGCCCGGGCACGATGACCATCTGCCCGTGGAACTGAATACCCCCCTCCGCCAGACGCGTCAGCTGCTCGACGATGTTGGGGACGCGCGGATTGTTGAGGAGCACCTTCCGCGCTTCCCACGGCGTCGCGTGCACCGACACATAGAGCGGTGACAGGCGATACTCGAGAATCCGCGCGATGTCCTTCTCCTTGACGTTGGACAGCGTCGCGAAGTTGCCGTACGCAAAGGACAGCCGGTAGTCGTCGTCACGGATGTACAGCCCCTTCCGCAGCCCTTTGGGGAGCCCTTCGATGAAGCAGAACTCACACCGGTTGGCGCACCGACGAACAGTGGGGGGCGCAAGCTCCACACCCATCGGCTCTCCACCGTCGCGCTCGATGTCGTATTCGACATCCGAACCATCGGGCAGTCGCGCGGACACGACGAACGCCTCATCGGCCGTCAGGAACTCCCAATCGAGGAAGTCTTCCAACGGCCGTTCATTGACAGCGAGGAGTTCTGTGCCGGGAACGATGCCGATCTCGTCGGCGATGCTCCCTGGCTGTACACGTGTGACGCGAACCATGACCCGGGACGAAAACGGGGGACGAGGCCCAAAGGCCTTCCCCCGATAGACAAGGGGCGGCAGCCGTAGCGCGGCCGCCCACTTGAGAAAATATACGAACTCCGGGGCCCGAAGTCAATTCAGAACATGGACTTACTTGAGGGGCGCATAGCGAAATGCAATCGCGTTCGGCGCCTCGAGCTTCACCGAAAAGGTGGTGTTCCCACCCGCATCGACCGGTCCGATAGCGACGTCCTTCGAGGCGACGACGGCACCGGCGGCATCAAGCAGCTCGAGCTTCATCGTCCACGAGGCCGTCGCACTGCCCTCGTTGCTGACCGTGCCCTGCACCGAATACGCGTTCCCGGATTTCTGGGCCAGCGTGATGTCGACCCGCGGGTTGGTCTTGGTCTGCTTGTCGAGGTAGAAGAGGACTGAATCGTTGGCCGACTTCTTCTTCGCCGCATCCGCATCGGCCCGGGCTCGCAGTTGCCAAAGCCCGGCCATCAGGCGGTAGGCACGATCGTAGTTCGGATCGACGCTGACCAACCGCGTCACGACCGGCCCCATGCGTTCCGTGTCCTTCAACGTGAAGAGCACGTTGGCGTAGTTCAGCAACGCCACACGGTGGTAGGGATTCTTCTTGAGCCCGTTCTCGAAGAGCTTCGCGGCATCCGGGTCGTGACCGGTCGCCGCCGCATTCGAGGCGGCCTCGAACAGCTGGTCGGCCGAGAACTTCTCCGGCGCAGTCAGCATGTCGACAAAAATCGCCGTCACCGCCGCGGTGTCACCCGACAGTCGAACCGCCCGACCCAGAGCCTGCGCGGCATTCGCGTCACCTGGGGTGTCCTTGAGGTACGCCTCGAGGAGTGCACGCGCCGCCTTGATCTCGGCGTCCTTTTTCGGGCCGGCGGCTTCGGTCTCGGCTCGGGTCAGACTGATGACCGCCAGGTTGTATCGGCTCTGCTGCTTGACCTTCGTAAAGAGCGTGTCCGAGCCGGAGAGCGCGATCACTTTCTCCATCGCGATCATGGCGCTATCGGTCTTGTTCTGCTTCTGGTACACCGAAGACAACACGTTCCAGGGACGCGGATCACTCCCGGCGACCTGGAGCGACAGGTTCGCGAAGTACGACGCCGAGTCATTCCGTTCGGCGCCCATCGCGGCGATCGCCTTATTCAATATCTCGCCGAAGAACTGGGCTCGATACGGACGCACCTTCTCCGTGCACTGCGGCAGCATCGCCTCGATCGCCGTGGCGGCAGAGTCGAGGGCCAGCAACAGGTTCTGGGAGCCCGCTGGATTCTGCGTGAAGCCGACATCGCCACGCTTCATGACGTAGCTGGCGTTCTCGCGCTGCAGCCATTGCGCATAGGCGCGCACCAGCATCCACTGGCGACCGGCTTCGTTCTTGATCTTCGACGGATCATCGGTCAGTACGCGAATCGCGTTCTGCAGGTGCTTGGGCACCTCGTCGGCGCGCTTTGCGGCCGCGGCGGCAATCACATATTGTTTCGCGCCGTTCACCTGAAACGGGCTACTGTCGTTGATCTGGCACGCCCCCTGCGCCACGGACACCGCTGGCAGCACCGTACTGAGAAGCGTCGCGCTCACGACCGCTGTCCACATCCGAACCTTCATCACTACTCTCCTCGTAAGTGCCATGATAGCTGCTGCCTCGTTGTACCCCGACGCGCGCTCAGGCTCATCGCTCACCGGAACACATCATCGAGCCTGAACGATCCGTTCCATCTGAACTCGACCAGCCGCGGGAGTAATCGGCGGCGTACGTCTTTACGCGCGGTACGACGCGCCGCTTCCGGTATTAAACACCACCACCTCGGCATCGGCCGAGAGCGTCCCCGCGGTCACGGCATCACGCAGAACCGACAGCGCGCAGCCACCTTCTGGCGCCGCGTCGATGCCGGTGGCCGTCGCCATCCGAAGCGTCCAGTCCCGAATCGCCTCCTCAGTCGCGGTCCCCGCGAGACCATGGGTCTCGCGCAGCACGCGAAGCAAGAGCCGGTCGCCGAGCGGTGACGGCACGCGCAGGCCGCTGGCGTACGTCACGGGGTCGACCCAGGGCGTGGCCCGATCTTCGTTCGCCGCGAACGCCCTCGCGATGGGTGCGCATCCCGCGGCCTGCGCCACCACGTACCGAGGCTGCGTAGCACCGTCAGGGAGCCAACCGCCAGCCATCAGTTCGTTGATGGCCTTCCAGATGCCAATCGTCCCTTCTCCGCCACCCGTCGGGTAGACCAACGCATCGGGCAACCGCCATCCGAGCTGCTCGGCCATTTCGAACCCCATCGTCTTCATCCCTTCGACGCGGTACGGCTCACGAAGGGTGGACACGTTGAAATAGCCGGACTCGGCGGCATACGCGATAGCGAGCTTACCCGCGTCGCCGATATGTCCCTCGATCCGGATCAGCGTGGCGCCGAGCGCCTCGATCGTATCGAGGATCGGACGCGGTGTGGTGCGCGGCGCAAACACACGCACCGGGAGGCCCGCCGCGGCTCCGTAGGCGGCGAGGGCCGCGCCGGCGTTGCCGGCGGTCGGTACCACAAGGCCGGGATACCCCTGGGCCTTGGCACGGGTCACAGCCGCGCTCATGCCTCGCGCTTTGAACGACACCGTCGGGTTCTGCGACTCATCCTTGACCCACAAGCGGCGCACGCCGGTCGCGGCCGCCAGTGTAGGCGCCTCGATCATGGGCGTCAGCCCTTCGCCGAGGGACACGGGCGCTTCTCCAGCTTCGAGCGGCATGAACGGCGCATATCGCCAGGCATCCCAGCGATCGGCCAGTGGTGTTCCCTTGGGAACGGGTGCGTACTGCGCGAACAGGGGTTGGCCACACGCCCCGCAGAGGGAGGCACGATCGCGCTCGGCTGCCGTGTCGCACGCGGAACAGCGCAGAGTCCAGGACGCAGGAGTCATTCGAGAGTGATGTCGGGAGGGACGTCGGAAGCCAGCTCGGTGGGAATATCCGTCGGAGTCGCGCGGGAGGGAACGCCCAGCGCCGAGAGCAGCCGCTGCGCCGAGCCCGGCCCGAAGCCCGGGACGGCGGCGATCTGTTCCACACTGGCCTCGCGAACCCCCTGCACACTCCCGAACACCGTGAGAAGCGCCCGCCGTTTGGCAGGACCCACACCGGGAATCTTCAGGAGCTCCGACGTGATCGTACGCGCCGCGCGCTTCTGTCGCTGAAAAGTGACAGCGAAGCGGTGGGCCTCATCGCGGGCCTGCTGCAGCATCCGAAGCGCCGGTGAGCGACGCGGCAGCCGCACGGGATCGCTTCGGCCGGGCATGAAGATCTCTTCGTCGCGCTTGGCCAGACTGATCAAGCCAATCGACGTGATCCCCAGCGCGTCGAGCGCCGCGCGCGCGGCACCAAGCTGTCCCTTGCCGCCATCGATCACGGCCAGATCAGGAAGCACCAGCTCTTCGGTCACCCGTCGCGTGAAGTATCGCGTTACGACTTCATGCATCGACTTGAAGTCGTCGTTGCCTTCGAATATCGCGATCCTGAACTTGCGATACTCCGCCCGCTTGGGTCGCCCATTCTCGAACCAGACCGCGCTGGCCACGACGTCGGTGCCTTGGGCATGCGAAATGTCGAAACAAACGAGTGACCGTGGCAGGCGAGGCAGCCCCAGCTCGCGCTGCAACTCATAGACCGGATCGACGGCGCGCTCATCGGCCTCCAACGCGGCGAGCTTGAACTCCTCCAGCAGATGCTGCGCGTTCTTGTCGGCGAGATCGACCAGCGCACGGCGCGGACCGCGCTGCGGTATACGAATCTTGGTTCGTTCGAGTGAGGCTTCGAGCGATTCACGATCTTCGAAGTCGAAGGGCACCATCAAGTCGGCGGCGCGAGCCTCAGCGGTGCGATACCACTGCGCGAGACAGGCCCCAAGAACGGCCCCATCGTCTTCGTCCTCCGCGTGTTCCACGAGGCGGTGGTCGCGTGCGAGCAACTTGCCGCCGCGGATCCGCATGACCACGACACACGCGTCCTCGCCGTCGCGCGCATAGCCCACGACATCACGGTCGCCGCCTTCGACCTCCAGCACGACCGTGGGCTCCTCCATCTTCTCGAGATGGCGCAACGCGTCCCGCAGTTCACCCGCGCGCTCGAAATCCAGTCGCTCTGATGCGTCCATCATGCGCTCGCGCACGTGACGCACGACATCGCTGGTGCGCCCGTCGAGAAACCACACGACTTCGTCGATCATCGCGCGATAGTCGTGCGTGGTCTGATACCCTACGCACGGTGCCTGACAGCGCTTGATGAAATAGTCGAGACACGGCCGTTCCGGCGCTTCTTTGGGCAGGTTGTAGTGACACGACCGCACCGTGAAGATCCGCTTGACCACGTTCAACGCACGGCGCATCGAACCGACGTCGGTGTATGGGCCGAAGTATCGTGCACCGTCATCCTGCAGACGGCGCGTCACGATCACGCGGGGGAACGGCTCCTGCACCGTGACCTTGATGTACGGATACGACTTGTCATCGCGGAGCGCGATGTTGAAACGCGGGTGGTACTCCTTGATGAGCGTCGCTTCGAGAATCAGCGCGTGCGATTCGCTCGGCACCACGATCGTATCGAGCTCCCGCACCTTGCGCATCAATCCGCGCGTCTTCGGACTGCTCAGGTGATCCTGGGCCCAATAGCTCTTCACCCGTGAGCGCAGTCGCTTCGCTTTCCCCACGTAGAGCACCGTGCCCTCGGCATCTTTCCACAGATAGACGCCGGGCGATTCCGGAAGGTGAGGAAGCTTCTGGGCGACACTTGGAGGCATCCCGCGCGCGATGGCTGCGGTGGTCCAGTCATCGTCGGGTACCAGCAGCGCATCGCTGAGCCGCTGCTCATGATCGGCGCTCATCGACGCACCGGCCGCACGGATAGGCGAAGCCATCGCGCCGCCTCCGCAGAACCCAGCGCCCATGCCACTGCCAGATAGGTCGCCCCGAAGCCCGCCAGCACCGGCAGGCCCGCGATGCGTGGATGCAGCCCCGGAAACCAGCGTTGGTGGGCAACGCGCAGGAACCCCGCCAGCACGCCGGCCACCAACGCGGCGACAACAATTCGGCGGGTTCCCTGCCACATCCCCGGCGTGTACAGCGCGCCGAGCCGCTGCCGGAGCCCGCGCGACAGGATCGCCAGATTCACGTACGATCCCATCGCCGAGCCCAGCGCGATGCCGGCCGCCGCCATCGGCAGCGAACGCAGCGGGATCGCGATGCCGATCGAGACCGTCGCCGACACGATGATGCTCGCCATCGACGCGCGCAATGGTGTGCGATAGTCCTGCAGGGCGTAGTACGCGGACCCGAGCAGCTTCACCGAGCCGAAGCTCACGAGGCCGACGGCATACGCCGCGAGTACCCAGTGTACCGATTGCTGTTCGGCGGCGCCGAACCGTCCGGCGCGATAGAGGATGCCCACGCAGTAGTCACCGAGCGTGATGAAGGCGACCGCGCTGGGGACGATGTAGAACAGAATGCGCTGCCACCCGCCTCGGAGACGTTCGAGCAGCGCATCGAGCGCCAGGGCTCCGCTGTCGCGCGCGAACTCCGGGAGCGCCGCGGCGGCGACCGACACGCCGAACAGCGACACCGGCAACATGGCCAAGGTGTTTGCGTACGACACGTTGGTGGCGGCGCCACGCGGCAGATATGACGCGATCTGCAGATCGATGAACGAGGAGATCTGCACCACCCCGAGCGCCGTCACGACTGGCAGCACGTTGCGCAGCGTCTGCATCACACCGTCGGCGGAACGATCCAACGACGGACGGAGCGATCCCACCAGACGAAGCACCTCCGGCGTCTGTGCGGCGATCTGCAGCACGGCACCGCCCAGTGTTGCCCAGGCCAGCCAATACGCGAGCGTCATGGCATCGGGCGCACGCGGTCCCGATACCAGCAACAGCGCGATCTGCGCGATCGACCAGAGCGCCGCACTGGCGTACGACCAGAAGAACCTCCGGTGCGAGTTCTGAATACCTAGGCACCAGCCACTCAGCACCATCAGTCCGGTCATCGGAAACAGCACGCGCGTCAGCCGCGTGGTCAGCACCTGGGTCGCCGCGTCGAAGCCCGGCGCCAGTACGGTGGTCAGGATGGGGGCCGCGGCGATTCCCACCAGCGTGAGCAGTGAGACGGCCACCAGCAACAAGCCGAGGACGGCGTTCGCTAGTGCATTCGCGGCCTTGGGATCCTCGCGCGTGAGCAGGCGGCTGTACACCGGCACGAACGACGCGGAGAGCGTTCCCTCGCCAAGCAGATTCCGAACGGCATTCGGGATTTTGAACGCGGCATTGTACGCGTCGGAGGCCGCGCCCGATCCGAAGAAATACGCGAAGGCGGTGTTCCGCAGCAGTCCGACGATGCGGCTGAGCAGAATGCCCGCACCGACGACGAACGCGGAGCGTCCGCCACCGGGGTCACTCATGACGACGTGCGCGTTCCGTGCACGAGCGACTGCGCGTGCGACGCGGACGCATCTCGAAGCCGGAGCAACAGTCCGACACCGAATCGCGCGAGATACGGCAGGAGATTGAGTACGCGCTCCGGCGACTTCCCCATCGGCCGCAGCGACGCACGGACGTACGCGAGCTCGCGCATCGCCTCGATTTCGTTGCGCTTGACGCCACCCAGCACGCGGTGCTCGAACTTGTCGATACGGTGGGTCAGGTCTCGGGACAGCCCGGCGATCACGTCGTGGCTCACGGGTGCCCCCGCACCGTCGACGCTATCGCGCAAGGCGCGGAGCTGCGCATCGATCGCCACGCGAAGCCGCTCCAGCGTATCGTTGATCCCGTCATCCAACAGGCGCTGCGCCACCAGTTGCTCGGCGGCATGCGGGTCTCGGAGGGCCGCCTCGGACACGCCGAGCCGATCGAGCGCGCGATCCGCGTCGCCGTCGAGCACTTCGCCGGCCCACCGTGGCGACACCACCGGCGCGGGTGAACCGAGGGCCGAGGCAATCGGCGATACTTGGGCGAAATACGCCAACTCACCGGGACCCGCGAGATACGTCAGCGTCGGCAACAGCGATCGCTCCAAAACGGGGCGGAGCAGCACATTGGCCCCGAGCGTCCCCGGTTCCGCTTCACGGGCAACCGTTGCTGCGTCCGCGATGGGAACACGCACCCGCACGCGCTGGACGCCGTCGCCCCTGGACACGACACCGCTGTGAAACACCAACGTCAGCCCGTCGACGACGTCGACCTGCGGCGCGTATCCGGCAGCCGCTATGGCCTGCGTGCGGGCCGATAAGGCTTCCGAAACGGGAAGTGCCGCCGTCAGCGCATGGCGGAGAAATCGATCCGATGCCGCCCGGAACGCTGGATGCGCCGCATCGAGCACGGCGATGCCCAGCGGCTCGAGCAGGGTTCGCAGCAGCTGCACGTAGGCGGCGCCGACGGTGGCGTGCGCCACGTACGCCGCGTCCACCGCCGCGAGCACGCCAGCCTGCGCCGCCGACCCACACGCCGCCGCGAGCCCCGCTCTGGCGGCGGTCAAGTCGCCGAGCGGCACGTCGGCCATCGCGACACCCTCGGTTGGCGGCCCGACCAGCGACAAGGTCTGGAGGCCACGCGCCGTGGCCACATGGGTGACCGCGGCCTCCATCCAGTCGGCGTCATCGCTCGCAGCCCAGAACACCGGTGCTACGGGCATGTCGATCGCCGCCGCCAATTCGTCTGCCATCGACAGCGCACACAACGCCTTGCTCCACGTGTACGCCGGACCGCCGTACAATCCGGGCTGTTGACCCGTGGTCACAACGACGCCGCGCGCCGAGGCCTGCGCCAACCGATCGGCCGCCGCGCCGGTCGCGGAAAACGCCGGCGCAAGCGTGCTGAGCCAGTCGACGCCGTCGAGGGACGCACGGACCTGCAGCGCATGGGCGCGCCACGACGCCGGCGACGAAGGCCGATGGGAGTACCACTCCGCACCGACATCGCCGCGCTGCACCGCCTGCGACAGCGCGCTGCCGCCGAGCTGGCTGGTACGCACGATCACGCCGTCTAGCGACATCGAAAATGCCTCACGGACAGTCACGCCCTCTGCTCACTTGTGGTACGGTTCGCCACGCACGATGGTGCCCGCCCGGTACAATTGCTCCGAGAGCACCAGCCGCGCTACCTCGTGCGGCAACGTCCACGGGGCCAACGACAGGCGCTTCGCCGCACGCCCACGTACGGACTCGCCAAGTCCATGCGCACCGCCGATGACAAACGCCACGCTGCGCGCCTGTTCTCGCTGATCCTGAAGCCAGCCCGCGAAGCGCGCGGAGTCCATCGATTCTCCGCCCGGATCACACGCGACGAGCTGCGCATCGCCAGGCAGGCGCTCGGCCAACCGCTCCGCCTCGCGATCCATCACCAGTGCCGGCGTCAGTCCCCGTCCCGATTCCTCTTTGACTTCGACCACGTCGAGCGGCCAATAGCGCGCCGCGCGTGCTTCGTACTCCCGAATGGCATCGGCCAGCCCCGCATCGCGGGGCCGGCCGATTACGAGCAGCGAGATCCGCATGAATCGGAAACCAGTGCTGCGTCAACGCTCACGCGTAGATGCCGCGGAGGCGGTGCACCGTGGCCACCCGGCTGATCGACAGCATATAGGCGGCCGTCCGCATGTTGACCCGATGCTGCTTCGACAGCGAGAGCACGTCCTGAAAGCTGCGGGTCATGATGCCGCCCAGCCGCTCGTTGACGTCGGCCTCCGACCAGAAGTAGCCCATGCGATCCTGCACCCACTCGAAATACGATACCGTAACACCGCCCGCGTTCGCGAGGATATCGGGAATCACGAAGATGCCCTTCTCTTCGAGGATCGAATCAGCAGCGGCCGTGGTCGGGCCGTTCGCCCCCTCGCAGATCACCTTGGCGCGGATACGCGCGGCGTTCTTGGTCGTGATCACGTTCTCGAGGGCCGCCGGCACCAGCACATCCACATCGAGCGTCAGCAACGTATCAGCATCGATCATCTCGGCGCCCGTGAACCCTTCGAGCGAACGGTGCTGCTGCACGTACGCAATCGCGGCGTCGACATCGATGCCCTTCGCATTGTAGAACGAGCCGGCGCGATCGCCAATCCCCACGATCTTGCACCCCTCGGCCACCATCAACTTGGCCGCAGTCGACCCGACGTTGCCGAAGCCCTGCACCGCGACCGTGGCGCCCTTCATGGACAGCCCGAGATGATCGAGGGCCTCGCGGGTCACCAACATGCACCCGCGGCCCGTGGCTTCACGACGCCCCTGCGAACCACCCATCTCGATCGGCTTGCCCGTCACGACAGCGTTCTCGGTGCGACCGACATGCATCGAGTAGGTGTCCATCACCCACGCCATCACGCGCTCGTTCGTGTTCACGTCGGGCGCGGGGACGTCAGTGTCGGGGCCCAGCAGCGAAATGATCCCCTTGGTGTAGCGGCGCGTGACGCGCTCGAGTTCTCCCACGCTCATCGTGAGCGGATCACAAATCACGCCGCCTTTCGCACCGCCGAACGGCAGATTGACGACCGCGCATTTCCAAGTCATCCACGCGGCGAGGGCCTTCACTTCCTCGAGCGTGACCTTCGTGTCGAAGCGGATTCCACCCTTGGCCGGTCCACGCGACGTGTTGTAGAGCACGCGATAACCGGTGAAGACTTCCACATCCCCGTTGTCGAGCTGCACGGGCACCGACACGATCAGCTGTTTTTCTGGATTGCGGAGGATCTTGTAGATGCCGGGCTCGAGATCGAGCAGCTCGGCGGCGCGATCGAAGCGCGACATCATCGCTTCGAAAGGATTCTCTTCGTCGAGGAACCGATCCTTGTCCGGGCGGACAATACTGTCCGTCGGCAGGCGTAGGAGTTCGATAGCCATTTCGCCAGGTTATTGAGGCCGGACTCAGCCGGCGGTTGGAGTGATGGCCCTGCGCGCCGCCAATACCCGAGCCACAACCTGCTCCAGTATCTCGGCGCCTTGCTCGACCACCACAGTTTGCGAAACATACCAAAGGGCGGCACCGGCGGGAGGCCAAAGCGGGACTAGTTTTACCGCATCTTTGAGCGTGCAGAGCACGTCAACGGACGGTCCGGCCCGCGCCACGATGTCGGAAATGTCGCCCGCGGCGAAGTCATGATGGTCCGGATAGAGGGCGTGGTGCCGGACGACGGCCCCCGCCGACTCCATTTGCCGGCGAAATGCATCGGGATCGGCGATGGCACTCACGAGGAGTACCGCCCGTCCGCGCAGCCACGCCAAGTCATGCCGAAGTCCAGGTGGGACCGACCGGGAACGGCCGCCGATGGTTGCGGCAAGCCGCACTCCACCCGGGGCTAATCGGATCTGGGCAATCGGCACGTCCGGCGCGGCCCGTCTGATCGCGGCCCGCAGCGCGTGCACCCTGTCGACGTTCGCGGCTTTGACCGTGATGACCACCGCCGACGCCCGGGTCAGGCTCGCGAGCGGCTCCCGATACGGCCCGGAGGGCAACAGGCGAACGGGCTCCTGCCACGCATCGGCGCTGACCAGGACCACATCCGCGATCCGCGCCACTTGACGGTGCTGAAACGCGTCATCGAGCACCGCGCAATCGCACTGTTTGCTGCGCGCCGTGACGAGTCCGACGGCACGCTCCGGGGCCACCACAACCGGGACGCCAGGCGTCAGCAGCCCATGGACGCGCCATTCGTCGTCCCCGTAGCCACGCAGCACCAACGCTGGCGACGCTCCACCGGCGCACAACCGCGAGACGAACCAGGACGCGACAGGCGTCTTGCCGGTACCGCCCACCGTCAGATTTCCCACCGACAGCGCGGGGAGCGCCGGTACCGCAAGCGCACCGCGCCGCGCACGCGCGTCGAATCCCGCATTGCGTCGTGATACGACCGCGCCGAACAGCCAGCTGAGCGGTGTGAGCACCGTCCGGACGACACGCGCGCCGACCGATGAGGATTGCCACACGTACGATGCGAAGGCGCGCCCAGTCGTGCCCGCGCTCATCCGGCCAGCGCCCGTCGCGTCACGCGCGCGCCGGCTCGCCCGCACGTGACGCCACCCGAGCGACGGCCTCGCGCATGCGCTGTGCGAATTCGTCCGTTCGCGCGGCGACCGCCCGCGCGTCGACATCGCCCAGCACGACCGGCTCGCCGTACTCGATGGTGA
This sequence comes from Gemmatimonas sp., assembly GCF_044376735.1. GTDB lineage: Bacteria > Gemmatimonadota > Gemmatimonadetes > Gemmatimonadales > Gemmatimonadaceae > Gemmatimonas. Next base: position 13,772 of record NZ_JBILKJ010000067.1, read on the forward strand.
TCCGCGCAAACGGCTTCGGGATCTCGAAACCATCCCAGCTGCGCAGCTGCCACTTGCGATCGACATGCGCGACCAACGAGACGACCGCGACGCCGGCCCGATGCGCCAGCACGAGCGCGCCCGGCGCAAAACTGTGGCGCGGTCCGCGCGGCCCATCAGGCGTGATCGCCATATCGGCGCCGCGCTTGAGCACCTGCACCCCTTCAAGCAGCGCCCGCACACCCCCGCGCGACGACGACCCGCGTACGCCGAAGAACCCGAAGCGTTCCACGATGCGGGCGATGATCTCCCCGTCCCTGTGCTCGCTGATCATGACCCCCGTGGGCTGACGATGCGCCCAGAGGAGCGGAAGCATCTGTCCATGCCAAAGCACGAGCACGACGCGCGCCGCCTCAGGGGCGCGGTCAAGCAGCGCCTGTCGGCCATGCACCGTCACACGCCAGGTCGCGCCGAGTGCATGGAGCAGCCATGACCCCAGCGCAATGGCCACACGCGTGCGCCAACTGGTGGCCGCGGTGGACGTCACGGGGGTTCGGCCGCGACGAGGTCGCGAATCATCGTCGCCACGCGCGCCGAGGCCCCCGGGGTGCCCAGCATCCCGCGCACTTCGCGCAGCCCCGCCTCCGCCAGCGCCCGCTCCGGACTGGTCGTGTCAAGCAGCGGCATGAGCGCATCGGCGACGCGACGCGGCTGGAACGCCTCCTGCACGAACTCCCGTGAGACCTCGCGCTGCGCGACCACGTTGACCAGCCCGATGTGCGGAATCTTCACCACGCGCCGCGC
>NZ_JBILKJ010000190.1:0-4582 GCF_044376735.1 Gemmatimonas sp.
CTGCGACGCGAAGACCGGAGCCATCAGGTGCATCGCAAGCATCCGCTCGAACAGCGCCGTGTCGCTCTTGAGGAACGGGGCGGACTCCGCGGTGCCGGCGTTGTTCACCAGTATGTCGATAGGCCCAAAGCGTTCGGCGGCCACCGCGCACGCACCGAGCAGCGCCTCGCGGTCGGTCACATCAGCCACCACCACCGCATACGGTCCCGGCAAAGACGCTGCCACTGCCTCCGCGCGGGCCGCGCCGCGCACCAACAGCGACACGCTGGCACCCGCCGCTGACAACCGTCGCGCGATCGCTGCGCCGATGCCGCGGTTCGCCCCGGTCACCAGCGCGTGGCGACCGGCCAATACCGGCAGCGAATCACTCATGTGCGCGCTCACGTCAGCTCACCCGTTGGCGGTGCGCCCTCGGCTGCCGCGCGCATCGTGCGCTCGCGCTCGATGAGCCGATCCAGCTGCGACTTGCCGGCCAGATACTGCACGGGCCACGAGGCGCCGGCGTATCCGTACTTCGCCGCTTCCATGAGCGTCCACGCGGGATTGGCCAGGTGAGGACGACCGATCGCGACCAAGTCCGCGCGGCCTGAGGCAATGATGCCATTGGCCTGATCGGCATCGGTGATCGCCCCCACGGCGATCGTGGCGATCCCCGCTTCCTGCCGCACGCGATCGGCGAACGGCGTCTGCCACATGCGACCGTACACCGGACGCTCGCGCTTCACGACCTGGCCGGCCGACACGTCGATCATGTCGGCGCCGGCATCGCGGAACAAGCCGGCGATGGCCACCGCATGGTCGTCGGTATTGCCGCCGCTGGCCCAGTCGTGCGCGGAGATGCGCACGGAGATGGGCAGGTCCACCGGCCACACCGCGCGCATGGCGGCGAACACTTCGAGCGGAAACTTCGCCCGGTTGGCGAGATCGCCTCCGTACTCATCGGTGCGACGGTTCGTCAGCGGCGACAGGAAGCTCGACAGAAGATAGCCGTGCGCGCAGTGCAACTCGAGCCAGTCGAATCCGGCGGCCACGGCGCGATGCGTCGCCTGCACGAACTCGTCGGTCACGCGCTGCATGTCGTGGCGTGTCATCTCGTGGGCAATCTGCGACACGCCGTCGAGATACTGCGTGTCCGAGGCGGCGATCAGCGGCCACGCACCGTGCTCGAGCGGCTGGTCGATACCGTCCCACATGGTTTTGGTGGCACCCTTCGCCCCGGCGTGACCGAGCTGCAGTCCGATCTTGGCCGGCGTGTGCTCGTGTACGAAGCGCACGATGCGCGCCCACATGTCACGCTGATCATCATCCCACATACCCGGACACGCCGGCGTGATGCGCGCGTCGGGTGCCACGCACGTCATCTCGGTCATCACGAGTCCCGCGCCACCGGTGGCGCGGGCGCCGAGGTGCACGAGATGCCAGTCGGTGGGCATGCCATCGGTGGTGGCCGAATACTGCGCCATGGGGCTCACCACGATGCGGTTGGGCAGCGTGACACCGCGCACCGTGAACGGCGTGAAGATAGCCGGCGGCGCTGCGGCGTCGGGTGCCACGGCGAGCCCTGATTGCTGCGCGAACCAACGTTCGAACGCGCCCACGTACGCCGCGTCGCGCACGCGCAGATTCTCATGCGAAATGCGCTGTGAGCGCGTCAGCAACGAATAGGCGAACTGCTCCGGGGCCAGCGTGGCGTAGCGGTCTACGTGCTCGAACCACTCGGTGGAATTACGCGCCGCGTTCTGCAGCTTGAGCACTTCCACGCTCCGCTCGGCCTGATAGCGACTCAGCGCCGCACCCATGTCACCCGGGTGTACCGAAGCATGCGCGGAGGCGAATCCCGCCAGCTGCATGTCGAGTGCGATGGCGTCTTCGAGCGCGAGCTTGCTGCCGGACCCGATGCTGAAGTGCGCGGTGTGCGCCGAGTCCCCCAGCAGCACCAGCGGCACGCGTCGCGTGCTGGTGTCGCCGCGGTCATCGCGCGGGATGTCGAGCCAGTGCACCCAGTCGGCGCAGGTGACGCGGGGGAACCGGATCCACTGGGCCGAGCCTCGCAGATGCGCGGCGTTGCTCACGAGAGGTGCGCCCTGCAGCGTGTCGGCGAACAGCGACTCGCAGAACGCGATCGACTCGGCGTCCGTCATGTCGGCGATGCCGGCCTGCTCCCACACGTCCTGCGGCGTCTCCACGATGAACGTGCTCATCTCGCCATCGAACTGATACGCGTGCGCCTGGAACCACCCGTGTGGGGTCTCCGTAAACGCGAACGTGAACGCATCGAAACGCCTGGGGGTACCGAGCCACACGTAGCGGCACCGTCGCAGGTCGATATCGGGGCGGAACGTGTCGGCGAAGCGCTCCCGCAAACGGCTCTTGATGCCGTCGGACACGATCACCAGATCGGCGCCCTCCTCGGCCACGAGGGCCTCGAGCTGATCGGGGGCGAGTTCGTGCTGGAAGCGCAGCACGACCCCCAGTTCTCGACAGCGCTGCTGCAACACGGCCAGCAGGCGCTTGCGGCCGATGCCGCTGAAGCCGTGTCCGCCGGAGCGCATGGAACGCCCGGCGAAGCGAACGTCGATATCGTCCCACCGGTGCAGGGCCGCGGTGATCACCGCGCCGCTCTCCGGATCGGCCGCGCGCAGGTTGGCGACCGTCTGGTCGGAGAGCACGACACCCCAGCCGAACGTATCGTCGGGGCGATTGCGCTCGATGACCGTGATCTGCGCGCGCGGGTCGCGCCGCTTCATGAGCAGCGCGGCATAGAGCCCGCCGGGACCTCCACCTACGACGACAACGTTCACCGCACTCACTCCCTGAAAGGACGCTCCTCGACGCTACGGCCAATTACTTCAAATATCAAGTAACGCCGGACGCGTCGCCGGGGGCGGGACGTTTACCGTGGGGCGATGAGGGCCAGGCGGCCGATCACGCAGTCGCACCCCACGCCCAGCAGTCGATTGCGCCACGTGACCACGGTGGCGCGGTCCAGCGCCCCACCGTGGGCGGCCGGATTCCTCGCCGCCGCGAACTGGTCGATGATGGCGGCACCGGCGCCGGTGAGCCACATGCCGTCGGACAGGGTGGCCCGCAGGTGGTCGCCAAGGGCGAGTTCGCCGCCGAGGATGTAGCCGAGCTGGCCCAGGGTGAGTGGCAGCGTCTCGCTGAGGATGCGGGTATGGTCGCCGATCTTGACCCGCTGCGCGGTCGGCGGAGCGTTGCGCATGGCGCGGCGCAACAGCTCGTTCACCTGCACCTCGATGGCCTTGCCGTAGCTCACCAGCACGGGCGACAGATCGGCGCCGAGATCGCGACGGTGTTCACGCAGGGTGCGCTCGCCGGTGGCGAGAAACTGTCGGGCGCTCACGTCGAGCGCGGCCCACGCGCGGTCGCCCAGATGGTCGTCGCGCAACGTGGCGGCCCACGCCCCCACGCCCCCCTGTTCGGCATCGAAGCGCGCCCAGCGTTGTCCGTTGGCGAGCAGCGCGCGCTCGGACTCGTCGAAGAAGCGACGCCCGTCGGGACGGGACACCAGCAGGGGCAGGTCGACCATGCCGCCGTAGATCGACACCGGACGATCCGCGTAGCGCGTGTTGCGCAACTGCGCGAGTTCGGCCGTTACACCTTCGAGATCGTCGCGCACCAGCGCGCGGATGTCGCGCAGCAGGAACCAGCAGTCGCACGGGAGGTCGTGTTTCGCGTAGTACGCCGGCACATGCTCGTGGTCATCCACGCGCGGGTCGGTGGTGGTGACCATGTGCACATCCGCCACGTACAGCGATCGGAAATCGGTGAGATACAGATGCACCTCGGCGTCGTCTCCGGCCGCACCCTCGAGGGCGAGCACGTCGCCGAGGTGCGGCATGGGCTGTTGCCGCTGTCCCGACTTCACCTTGCCCCACCATACGTACACGTCATCGTCATTGGTGGCGCCCGCTCGCGCGTCCCAGTCGAGGAGGATACGCAGGTGCGCCTCGAGCGGGTCGGTGGCGTAGGCCGGATTCCAGACGGTAACAAGGTGCGATGCAGTGGTCATTGCGATGACGAGCTGAATTACGGAGTGGATATCACAACGCGCATGATGCGATCGAGCTTGGGAAACTCGCGATCCATGTACGCATTGCCGCCGCGTTCGAGCGGTGCTTGTTTGCCCTGTCGCATGCCGCTGCCCGAATCCTCGCCGTAGCCGCTGTACAGGCTGTCGAGTACCGACATCCCCTCCACGACGGTACCGAGCACCGTGAACGGCTCGGCGTCATTCTTCGGGTTGTCGGCGAGGTTCACGTAGATCTGCGTGTTGCGAGTGTTCTCGCGGCCGGGCCCCTCGTACGAAAAGGCGAAGGTGCCGCGCGTATTCTGCGAACGTGGTGCGTCGTCACGGAGATAGCGCCCTTTCCACGCCGCGTTCACGGCCGAGTCGCCGTGGAGTCCCCACTGCGCGATGTAGGCGGCGCGGACGCGATGAAAGCGGGTGTCGGTGAAGTAGCCGAGCCGGGCGAGGTTGTAGAGCCGATCGGCGCCGAGCGGTCCCCAGTCGCGGTGCAGTTCGAGAACGAACACGCCCTTGGATGTCTCGAAGCGAAGA
>NZ_JBILKJ010000068.1:0-14529 GCF_044376735.1 Gemmatimonas sp.
CTTCAACGTCGTGCTCTATCCTGAAGTGGCCGACACGACCGCGCGCTGGCTGCAGAAAACCTTCGGTCAGCCCACGGTGCGCACCGTACCGATCGGCGTCCTCGCCACGCGTGAGTTCGTCGAGGAAGTGGGTGAGGTCGCCGGCGTCGATGTGTCGGCGTTGCTCGAGCGCGAACGTGCCGGCACGGCGCAGGTAGATGCCAGTCGGTCGCTGCTGCCGTGGTACTCACGGTCGGTCGACTCCACGTATCTCACCGGGAAGCGCGTCTTCGTGTTCGGCGACGCCACCCACGTGATGGCGGCCGCCCGCATGGCGAAGGACGAACTCGGGTTCACCGTGGTCGGCATCGGCACGTACTCGCGTGAATATGCCCGGCCGATCCGTGAACTCGCGGCGGCGCTCGGCGTTGAGGCCCTGATCAGCGACGACTATCTCGCCGTCGAACAGCGCGTCACGGAGCTGGCCCCCGAGCTGGTGCTGGGGACGCAGATGGAACGTCACATCGCCAAGCGCCTCGGCGTCCCGTGCGCGGTGATCTCGGCGCCGATCCACGTGCAGGACGTGCCGGCGCGGCATTCGCCGCAGATGGGCTTCGAAGGCGCCAACGTCATTTTCGATACGTGGGTGCACCCGCTCATGATGGGACTCGAGGAGCACCTGCTGCACATGTTCAAGGACGACTTCGAGTTCAGTGACGGCGCCACGCCGTCGCACTTGCACGCGACCGCCGGCGCGAGTCCCGCGCGCAGCGAGACGATGGGCGGACAGCACAGGACGCCGTTCACCGCGCGCGCCGCCATCGAACTCGAGGCGCCCGAAGCGGCCAGTGCCGTCGGCTTCGCCGAAGAGGAAGACGAAATCGACGCGGTCGTCGCCGTCGCGCCGCTTGTCACCACCTGGCTGGCATCGGCCGAAGCCGAGCTCAAGAAGATTCCGTTCTTCGTGCGGGGCAAGGTGCGTCGGAATACCGAGAAGTACGCCATGGACCACGGTGTTTCTGAGATCACCGTCGATGTCATGTACGACGCCAAGGCATTCTATGGCCGCTAGCGCCGGGGCAAAGCCAATTCCCATTCGCGTGGCGATTACGACGCTCGACGCGCACCTGGCTGATGCCTTTGAGCGCGCCGGTGCGGCGCTTGTCCGTGACATTCCCGGCCTCACGATCACGATGCATGTGGCGGCCGACTTCGGCAGCGATCCGCTGGCCGCCGAGCGGGCGCGCCAGGACATCGCGCGGGCCAACATCGTGGTATGCACGCAGCTCTTTCAAGAAGAGTACGCGAACGCGGTGTACGAGGCCGTGCTGGCGCGTCGCGATGCGGCCGACGCGGTGCTCTGCGCCCTCTGCACGCCGGAACTCGTGAAATGCACGAAGCTCGGCAAGTTCGACATGAGCGGGGGAGAGTCACGCTCACCGCTCTCGCCGATCAACCTGCTCAAGAAGCTGCGCGGCTCGCGCGGCGACGGGAAATCAAGCGGCGAACGGCAGATGTCGGCGCTGCGCACGCTGCCGTCCATTCTGAAATTCATCCCCGGCACGGCGCAGGACGTGCGCGCCTACCTGCTGCTGATTCAGTATTGGCTGGCGGGTACCGCCGAGAACATCGAGCAGATGGTGAAGTACGCCATCGATCGATACGCGGACGGCCCTCGGAAGGCGCTGCGTGGCAAGCTCAATCCGCAGCAACCCCAGGCGTATCCGGAAGTCGGGCTGTGGCATCCGGCGCTGTCGAATCGCGGGATGACCGAGCGCCTCGAGGATCTGCCACGGCACCGTGGCACGGAGGTGGGCACGGTGGGCGTGCTCGTCGGTCGGTCGTATCTGCTGGCCGACAACGTGGCGCACTATGCGGCGGTGGTGCGGGCCCTCGAGGCCAAGGGATTGCGTGTGGTGCCGGCCTTCGCGTCCGCGCTCGATGCGCGGCCGGCCGTCGAGAAATACTTCACGAACGGCAAGGGGCAGGCGACGATCGATGCCATGATCAATCTCACCGGCTTCTCGCTGGTGGGCGGTCCGGCGTACAACAACGCTGACGCCGCACAGGACGTCCTGCGTGGGCTCGATGTCCCGTACATCACGCTGCAGACGCTCGAGTTCCAGACCATTCAGGAGTGGCGGAATGACGCGCGCGGCCTGAATCCGTTGCAGGCCACGCTGCAGATCGCGATTCCTGAGCTGGATGGCGCGATCGTGCCGACGGTGTTCGGTGGCAAAGGGGAGCCGCAGCCGGGCAAGGCGGCCGCGTCCGAGCCGATTCCCGAGCGTATCGATCGCGTGGCCGAGCGCGTGTCGAAGCTGGTGGCGCTGCGGCGCAAGGATCGCGCGCACCGCAAGATCGCGCTCATTCTGTTCAACTTCCCGCCCAATGCCGGCAACACGGGCAGCGCGGCATACCTCGCGGTGTTCCCCTCCATGCAGCGCGTGCTCGCATCGCTCAAGGAGCAGGGATACACCGTCGACTTGCCGTCGAGCGCCGACGATCTGCGCGAGCGCATCACGGGGGGCAATCGGGAGCGCTACGGCGCGCCGGCCAACGTGCACACCACGATCCGCACCGACGATCATGTGCGCCGCGAGCCGTACCTGGCCGAGATCGAGAAAACATGGGGCCCTGCACCCGGACGACAGCTGTCCGACGGACAGTCGATTCAGGTGATGGGGCTGCAGCTCGGGAATGTGTTCATCGGCGTGCAGCCGTCGTTTGGATGGGAAGGAGATCCCATGCGGCTGCTGTTCGAAGGCGGATTCTCGCCGACGCATGCCTTCAGCGCGTTTTATCGGTGGTTGCGTGAGGACTACGCCGCCGATGCGATTCTGCACTTTGGTACGCACGGAGCGCTCGAGTTCATGCCCGGCAAGCAGTCGGGGCTTGACGATCGCTGCTGGCCCGATCGACTGATCGGTGACGCGCCAAACGTGTACTTGTACGCGTCGAACAACTCGTCGGAAGGCACGCTGGCCAAGCGCCGTGGCAATGCGACGCTGGTGTCGTACCTCACGCCGCCGGTTGCGAACGCGGGCCTGTACCGCGGCCTGCTCGATCTCAAGAGCACGCTGGACCGGTGGCGGGCGCTCGATCAGACGAAGGCCGGCGAGGCGTCGTCGTTGCGCGAATTGATCCAGCAGCAGGCGGCGGCGGTGGAGTTGGCTGACGCGACGCCGGCGTGGACGGCGAGCGAGACGGATGCCCGCGTGACCACCCTCCGGGACCGGTTGCTGGAGCTGGAGTACGAGCTGATCCCGATGGGGCTGCACGTGGTCGGCGAGCCCATGTCGCCCGACGCCCGCGTTGGCGTGCTGGTCGAAATGGCGCGCTCCGGTCGCCCGGAGTTGGAGCTGCCGCCGATCGGGGATACGATCGTGGCCGGGGTGAGCGCGCGCGCGGCCTCCGACGACACCCTGCAATCGGTGGAGCAGGTGGTGCGCGCCACGGTGCGGTCGCTCGTCGATGGCAAGGACGTACGCACGGCGATGCGCGCGGCGATTGGCGCCGCCAAGGAGCAGGGGCTGCGCGTCGCCGACGAACGGGCGCTGCAGCAGCACCTCGAGGCGCTGAGTGGGTTCGACGCCTCGCTCAGCGAGGATCGCGAAGTCGCCGGCATTCTGCGTGCGCTCGATGCCCGCTATGTGTCGCCGGCGCCCGGTGGCGACTTGCTGCGCAATCCGCAGGTCCTGCCGACCGGGCGCAACATCTACGGATTCGATCCGTATCGGGTGCCGAGTGCGGTGGCCATGCTCGAAGGTCGCGTGCGCGCGGACCAGCTGTTGGCCCGCTACGTGGCCGACAACGGGGCGTTGCCGGAGTCGGTGGCCGTCGTGCTCTGGGGCACCGACAACATGAAGAGCGAGGGCACGCCGCTGGCACAGGTCCTGTCGCTCATGGGAGTCGTGCCGCGCTTCGACGCGGTTGGCCGTCTCACTGGGGCGCGTCTCCTGCCGCTCTCCTCGCTGGGGCGTCCACGGGTCGATGTGGTGGTCACGCTGTCGGGCATCTTCCGCGACCTGTTGCCGTTGCAGGTGAAGCTCCTGGCCGAGGCCGCGCTGATCTGTGCGCAGGCTGATGAAGACCCCTCGCAGAACTTCATTCGCAAGCACGCGCTGCAAACCATGGAGGAGACGGGGTGTGATCTTGCCACCGCCGCGTTGCGCGTGTTCTCCAACGCCGACGGGGCGTACGGCTCGAACGTCAACCTGCTGATCGACACCGGCAAGTGGGAGAAGGAAGACGAGCTGGCCGATCTGTTCGTGCAGCGGAAGGGCTTCGCGTACGGAACGGACGGCCGTCCGTCGTGCCAGCCGGCGTTGATGAAGCGGGCGCTGGGGCAGGCCACCCTGTCATTTCAAGGGCTCGATTCCGTCGACCTTGGCGCCACCGATATCGATCAGTATGTGGAGTCGCTGGGTGGCATGACGCGCGTGATCGCGCAGCAGCGTGGTGGTGACGCGCCAGCGGTGTATGTGGGCGACTACAACAACGCACAGGGTAAGGTGCGCACGCTGACCGAGCAGGTGGAACTCGAGTCGCGCACGAAGCTGCTCAATCCGCGGTGGTACGAGAGTCAGCTCGAGTACGGCTACGAAGGTGCCCGAAACATCGCGGGGCACGTCATTACGACGTTTGGATGGTCCGCCACGGGTGGGAAGAGTGCCGTGCCGGAGTGGGTGTACGCGGAGACCACGAAGACGTTTGTGCTCGACGATGCGATGCGCGAGCGTCTCGCGCAGGCCAATCCGGACGCCGCCTCGGGGCTGGCGCAACGTTTGTTGGAAGCGAACGACCGCGGGTTCTGGTCCCCCGATGAAGCGACGCTCGAGGCGCTGCGCAACGCAGCAGCGGACCTCGAAGACCGTCTGGAGGGGGTGTACGCATGATCTGCCATACGACCGGAGAAACACGATGACTGCAACACGACTGCCGATTCTCGACGCCGTGGGTGACGGCGAGGGAAGCCTTCAGGTGCATCTGGACGAAAACACCAAGATCGATGGCGCGCTCGTCATTGCCGTGTACGGCAAAGGCGGGATCGGCAAGAGCACGACGTCGTCCAATCTGTCGGCCGCCTTTTCGCGGCTGGGCAAGCGCGTGCTGCAGATCGGCTGCGACCCGAAACACGACTCGACGTTCACGCTCACCAAGAAGATGGTGCCGACGGTGATCGACGTGCTCGAATCGGTCGACTTCCATTCCGAAGAACTGCGCCCCGAAGACTTCATGTTCGAGGGGTACAACGGGGTGCAGTGCATCGAGGCGGGCGGTCCGCCGGCCGGCACCGGCTGCGGTGGCTACGTGACCGGCCAAACGGTCAAGCTGCTCAAAGAGCACCACCTGCTGGAAGACACCGATGTGGTGATCTTCGACGTGCTGGGCGACGTGGTGTGCGGTGGCTTTGCCGCCCCGTTGCAGCATGCGCATTACTGCCTCATCGTCACGGCGAATGACTTCGATTCGATTTTTGCCATGAATCGGATCATCGCCGCCATTCAGGCGAAGTCGAAGAACTACAAGGTGCGGCTCGGTGGTGTGGTGGCGAACCGCTCGAAGGACACCAACGAGATCGATCGCTTCAACAAGGCTGTTGGGCTCAAGACCATGGCGCACTTCCAGGACATCGACGCAATTCGCCGCAGCCGCCTGAAGAAGTGCACGATTTTCGAGATGGACGACTCGCCCGAGGTGATCGCCGCGCAGGAGCAGTACATGCTGCTCGCCTCGCGGATGCTCGACGAGGTCGTCCCGTTGCCGGCGAATCCGCTCAAGGATCGCGAAATCTTCGACCTCTTGGGGTTCGACTGATGCCGACTCAACTCTCTACAGATATTCCCACGATTCCGGGTCCGTCGTTCGATGGAACGTCGCCTGGGGGTTCGCACGCCACATCGGTGTCGTACCTCGAGCGGCGGGCCTGGATCGGGGAATACTTTGACCGCACGGCGGCGACCGCGTGGAAAACGCTGACCTCGGATGCGCCGGTGTCGCGCATCCGCGAGACGGTTCGGGCTGGCCGCGATCAGATGCGGGCGACCCTCCTCCGGTGGATGGCGCCGGATCTGCACGGCGTGCGGATTCTGGACGCAGGCTGTGGAACCGGGACGCTGGCGATCGATCTCGCGAAGCGCGGTGCCGAGGTGGTCGCGATCGACCTGTCGCCCACGCTGGTGGATCACGCGCGGGAACGCGCTGATGCCGAAGGGGTGGAGATCGACTTCCGATCGGGGGACATGCTCGACCCCGCCCTTGGCGAGTTCGACCATATGGTCGGGATGGACTCCCTGATCCACTATGACTTGCCGGACCTGGTGGCCGCGCTTGGTACGCTGGCCCCGCGGGTTCGCGAGAAGATGCTCATCACGGTGGTGCCTGGGACGCCCATGCTCGTGGCCATGCGCGCCATCGGGCGCCTGTTCCCGAAGTCTGACCGGGCGCCGGCGATCGTTCCCGTCTCCGAGCGGGCGTTTCGAACGGCGCTCTTAGGCTCGCCAGTCCTCGATACTTGGGGTATGGTTGGAACACGGCTGGTGGAACGCGGTTTCTACCGCTCCATGGCCATCGCCTTGCATCACAGCTCGCTGGGGACCAGCACCCCCTCTCGGCGCTGACGCCTACCGTTTTCCAGGATCGACGTGATGGATGGTATGGGTTGGATGATCGCAGGAGTTGGCGTCGCCGCTGCCGGTGCGTGGTTCGTGATGCGCCGTCGGGTCGAGGTCGCGTGCACGATCGACCTCGAGTCGACGCACGACCACTTCCATGCGCACGTCGACCTCGACGGCGTCGAGGTCGACCCGGGCGACGAGGTCCTGGTGCACAACGCCCCGACGCACATTCCTTTTGGGACGCAGCGTACCTACGCCTCACGGGCCACGGTGCAGCGCGCCAGTTGGTTGCGTCGACAGTTCGTGAAGCTGACCGGCGGCACGGAACTGTATGAATTGTATGACGTCGGCTTCGAAGGCTGAGGAGAGACACACTACCTATGTACCCGACCGCTACTGAGTTGCCCGTTCGCGCGTACGACAACGTGAACGACAGCACCAAGAACGCGCAGCAGGACGCGATGCTGAATCCGCGGTTCTATACCACGGATTTTGCCAAGATCGACGCGCTGCAGATCACGTCCGAACACCAGCAGATGTGGGACGACATCCTCGCCGAGTTCCGGCGCGATCCGAATAAGAACCACTTCAAGCGCAACGAAGAGTTCGATGCCGACTTCGCCTCGATGGATCCGAACCTGCGCGAGCAGTTCATCGAGTTCCTGGTGTCGTCGGTCACTGCGGAGTTCAGCGGGTGCATTCTGTATGCGGAAATCAAGAAGCGGATCAAGAACCCCGAAGTGCGCGAACTGTTCGGCTTCATGAGCCGTGACGAAGGGCGGCACGCGGGGTTCATCAACCACACGCTCAACGACTTCGACGTGGCGGTGGATCTCAGCTTCCTGACGAAGGCCAAGAAGTACACGTTCTTTCAGCCGAAGTTCATCTACTACGCCACGTACCTGTCGGAGAAGATCGGATACGCGCGCTATGTGACGATCTTCCGCAACTTCGAGAAGCAACCCGAGAAGCGGTTCCACCCGATCTTCAAGTGGTTCGAGAACTGGTGTCTCGACGAGTTCCGCCACGGCGAGGCGTTCGCGGTGCTGATGCGCTCCAATCCCGAACTGCTGGAGGGGCGCAACAAGCTGTGGATTCGGTTTTTCCTGTTGGCGGTGTTCTGCACGATGTACGTGCGCGATCATGCCCGGAAGCCGTTCTTCGAATTCATGGGCATCGACGTCGATGACTACGATCGTCGTGTCATCAAGCTCACGAACCTGATCAGTCGGCAGGTGTTCCCGGAGACCATCGATACCGAGAGTGAGGCGTTCTGGGCGCTGATGGATCGGATGTGGCGGAACACCGATGCCATGCGTACGCTCGAGAAATCCGGCGGCGTGTTCACGAAGGTGAGGGTGACGCTGCTCAAGGTGGCTAACGGCTTGACGTTCGTACAGCTGTTCCTGCGCCCGCCGCATCGGCAGGCGCTGCCGGCCGACGTCCGTATGCAGCCGGTTTGGTAGGGCCGATGGCACCGAAGCCCGGGGTTTCTGTTCGCGTCTGGTTGACGCTTGGTACACGGTTCATGCCGTTCGCGGATGTCGCGACTGCCGAGATGCCGTTGAGTCGTCTGTTGCGCCTGTCCCTGTTTCAGCTCTCCGTGGGCATGGTGCAGACCCTCTTCGTCGGCACGTTGAATCGCGTCATGATTCTCGAGCTGCGCGTGCCGGCGTCACTGGTCGCGATCATGTTGGCCATCCCGCTGTTGGCGGCCCCGTTCCGTGCCTTGATCGGCTTCAAGTCCGATACGCACAAGAGTCTGTTGGGTTGGAAGCGCGTGCCGTTCCTCTGGGGCGGGACGATGCTGCAGTTCGCCGGGTTGTCGATCATGCCGTTCGCCTTACTCGTGCTCTCCGATGGCCCACGCGTCGGGCCCTCGTGGATCGGGCACGTCGGCACGGCGCTCGCCTTTCTCCTCGTGGGAGCCGGCGCGCATACCACGCAGACCGCGGGACTCGCGTTGGCCACGGATGTGGTGTCCGAAGACAAGCGGCCGCGCGTGATCGCACTGATGTATCTGATGATGCTCATGGGGACGCTGATCAGCGCCCTCTTCCTGGAATCGGTGCTGCGCGACTTCACGCCATTGCGCCTCATTCAGGTCATTCAAGGGACCGCCGTCTTCACCATTGTGGTGAACATGATCTCCCTGTGGAAGCAGGAAGCGCGGGTGCGCGGTGTGGTCGAGTATGCGAAGGGTGAGCGTCGCCCCATGTTCCGTGAGGCGTGGCGTACCTTCTCGAGCGGTGGACAGGCCGTCCGTCTGCTCGTCGCGTCGGGGCTCGGCTTCTTCGCCTTCAATCTCCAGGATGTCCTGCTCGAGCCGTACGGCGGGGAAGTGCTCGGCCTGTCCGTGTCGCAGACCACCCTGCTCACCGCCGTCATGGCCGCGGGTGCTGTCATCGCCTTCGGGCTCTCGGCGTCGATGCTCCGCCGCCAGCAGGATCCGATTCGCCTCGCCGCGCTCGGGGCCCTGATCGGTATTCTCGGATTCGCCGGCATCGTGTTCGCCAGTCCACTGGAGTCGGCCGGGATGTTCCGCCTCGGCGTGGGACTGATCGGCCTCGGCGAAGGTTTCTTCGGCGTCGGTACGTTGTCCTACGCCATGCAACTGCGTGATCCCTCGCAGCATGGTATTGCGCTTGGCGCGTGGGGTGCGGTCTTTGCGACCGCGGAAGGGCTGTCCTTTGCGCTCAGCGGCGTGATGAAAGACTGGCTCTCGCATCTGGTGCAACGGGGGGCGCTCAGCCCCGGCTTGAACGTGCCATCGGTCCCGTACTCTGCCGTGTATCACCTCGAGATCCTGATGCTGTTCGCCACCCTGGTGGCACTCGGACCTCTCGTCTCCCGTCGCGTCGCCGGTCAAGCCGAGCGCGATTATGCCAGCCGTTCGTTCGGGCTGGCGGACATTCCCGCTTGACCATTCTTCAACGCTCGGAGCCATAGCGATGCAGTACATCGACGGAGCCCAGATTGCCCTGTACGCGTTCTGGATTTTTTTCGCAGGGCTCATCATCTACATTCGCCGCGAGGACAAGCGGGAAGGCTATCCCCTTGAATCACCGCAGGGACCGCGTGACGGGTGGCCCAAGTCGGCCGGCCCGAAGACCTTCATTCATCGGCCGCACAGCGGCGAGGAGACGCACTGATGTCGGACATCAAAGCGGTGCCGGTCGACGGCTTCAATGGGTCGCCGCTGATCCCAACTGGAAACCCGATGATCGATGGCGTTGGCGCGGCCGCGTGGGCGGATCGTGCCGATGAGCCCGATCGCACGTTCCATGGCGCTCCCAAGATCGTGCCGATGCGCCTCGACCCCACGTTCTCCGTAGCGAAGGGCGATCCGGATCCGCGCGGTTTGCCGGTTGAAGCGGTGGACAAGGTGGTGGCGGGCACCGTGATCGAACTGTGGGTGGATCGCGCCGAGCCGCAGGTCCGCTACTACGAGGTCCAACTGTCCGGAACGGAACGGCGCATCATGCTGCCCGCCGGCTTCGTGCAGTGGCCGAATTTCGGGCTCTGGGGCAATGACCGTCTCCTCGTGAAGTCGATCACCGCGGCGCAGTTCGCCGATGTGCCCGCGATCCGCCGTGACGATCAGATCACGTTGCTCGAAGAGGACAAGGTCATGGCGTATTTCGCCGGTGGCCATCTGTACGCCACGGCCGACCGGAGCGAGCCGATCATATGAGCCGTCCCGAGGTGGGGAACGCCGAATACATCAAGGGAGTCCCCCATCCGCTTCCCGCCGGCGAACATGTGCTGTGGGAGGCGGCTCCCGACGCGCGCGCGCTCGCGACGCACGTCTTCCATCGCCGGCTGGTGGCGCTCTATTTCGCGGCCATGCTGGTATGGTGGGGCATTGTGACGGTCGAGCCGGTGCTGAGCCGGGCGTTCGCCGTGGGACTCGGTCTTCGGCTAGCGTTGACGCTCATCGTATTGGCGATTGCGGAGGTCCTGGCCAGAGCGTCGGCGCGAACCTCCTGGTATGCCATCACGAACCGGCGCGTCGTGATGCGTCTCGGTGTGGTGTTCCCGATGTCCATCAACATCCCGTTCTCGATCATCGACGGTGCTCGAATCGGCACCTTCAGTGATGGGACCGGTCAGCTCGTGCTCACACTCGGGAAGGCGAATCGGCTCGCGTACATTGCGTTGTGGCCGCACTGCCAGGTGTTTCAATTGACGCATCCGGAACCGGTGCTCCGCGCGCTCGTGGATCCTAAAGGCGTGAGTGCGTTGCTCGTGAACGCCATCGCTGCCGCCGCGGAGCCCAACGTTCGCATCGAGCGGACGGGAGAGCGGGGCGATGCCCCCGCCGAATCCATGACGACCGCACAACCGGTCGTGGCATGAGCGAGGTATTCGTATGACCAGTCCTGTGCACTTTGAGGCGGAGCCCGGCGCGAGTCCGGATGCCCGGCCACTGGAGGTTCCGAAGCCGGCGCTGGTGATGGCTGCGGCGCTGATCGCGGCGGTCTTCATGCTCTGCATCGCCGCGCGCATCTTCGGATTCGGCGCGTTCGCCGAACGGCAGTCGGCGATCATCGCCGAACGTCAGCTCCTCTTTACCGATGAGAGTAACGGCGGTATCCGCGTCGTCGATGCGACGACGAAGGGGCTGGCCGCTTCGCTCGAGCCGGGTACGAACGGATTTCTTCGCGGCGCACTACGCGCGCTCACGCGAGGACGTACCAGTGCCGGGATCGGACAGGCGGTGCCGTTCCGGTTGGTGCGTTATGCGGACGGACGGCTGGTCTTGATCGATCCAACGACCAATCGTTCGGTCACGGTCACAAGCTTCGGGTCGACGCAGGTCGAGTCATTCGATCGGCTCCTGCGTCCCATGCCGAGTTCGGCCGCCGTCACGCCGTAGTGTGCTAGCGCAGCGGCGCCTGCGTCGACAGGAGTCGCTTCGCGCTCGCGGCGACCGCGGCATCCGGGTGCGACGAGTACTGCGTCAACAAGTGCGCAACCTCGGGATGATTGAGGTGCGACGCGAGTTCTAACGCGCACACGAGGGTCACCTGGTCGGGAGCGGCCTTCACCAGCAACTCGAACCCCCGAAACGCGCGGATGTAGGCGATGCGACCAGCCAACTTCGACAGCGACTCGGGAAGCGGTCGGTCCAGCGACGTCGCCCCGCGGCCGCCCACGAAGTCCGGATTGCGGTAACCAATACACCCGCTCATTGCCTCATCGATCTTGCCGGCAAGCGTGCCACCACAGCCGGCGAGCCCGAATACCAATACCCCTGCCCAATGGCGCGGTCGGCGGTGTGTGGCGGGCCAGGCGCGCGTTGCTAGCACACGCAGTCGGTCAGAGAAAGAGGATCGCATGGGGACCATCTTCGCGCGCGCGCGCGGCAAAATCAAGCTCCGCTGAGGTGCACATCGATCCGCTCGGGATAAAGGCGCCAACGTACCGCCGTCTGGCCATGGAGCAATGGGGACCGCTGCGGAAACGCACCGAGGTCCGATTGGCCATCATCACGGGGGTCTGCGCCGTGCTGATGCTACTGGCGGCCGGCCCATCGCTGATATGGACCGCCGATCCCACGGCGCTCGGCGTCGGCAGCTTGCTCCTCATTCACACCGCGATGGAGTTGCGGCCGTTTCGCGACCGATGGCACGCGTGGCGCACGATCGGAGCGATCCGGCTCGAGGTGCCCACCGTTGATCTCGTTCCCGGACAGAGTACCCCGTACGTCGTTCGCCTCGTGCCGCGTCGCGCCGGACAGCTGCAGTCGGTCTCGTTGCACTTCGCCTATCGCGAGTCCCGCAGCCAGCCAAGCGCCACCGTGTGGGAAGTGGACGCGATCCTGCCGTCGGCCACGCTCGCCGTGCAACAGGGCTGCGACGTCGCGATCGACGTGGTGCTGCCGCTGGGGGTACCACCTTCGCGTTACGACGACCAATGGATGCGCGCATGGACCGTAACGGCCGCGGTCACGCTCACCGACGGGCGTTACTGGCGACGTGAGTACCCCGTGATGGTATATCCCGGCCCCCTGCCGCCGGCCACGTCAGCAGGATCGAGCGCCGTCGGCACGCCAGAGGTGTAGGGTGGGGCGCTACGCATTACGGGGTACTCAATAGCCCCGTGCCTTTCACTTCGATGGCGCACGACACATCTGCCGCGGCGGCGCGCAGTCGGCGGAAGAGCAGAATGTTGACGGTCAACGCCATCGTTCCATCAGCCCCGAACCGTCCACTGAGCCGCGTGGTGAGGGCCGTGCTGGTACGCGCTTGATCGGGCATGATGCGTGGTGCTGAGGCGAACGCGCCCTCCTGGTCAATGACCGTGGCGAAGCGGTCGCCCGCCTCGAAGGCGATCGTCAACGTGTCGGCGCCCGGTACATGGCGTACCGTCGCCCAGTCCGAGGTCTGCGGCGTCTTCGACCAGATCTCCTTGCAGGTGGCCGAGCCCGTCGCGACGGCGTCGCCGTAGCGAATGAGATATCGCCCGCTGACCCCGCGGGCGCGCAGTGATTGGGTCGCCCCAGAACGTGGTGCCCGCGCGGCTGACACGGATGCCGAGGCCGAGACCGACGTGCCGGTCGCGCTCGGCCGGAACTGCACCGTGTTGCCGAACTCCGTCACGATGTGGTCGATCGCTTCCTTGCGTAGCTCGTGGCGAAGCCCGGTTCGCATATCGAGAAACACGATGGCACCCGCACGCACGATGTCGACGCGTCCTTGCATGCGTGAGCCGTCCATCAGGTACACCTCGTCGAAGCGGAGGTCGGGACGGCTCGCAATCGCGCGAGCCGACGGCGCGAGCGGACGGGCACTGCCCGTCGCCCGGCGCACGGGTTCCACCAGAACGAGCTGGCCTGAGTCGACAACCGTGCGTGGGAGCGCGTTGAGCGTCAGCGATGGGACCCCAACTCTGCTGCTGCCGACGCGCGTCGGCGCGACCGGTAGCGGCGCACCCGCAACCGACGCCGTGTTTGCACTCGCACTCGTACTCGCACTCGCACTCGCCGCCGTCGCCGTCGTCGGTCGCCGCCGCGATTGAATGGACCACACGATGCGGGACATTCCCGCCAGATACAGCACGAGCCCAGCCGCCATCGCGAGGCGCGTCGCACGACGCCACGCCGGCGAGAGCGGTGGGGCCGGCGTTCGGGAGCGACGAGGCGTAACGAACGCGCCAGGACCGCGGGCGCCGGCCGTGGTACGGCCGCTCACGGTGGTCCGCGACATACTGGCCGTCGCACGCGCGACGGGGACGGCGACGGGGACGCGCGCGACGGCTGGCCGAGTGCCGGTGAAGGCGCGCGGTGGTGCGGGGGCCGGCGTTAGCGGCACCGGGGGGACCGCGGCCTGGCGACGTGGTGATGACCCAACCGGCGGCACTGTCGGCGTGGGCGTCGCGACGTGAGCCACTTCATCGATAAGCCGGAACGCCGTGCCCCACGCATCGATCGCCCAGCGCGCCATATCGGTGGCCACAAAGCGTTCTGCCGACCACTGCATCGCAAACGATGACGCCAGCGTATCCCACTCGGCGCGCTCCACCGATGATGCCGGTAGCCGCTGAGGTAATCCGCGACGGATCGCTTCCAGCAGAAGCTCGGCCAATGGACGCGCCGCACTGCCCGTTTCGTCGAGCAACCGGTTTCGAAAGCGCACCAGCGCGGCCTCCTCCCACTCGGGAGGGTGCTCGGCAACCACACGACAGAGCGCTCGTTGGACCAGTTCCTGGGACACGAGGCTCATCGCAGCGGCTCTTCCGGCGAGGCTCCGCGCCGCTGTGCGACTCGTGCCGTCATCGAGTGATGCGCTCGGCGACCAGATCGGCCAGCGTCATGCACTGTTGCGTTCGACCCCACCGGATAATGGCGTTGGTCTCGGTTTGGGTTTCGGCCACAAAGCCGGTTGTGGTAAATCGTCCGCGCATGGAAAACTGCCATCGGATGCCG
>NZ_JBILKJ010000069.1:0-14329 GCF_044376735.1 Gemmatimonas sp.
ACACCTGCGCGTAATCGCGCACGCGACGCAGCAGCCGGTTGGCGACGCGTGGTGTGCCTCGCGAGCGCTTGGCGATCTCGTGTGCGCCCAGCGGGTCCATCTCCACCTTGAGGACTTCGCCGGTGCGCCGCACGATCACTTCCAGCTCCTCCACCGGATAGAAGCCGAGCTGCTGCACGATGCCGAAGCGCGCCCGGAGCGGTGCCGTGAGCATGCCCAGTCGTGTCGTGGCGCCGACGAGTGTGAACTTCTCGATGTTCATCGTGACGGTCTGCGCCTTGGGACCATCGGACAGCCGGATGTCGATCCGGTAGTCCTCCATCGCCGGATAGAGGAACTCCTCGATGATCGGACGCATGCGGTGGATCTCGTCGATGAACAGCACGTCGCCCTCCCGCAGATTGGTGAGCGGGCCCACGAGATCGGCCGGCTTTTCGAGCGCGGGTCCGGAGGTGGTCGTGAGGTTCACCCCGAGCTCCCGGGCCATGAGATCGGCGAGGGTGGTTTTTCCTAATCCCGGTGGTCCGAAGAAGAGCGTGTGGTCGAGCGGCTCCTTCCGGGCGCGGGCAGCGGCGATGGCGATGCCGAGGCTGTCCTTGACCTTCTGCTGGCCGATGAATTCGACCAGGCGCTGGGGACGAAGGGACAGCTCGACGACGCTCTCGTCGGCGAGGGCTTCCGGCGTGGTGATTTCGGCGCGGCTCATGTGGTGGAATATACCGTGGACCGTGGGCACGAGCGGACGATGTTGGGGTACGGTTGGAGGCGGCAGCGGGCCGTCGCCGTGGCCACCCTGCAGCGTTCCCGTGCGGATTGCGTACATTTGCGGGAGTCACCCGCGACGCCGTCGCGTGGGCTCCCGTTCGTCCTGCTCCCAGGATTCGCCATGTCCCGTCGCTCGCCTGTGCTGTCGCTGGCCGGAATCTCCGTCGTGCTCTTTGCCACGACGGCGTTCACCACACCTGCCCGTCCCGTGCGCTCCACGCCGCCCGCCCGCGTCGCGGTCGCCCCTATTGTTGCCAAGGCGCCGGCGGCTCGGAAAGCGCTCGTCGAGGAGGCGGTGAACATCGACTGGCGCGTGCTGGCCGGCCTCGACTACACCAACGGCAAGTCCACCGACACCCTGAAGAAGCTCGAGGGCAAGCTGGTCCGGATTCCGGGCTTCGTCGTGCCGCTCGACGACTTCCAGGAAGAAGGGGCGGAGTTCCTGCTGGTGCCCTACTACGGGGCGTGCGTGCACACGCCGCCGCCGCCGCCGAATCAGATCGTGATGGTGGAAATGGGCGGCAAGAAGGCCGTGAAGCTCAACCTGTTCGACGCCGTCTGGATGTCGGGGCGCCTCAAGATCGCCTCGGTGGAAAGCCCGTACGGCACCGTCGGCTATCAGCTGGAAGGACTCAAGGTCGAGCCTTACTCGTCGAAATGAGTGAGGCGGCCTCGGTGGCCGCTCCCGTCGGCCCTGATCCAACCGTTCCCCCGGCGGTCGAGCTGTCCGCGTTGCGCTTTGCCTACAAGAAGGGGCGCGACGTCCTGGCGATCGACTCGCTTTCGATCGCCCGCGGCGAGACGGTTTTTCTGCACGGGCCGAGTGGCAGTGGCAAGACCACGCTGCTTGGCCTGCTTGCCGGTGTGCTGCAGGCCACGAGCGGCAGCGTCCGCGTGCTGGGCCAGGACTTCTCGACCATGTCGGGTGGAGCGCGCGATGCGTTCCGGGCGCGGCATCTGGGCTACGTGTTCCAGATGTTCAACCTCATTCCGTATCTCCCGGTGCGGGAGAACATCCTGCTGCCCGTGCGACTCGAGCCCGCGCGACGCGCGCGACTGGGCGGGCGCTCACTCGACGACGCCGTGCGCGAGATCGCCTCGCAGCTCGATATTTCGCAATATCTTGATTCCCCGATTGCCGAACTGAGCGTGGGGCAGCAGCAGCGTGTTGCGGCGGCGCGCGCGCTGATGGGCAGCCCCGAGGTGGTGATCGCCGATGAGCCCACCAGTGCGCTCGACACCGACCGGCGCGAACGGTTTCTCAAGCTGCTCTTCGCGTCGTGCGAGAAGGCGCGCGCCACGCTCATTTTCGTGAGCCACGATCATACGCTGATGCCGCTGTTCTCCCGCACCGTGGAACTCATGGAGATCAATCGCGCGGCCAAGGTCGGAGCGGACGCGTGAGGGCATCACCATGATGATGATCCTGCGTCTCGCGCTCACGTCGCTGCGCAGCCGGTTGCTGACCACGTCGCTCACGGTGGCGTCGATCGCGCTCAGCGTGACGTTGCTGGTGGGCATCGAGAACGTGCGAGCCGGCGTACGCGACAGCTTCGCGGGCACGATTCGCGGCGTCGACCTGATCGTCGGCGCGCGAGGCGGCACGCTGCAAGTGTTGCTGAGTTCGGTGTTCGGTATCGGCTCCCCCTCCGGCTCGGTGAAGCTGTCCACGATGGAGCGGTGGAAGGCACATCCCGCCGTGAAGTGGGTGGTCCCGTACTCGCTGGGCGACAGTCATCGCGGCTTCCGCGTGGTGGGCACGACCCCCGAGTTCTACGAGCGCTATCGCTTCCGCAAGGACGGGCGGATCGTGTTCGTCTCCGGACGCGCGGCGGTCGCGGACACGGAAGTGGTGATCGGCAGCGAGGTCGCGGAGAAGCTGGGCTACACGATCGGCACGCCGGTGGTGGTGGTGCATGGGCTCCGCGACATCGGCACGTCGAACCACGAGGCGCACCCGTTCCATGTGGTCGGTATCGTGGGGCGCACGTTCACGCCGATCGATCGGTCGGTGTACGTGACGCTGGGCGGGATCGAGGCGATGCACTCAGATGAGACGGCGATCGCTGGGTCGTCGATAGCGTCGGCGGAGGGAGCAGGAGGGAGGGTGTCAGGGGGGAGGGGGCAGGGGGAAACGGCGCAACCTTCCGTCGCGAAGTCGAGCGCGAAGTCGAGTGCGAAGTCGAGCGCGAAGTCGGCAGCCATCATTGCGGCGAACAAGCAGCGGGCGGCGGCGATGGCACCGCCTCCCGGGACGCCGATGGTGATGCCGGGGGCGGAGCCGCCGCCGGGGACGCCGATGGTCATGCCGGGGGCGAGTCCGCCGCCGGGGACGCCACTCGTGATGCCCGGAGCGGAGCCGCCACCGAGTGCGCTGCCGGAGGTGACGGCGGCGGCGGTGGCGCAGAGGGCGACCGAGAAGACCATCGCTGAACCGAGGGCGGCTGAATCAGCTGCAGCAGAACCGGCTCATGATCACGGCGACGATCAGATCACGGCCTTCTTCGTGGGGACCAAGAATCGCTTCGAAGCGCTCATGTTGCAGCGTGAGATGAACACCGATCTCGTAGAGCCGCTCACGGCGGTGATTCCCGGTGTCGCGCTCGGGGAGTTGTGGCAGAACATTGGCAGCGCTGAGGTTGGCCTGCGGGTGATTGCCATGTTCGCCGTGGCGATCGGGCTCAGCGGCATGCTGGTGGCGCTCTACTCGTCGCTCGACGCGCGTCGTCGCGAAATGGCGATTCTGCGGGCGGTGGGCGCGGGTCCACGTCTGATCATCTCGCTGCTTGTGCTCGAGAGCGCACTGCTGGCGTTGCTGGGCTGCCTCATCGGCGTCGCCGCCGTGTACATCGGCTTGTTCGTGGCGCAGGGGCCGATCGAGCAGCGCTTCGGTTTGCACCTCGCGCTGCATCCACTTCGCTCGACGGAGTGGACCTACCTCGCCATCGTGATGAGTGCCGGCCTCGTGATCGGCTTCGTACCCGCATGGAAGGCGTACCGTACGTCGCTTGTCGATGGACTGAGTCCGCGGGCCTGACGCCCCGCTCACTCTTTCGTTTCTCACCGCATACCAGACCTCCATATGCGCACGTTCTCTGTCTTTGCCCTGCTGCTCGCCGCGTCGGCATCTGTCTCCGCATCGGCCGCCGCGCAGCCTGGCCGTGGTCCGGCACCCGTCGCCAAGAACATGCAGGCGTTGCCGGTTGATCCGGCGCCGTCGTATGTCCGAAAGGACGCGCCCACCGATCCGGTCATTCTGAAGCTGTGGGAAGAGGGAATGCAGCGGTCGCAGGCCGGCAGGCTGGCGCAGCAATTGCTCGATTCCATCGGCCCGCGCCTCACCGGCTCACCGAACATGAATCGCGCGCAGGATTGGCTGCTGGCCACGTACAAGCAGTTCGGGGTATCGGCGCGCAAGGAACAGTACGGCACGTGGAATTCGTGGAAGCGTGGAGTGGTGTTTGCCCAGCTCACGGCGCCGCGTGTCAAGGCGCTCGAAGTCAACATGCTGTCGTGGAGCGGCAACACGGCGGGCAAGTGGGCTGAGGGCGCGGTCGTCGTGGTGAAGCCGTACCAGTCGCCCGAGGAGTTCGCGGCGTGGTTGCCGAGTGTGAAGGGCAAGATTGTGTTGGCGTCGGCGCCGCGACTGACCTGTCGCCCGGCATCACAGATGGCGGAGTTTGCGATGACGAGCACGCAGCTGTCGCTCGACTCACTGCAGCGCGATCTGTCGGCCACGTATCAGGGTGTCACGCAGCGCGTGCCGACCTTCTACAGCGACGTGAAGGCGGCCGGTGCCGTGGCGGTGTTCGAGTCGAACTATTCGCAGTATCCCGGCGTGAACAAGATCTTCGGCTCGCCACGCAACGCCGCACTTCCCACGTTCGACGTGGGCTGCGAAGACTACGGTATGCTGTTCCGTCTCGCGCAGAACCAGCAGGGTCCGAAGGTGCGTGTAATGGCGGAATCCGAAGCGCTCGGCGACCAGCCGGTGTTCAACGTGATCGCCGAGATCAAGGGAGCCACGAAGCCCGACGAGTACGTCGTGCTGTCGGCGCACTTCGATAGCTGGGAAGGACACTCGGGCGCGACCGACAACGCCACGGGGTCGATCACGATGATGGAAGCGCTGCGCATTCTGAAGGCCGTGTATCCCAAGCCGTCACGCACGATTCTGGTGGGGCATTGGAGCGGCGAAGAGCAGGGGCTGAACGGCTCCGGCTCGTTCACCGCCGATCATCCCGAAGTCGTGAAGGGGCTGCAGTTTGCTTTCAATCAGGACAACGGCACGGGCCGCGTGGTGAGCACGGGTCCGGGGCTGCATCCGGAGAACGGTCCGCGCCTGGCGCAGTACATGAGCCAGATGCCGTCGCAGCTCACGCAGTACATCCGTTTGTCGGGCCCGTCGGGCATCGGTGCCGGATCAGACGACGCATCGTTCCGCTGCTGGGGCGCGCCGGCGGTCGGTCTCGGCGCCCTGAGCTGGGATTACAGCAACAGCACGTGGCATACGAATCGCGACGCGTTCGACAAGATCATCGTCGATGATCTGAAGCACAACGCGACGCTCACCGCGATGTTCGTGTACCTCGCCAGCGAAGACGCCGAGAAGAGCTCGCGCGTGCTGGTGGACCCGATTCCCGGTGGGCGGCCGGGGCAGGTGATCACGGTGCCGAGTTGTGGGAAGCCGCAGCGGGATGCAAGCCAGTATCGGCGGTAAGCCGGGCTTGGTGCTTGGGCGATAGACTCACGTGAGTTTGGAGTGGCGAGTCCGAGTTTCGAGTCATGCGTGTGAACCCACGACTCGAAACCCGGACTCGCCACCCGAAACTCACGTGAGTGTCAGTGAACGCAACCCACCCTCGCCTCACTTCCCCGTCAGCTTCCCCAGCGCCGCCCGTACCACCGCCCCCACATCGCCTCCACCGCCCGCATCCATCACCGCCCGCACCGCGCGATCGGCTTCGAGCTGGTTGTAGCCGAGCGCGATAAGCGCGCGGATGGCGTCGTCGGCGACCGGGCTGGCGGCGGTACCCGAGGTTGTCGGTGCCGAGCCTACGGTGTCCATCTTGTCGGCCAGATCGAGGATGATCTGCTCGGCCTTCTTCCGACCCACGCGCGGCACGCACATGAGCGTCGTGATGTCCTTTTCGCGCAGCGCGCGGACCACGCGCTCCGGCGTGAGCGACGACAGGATGCCAAGCGCGAGCGCGGGGCCGACGCCCTTGGCCACGAGCAGCCGCTGAAACACGGCGCGGTCGTAGCGATCGGAGAAGCCGTACAGGTGCCACGCGTCCTCGCGCACGGCGAGATGCGTGTGCAGCGTGATCGTTGCGCCTTCCTGCGGTAGCGACTCGAAGACCGAGAGCGGAATGAGGCATTCGTAGCCCACGCCGCCCGCCGTGAGAATCTCCACGCGATCGAGTTCGCGATGGACCAGCGTACCGGACACGAGAGCGATCATTTGGCGGGTGTAGCGAGGGATATGCGCATCGGCGGCAGTTCGGGAAGCGTCGATCGCGATGCGAGGAGGCAGGCGCAGAGTGCAGCGGCTACGCCGTCGGCGGCGTCGGCGGGCTGCGGCGCTCGTTTGAGGCGCAGCAGACGGGCCACCATGAACTGCACCTGCTCCTTGGTGGCGGCACCGGTGCCGGTGATCGCCTTCTTGATCTCGGCCGGGGGATACTCGTAGATCGTGAGCGCGGCCTTCTGCGCGGCGAGGAGAATCACACCGCGCGCATGACCGAGCACGATCGTCGTGCGTACGTTCTTCGCGTAGAACACGTCTTCGACCGACATCGTGTCGGGGCGGTGCCGCGCCAGTACTTCCTCAATGCCTTCGTGGATGTCCAGCAGACGCTGCGGCAGGGGATCCTTGGCCGTCGTGCGGATGACGCCACACTCCACGAGGGTGGCGATGCGGCCGTCGAACGCGACCACCCCGTACCCCGTGACGGCGGTGCCCGGATCGATCCCGAGCACCAGCGACGGGCTCACGCCTCGGCCACGTCGTCGTCGTCCATCTCGAAGTTCGCGTCGACCTTTTGCACGTCGTCGAGCTCCTCGAGCGCTTCCAGCAGCTTCATGAGCTGATCCGCCGCGGACCCTTCCACCTTCACCGTGCTCTTGGGCACCCAGGCGAGTTCGGCGTCGGCCACCTTGTACTTCTTCGACTCGAGTCCTTCCTTGGTGGCGTGCAGTGCGCCCGGATCGGTCGTGATCGTGAACTCGGTGTCGTCACGCACCACGTCATCGGCGCCGGCCTCGAGCGCCGCTTCGATCAGCGTGTCTTCGTGCACCCCGTCGGCAGCGACGGACATCTGTCCCTTCCGCTCGAAGAGGTACGCCACGGAGTTGCTGGAGCCCATGTTGCCGTGGTTGCGCGACAACTTGTGCCGCACATCAGCGACGGTGCGCGTGGGGTTGTCGGTGACCGCCTGGATCATGATCGCGACGCCGCCCGGACCGTAGGCTTCGTACAGCACTTCGACGTAGTCCACCCCTTCCAGTTCGCCCGTGCCCTTCTTGATGGCGCGGTCGATGTTGTCCTTGGGCATCGACACCGCCTTCGCGTTGTCGATGGCGGTACGCAGGCGCGGATTCCCGCCCGGATCACCGCCGCCAAGCTTGGCGGCCATGGTGATTTCGCGGATCAGCCGAGTGAAGAGCGCGCCGCGCTTGTTGTCGGTCGCGGCCTTCGCGCGCTTGATCGTTTTCCATTTGCTATGTCCTGCCATCGCCCTGCCCCGTTGATGCGGATATGGGTGTCATCCAACCGATGTCGATGAAAATAATCTCGAGAGGGGGGGCGGTGTGAAAAAGCCCACGGCTGATGGCCCACGGCTCATGGCCGAGAGCCGATAGCCTGTAAGCCTCAAGCCCGGGAGCTGTGAGCTGTGAGCTTCCAGGCTTTGAGCGATCACGCTATGCGCTATCTGCCATGGGCCGTGAGCCATCGGCCATGGGCGGACAACCCTTTACTCCTCCAGGACATCCTCGAACCGGCTGTACCTGGTGTCGAAATAGAGATCGATGTATCCGCGTGCCCCATCCCGATTCTTCAGCAGCAGCAACTCGGCCGCGCCCGAGACTCCGAGATCGGCCTCGTACAGCTCCTCGCGATACAGCCCCAACACGAGGTCGGCGTGGGTCCCGATCGCTCCGCCTAAACCGAAATCGGTGAGGCGGGGACGCCGATCCTGACGCTCGCGGGCCAGTTGCGGGAGGTGGGTCGTGAGCAGCACGGCAACATGGCGCTGCAGGGCGAGTCGTTTGAGCGAGAGCACGGCAAAACCCAGCGCCTCGTCGCGTCCCGAGTCGCGATCGAGCAAGCACTCCAGCGGATCCACCACCACCAGCGAGACGTCGGGGGTTGCCTCCACGGCGCGATCGATCGCGGCCAGTGTGCCAGACGTGATCGTTTCGATCACCGGTGCGCGGTTGCGCAGCGTGACCGCCGCGGTGGCGAGCTTGGCGCGATCTTCGTCACTCACGGCGCCGAGCCGCAGCGACTCCAGCGAGACCTTCGCGACCATGGCGAGGGCGCGCTCGTAGGCGCGCTCGGGGTGCATTTCTCCGGTCAGCAGGAGGGCCCGAGGGGAGACCCGCAAGGCGATGGCGAGGCCAAGGGCCGAGCAGCCGGCGCCGTCGTCTCCACCGACGACCACCAGATCGCCGCGGCGGAATCCTCCCCCGATGGCGCGGTCGATCGAGGGGAATCGCGTGGGGACGAGGCCCGGATCGATCTCGCCCGGGCTGGCCCGGTCGAGACGCGACACCACGCGAGTCAGCGGAGAGATGTCGGTGGGATGCGTCATGCACCCGCGAGCTGACGCGCGAGCTTCTCGAGCTCCTGCACCGACGGTCCGTCGAGGTGCCCGCCGGCCGCCGCGATGAGGCTGCGGAGGGCACCAGCCACCGGTAAGGCCGTCCCCGTGGTCGCGTCGATGCAGCGCGCGAATGGCACGCGGGTCGTCGCCGGCAGCGCGAGGGAGGCCAGCCACACCTTCGCCGCCGCGGCGCGGGTGGCCCGATCCCCGGGCTGGAGCGCGTCGCCCGCCAGCACGCCTCGCGCCAGTCGGGCGGTCATCAGCGCGGCCAGCGCCACCTCGCGTCCTCCCCCTAGCGGCAGGCGTCCGGCCAAGGCCGCCAGCGCGGGAAAGGGAAAGCGGAGCGATTCGAGCGCATGGGGAAGGGAGTCGGCGAGCACGCTTCGAATGTAACGCCTCCGATGGCGTCCGGCGCGGCCGACGCCGCTGGACCGTGGTCCTGCCGGTCTGGTACCTTACACCTATGGCGCTGATGGCAAAAACGATTCTCTGGGTGGACGACGAAGCGGAGCTTCTCGAGCCGCATCGACTCCTGCTCGGAGACAAGGGCTATCACGTCGATACGGCGACCAACGCCGATGACGCGCTCGAGTTGCTGCGACGCCGCCCCTACGACCTGGTGCTGCTCGACGAGCAGATGCCGGGCACCCGCGGGCTGGATGCCTACAAGGACATCCGCGAGATGTTGCCGACCATGCCCGTCGTCATGGTCACCAAGAGCGAAGAAGACGCCACGCTCAAGGAAGCGATCGGGGCGAACATTCGTGACTACCTCGTGAAGCCCGTCACGCCGCGTCAGGTGCTGACGGTGATTACCCGCATCCTCGAAGGGCCGCTGATCCGGTCGCAGGCGCTGGCCCGCGCGTTCGTGGAACGGTTCCGCGCCATCGAGGCCGATCGGTACGCCGGGCTCGATTGGCGGGGCTGGATCGAGCGCTTCGCGGAGCTCATGCAGTGGGACGTCGATCTGGCCGCGGCGGGCGAACTCGGCCTGCACGAGTCGCTGCGTGGCTTGTATCCCGATATGCATCGCGAGTTCGCCACCTTCATGCGCACCGAGTATCCGCGCTGGCTGCGCGAGCTCGAAGGCGATCGGCCGCCCCTCTCGGTGGACGTCGTCACCGAGTTCGTGATGCCGGTGCTGGCCCGCGATCGCAAGGCGATCTTCGTGGTGATCGACTGCTTGCGGGTGGATCAATGGCGCGTGCTCGAGCCGCTGCTGGCTCCCTTGTACGACGTGGAAACCACGCACTACTACTCGATTCTGCCCACCGCCACCCCGTACGCGCGCAATGCGCTCTTCAGCGGGCTGTTCCCCGGCGAGATCGCGGCGCGCTTTCCCGACTGGTGGGGCGAGAAGGACGACGAAGCGCTCAACATGCACGAGCGGGATCTGCTCGTCGCGCATCTCGAGGAGCTGAAGGTGCAGGCTCCCGTGCGCTATCACAAGATCACCACTGCGGCCGACTCCGACGATCTCGAACGCCACTTGCCGGGGGCGATCGCCGGCGACGGCATTCACGCGTTCGTGTTCAACTTCGTGGACATGCTCACGCATGGCCGCAGCGAATCGATGATTCTCTTCGAAGTGGCGCGGGACGAAATCGCGCTGCGGGCCATCACCAGGCAGTGGTTCGAACGGTCGTCGCTGTTCACGCTCCTCAAGGAAGCGTCGCGCCGCAACATCTCGGTGGTGATCACCAGCGATCACGGGGCGCTGCACTGCAACTCGCCGGCCACGGTGTTCGCCAAGCGCGACGCCACCGCCAACTTGCGCTACAAGTTCGGCGAGGACCTGCGGGCCGAGCGGCCCGAGCAGGCGCTGCTGTTCACCAATCCTGACGACCTCCGCCTGCCGCATCGCGGCCCCGGCAACAACACGCTCATGGCCGCCGGCGACACGTTCTTCGTGTATCCCACCAAGCTGCGTGAGTACCAGAGCCGGTACCGCGGGTCCTTCCTGCACGGCGGTGTCACGCCCGAGGAGTGCATCCTGCCGGTGGCCCTGCTGACGCCCAAGCGATGACCGAGTCGCGGGGATTGTGGCCGCGGCTGTGGGGGTTCGTGCACCCGCACCGCGCGAAGCTGGTGGGCGTGGTCGTGCTCAATCTGCTGGCTGCCGTGTTCGACGTGTTCTCGTTCACGCTGCTGATCCCGTTTCTGAACGCCCTGTTCGAGCAGCCGCAGCTGATTCCCGGCAACAAGGTCGTGTCGGCGATTCTCAACACGACGATCGGCTTCCTGCTCGATCCCGCGGATCAGATGGGATCGCTGCGCAATGTGATCATCCTCGTGTTGCTGGCCGTCACGCTCAAGAACCTGTTGGTGTGGCTCAGCGGCCAGATCGGGGCGCAGCTGCAGGAGTACGTGGTGCGCGACCTGCGCGATGCGCTGTACGCGCATCTGCTTCGGCTGCCCATGAGCTGGTTCACCGCCAACAAGGTGGGCCAGGTGATCTCGCGCATGCTCACCGATACCACGAACGCCAAAGCGGTCGTCACCGAACTCGTCACGCGCTCGATCTGGAGCACGGCGCAGGTGGTCTCCACCATCGCCATCATGTTCGCGGTGTCGTGGAAGTTGTCGCTGGCGTCGCTGGTGGTGGTACCGCTCACGGTCCTCTCGCTGCAGCCCGTGCTGCGCAAGCTGCGCAAGGGATATCGCCGCATGGGCAACGAGCAGGGCGAGATCACCAGCATGGTGCAGGAGGTGGTGAGCGGTATCCGGCTCATCAAGTCGTATGGCGCCGAATCGCGCGAAGAACAACGCTTCGTGACGCGCAATGCCGCGTTCGCGAAGGGCTATGTGCGCATCGGCCGCCTTGCGCTGATGTCGGGACCGGTCACGGAAACGCTCGGCGCCGTGATGGCCGTCGCCATCCTCTGGTTCGGCGCACGGCTCGTCTTGGTGGAGAAGTCACTGGACGGCGCCCTGTTGGTGACGTTCCTGATCTGGGTGATGCGCCTGCTGCAGCCGCTCAAGCAGTTGTCGCAAGTGCCCTCGGCGGCGCAGCAGTCGTTGGCCAGCGCCGAGCGCATTTTTGAAGTACTGGACGCGCCCACGGAAACGGCGGCCGATCGGGGTACGATCACGGCGCCGACGTTCGCGACATCGCTCGAGTTCGATCGGGTGTCGTTCGCGTATGGCGACGATGCGTCGGCCCTGTCCGAGGTGTCGTTCTCGGCCCGCAAGGGTGAGGTGATCGCGCTGGTCGGTGCGAGCGGCGCGGGCAAGTCCACGCTCATCGACCTGTTGCCGCGCTTCCTCGAGCCCACCAGCGGCCGGATCACGCTCGACGGGATCGATCTGCGGCACATCACCCTCGAGTCGCTGCGCGCGCTGACCGGTATCGTGAGCCAGGATACCGTGCTCTTCAACGACACGGTGCGCGCCAACGTCGCCTTCGGACGCACACAGGTCACGCCGGCGCAGCTCGAGGCGGCCGCGCGTGCGGCCAATGCGATGTCGTTCATCGAGGAGCTGCCCGAGGGGTGGGACACGAATCTCGGGGAGCGCGGCTCGCGCCTGTCGGGCGGCCAGCGCCAGCGTCTGGCCATTGCACGGGCGTTGCTCTCCGACCCGCCCATACTCATTCTCGACGAAGCGACGTCGGCACTCGACGTCGAGAGCGAGCGGCTCGTGCAGGAAGCGATCGACCGGCTCCTGGCCGGGCGTACGGTGTTCGTGATCGCGCATCGCCTGGCCACGATCCAGCACGCCGATCGCATTCTCGTCCTCGAGCGCGGTCAGCTCGTGGAGCAGGGGACCCATGCCGATCTGCTCGCGCGGAACGGTGCGTACGCCCGGCTGCATACGTTGCAGTTCAGTCGCGGTAGCGAGTGATCCGTGCGTGTCCTCGTGCTGACTACGGCCGCGTCGTGGACGCCCGGCATTCGCCTGCTGATCGCCCTGGGGGCGGAGCTTGCCGCCCGCGGTGACATTGTCACGGTGGCCTGTCCGGGTGGTGGTATGCTGGAACGGTCCACCGAATTCTGGTTCCCGCGGCTGGCGCTGCGCGGCCTCGCCGGGCCGGGCGCGTTCGCGCGGATCGCCAGCGCGCGCGGTCTCGTGTCGGCGCTGCGCCCCGACGCGGTCCTCGTGCAGAGTGAAACCGATGCGTTGCTGGCCGCGATGGCCATCGGTCGTCGCGGCGGGGTCGTGCGACGCTGGCGCGTCGGAGAGCCGGCGCCCGATCGGCAGCCCGCTCCGCGTACCTGGCGTACGCGACTGGCGGAATCCCGCACGCGCGTGGTCTCGTGGGGACGCGATCAGGTGGCGGTGAGTTGGCCAGGCCCTGCGGTGCGCGGCGCACCCGTCGCGCTGCCGTCCGATGCCGCCGTGCCCGCGGCGCTCTGGATCGTTCCGCCGGCCGAGCACGATGAACCGACCGCCATGGCGCTGCGCGCCGCGGCGCGGCTCGCCGGACGGCATCCGTCGCTGCGCATCGTGCTGCTGGGAGAACCCGCGGCGCTGCAGTCCACGCGGGTACACGCCGCGTCGCTTGGACTGACCGCGTTCGTCCACGTCGCACCGATCGACGCCCTGTTGCTGGCGGACGCCGTGGACGCGGCAGCGGTGTGGGTCACCGCCGATGGTGACGAGGGGGCGATTGCGACGCTCGCCGCTATGCAGCGCGGCATTCCCGTGGTGGCGCCGGCGACGGCGCTCCATGCGTCGATGGTGGCGTCGCGCATCACCGGCTTCGTGGTGTCTGATCGTGAGGTGCCGGCCACGGTCGCCGAGTTGGCGCGGCTGATGTCGGACCGCCGCGAGTACGACCTGATGGGCCAGGCCGCGAGGGCCCGCGCCGCGCATGTACACGATTGGGCGCAGTGCGTCGATGACGCCGCCCGGGCGTTGTCGCAAGCGTCCGGTGCGCGCGCCGTGTCGGCCGCGATCCGCGCCACGCCCGCGTCGGCATGACCACCGGATGAATACGGCACCGGTGGTCGCGAACGCGGCATGGGGGCGGATCCGCGACGATCAGCGGGCCCGGCTGGGGCTTGGCGTGATCGTCCTGCTCATCGTGGCGGCCATGCTGGCACCGCTCATCGACGGCGCCGATCCCATTCGGATCGACCTGCGCCATGCGCTCGAGGCGCCGAGCGGCGCGCACTGGCTTGGCACCGACGCGCAGGGACGCGATGTGTGGTCGCGTCTGGTGCACGGCGCGCGCATTTCGCTGCTGGTGGGGCTCGCCTCGCAGGGCATCTCCTTGTCGATCGGTCTCGTGCTGGGGCTCGTCGCGGGGTATCGCGGGAAATGGACGGAGGAAATCATCATGCGACTTGCTGATGTCACGCTGGCGTTCCCGTCGCTGCTGCTGCTGATCGCGATGGCGGCGGCGTTCGAGCCCTCGCTCACGGTGGTGTGCACGGTGATCGGCGTCGTCGGCTGGGCCGGTATGGCGCGGTTGGTGCGTGGTCAGGTCCTCGTGGTGCGTGAACTCGAGTATGTGCAGGCCATGCGCGCCCTCGGGGCGCGCGATCGTCGCATCCTGCTGCGCCATGTGCTGCCGAATGTCATGGCGCCGGTCGTGATCGCGGCCACCCTCGGCATTGCCGGCGCGATCATGGCCGAGGCCGCGTTGTCGTTCCTCGGACTTGGTGTGCAACCGCCAACCCCGAGTTGGGGCGCGATGATCGCCGATGGTCGCGATCTCTCGCAGCTACGCAACGCCCCGTGGACCAGTCTTGCTCCGGGGCTGGCGATCGGTGTTGCCGTGCTTGGATTCA
>NZ_JBILKJ010000018.1:0-48808 GCF_044376735.1 Gemmatimonas sp.
CACACCGCCGGGTACGTTGGTGAGGAGGCGAGTGAGCCCACTACCATCGAGGGCGATACGGTAGGCGCCCCAACCACCGTCTCGATTGGAAAAGAAGACCAGCGCGTCACCATCGGGCGTGAAGCGCGGCCACCGATCAAACGACGGGTCGTCGGTGAGCTGGCGCAACTGCGATCCGTCCACCTGCATCAGCGAGAGCTTCTGGCGTCCATCCGCCGGAGTCGTCAGCGAGAGCGTGCGGCCGTCGGGTGAGAGGTCACTCGGTATGAGTTCGCCCGACGACTGGTGCTGGAGCTGCCGACTGGCACCGAGGCGCGCGCGGCTGACGTCGAAGTCGACCGCGGTGGGATTGGCCGACTCGAGCTTGGAGCGGAACAACAGCCGGCGACCGTCGCGGGAGATGCTTGGCAGGTCAAACCACGCGTCGCCGCCGGCGGCGATGAGTTCCGGCTGCCCATGCACAGCGCCGGACTCCTCATCGATCGCGATGCGCCAGAGTCCCATCGCGCCGCCACGATCACTCGCGAAGAACAGCCACCGACCATCCGCCGACCAGGTCGGCGCCCAATCCACCGCCGCGTCCTGCGTGACAAAGACGGCGGCACCGCCGGTGACGGAGACGGTGGCGATGTCACGGCGACTACCAATATTCGTGAAGAATGCGATGCGTTCTCCCGAGGGAGACCAGGATGGTTGATAGGCTAGCTGCACACCAGTGATCGGCACGCGGCGTGGTGTGCCTCCGGACACGGCGGCAATCCAGAGATCGCCATTCTCCAGAGTGTACGGGTTCTGCACTTCGGTGCTGCCAAAGGCGAGTTGTGTCCCGTCGGGCGACCACGTCGGCATTGTCCCGATGGCACTCACGCGACGCGCGTTCTCACCGCCGGACTCCATCACCCACACGCCGTCGTTGCGCCGGGCGAAGGCAAGCCGTCGCCCGTCCGCGCTCCAGGCCGGCCAGGTCTCGTCGACGGCGCTGTCACCGGCCACGAGCTGCGCGGCACGCCCGCCGACGCGCTGCACGTAGATATCCATCGAGCCGCGTGCATCGCTCGCATAGGCGAACGATTCGCCGTCTGGTGCGATTGCGGGGCTGGTCTCCACGCCACTCGCCTTGGTGAGCTGCGTGAACCGCGACCAGCGCGCCGCTTCCGGCGCCGTTGCGCGTCCGCTCCACCACCCACCGGCGCCGATCGCACCGACCACGACCAGCGCCGCGGCGGCGCGTGCAAGGCGCGAGCCACCCGCCCGCGGAACCGCGACCGGTGGCACCGCAGGTGCTGACGTTTCGCTCGGTGTTAGTGCATTCGCAAACAGCGCGGCGGTGGCGGGGCGATCAGCCGGGAGCTTGGCGAGCGCCGAGAGCACCGCGCGCTCCACCGGCGGCGACACCATGTCGCGGAAGGTCGTGATCGCCGTCGGTTTCTCACTCAGGATGCGGGCGACGATGGCCTGCACGCTGGCACCGGTGAACGGCGGCTCGCCGGTGAGCATCTCGTACGTGACCGCACCCAGCGCGTAGATGTCGCTGCGGGCATCGATGGTGCGCTCGCCCATCGCCTGCTCGGGCGACATGTACTGCGGCGTGCCGAGCGACAGGCCCGTTTGCGTCATGCGCTGCCCGCCGGCTTGTTGCACGGCGAGGGCAATGCCGAAATCGGCGACCACCGCGGCGCCATCCTGCAGCAGGATATTCTCCGGCTTGATGTCGCGGTGAATGACGCCCTGCTTGTGCGCGTGGTCCAGCGCGCCGGCCACCTCGCGGGCAATGCGCACGGCGTCGGCGATGGGGAGCTGCTTCTCGCGCTCGAGGCGCGCGCGGAGCGTCTCGCCGCGCACGTAGGGCATCACGTAGTACAACAAGCCATCCGCCGCGCCGGAATCCAGCAGCGGCAGGATGTGCGGATGCTGCAGCTTGGCGGTGGTCTTGATCTCGGCGAGAAACCGTTCGGCGCCGAGCGCGGCGCCGAGGTCGGGGTGCAGCACCTTGATGGCGACCTCGCGTTCATGGCGCAGGTCGTGCGCGAGGTACACAGTGGCCATGCCGCCGGCGCCGAGTTCACGCTCGACGCGGTAGCTGCGGCCAAGGGCAGTGGTGAGTCGTTGGAGAGGAGAAATCACGCGGCGTAATTTGCCCGCTCAGCCCGCATCCGGCCACCGCAGAGCCCGCGGCACGACGGCGGGCGTCAATCCATGGTACAGGTCATCGAGGGTACGCGTCGTCACCGGGTGTAGCGCCTTCTTGGCCCACGCGTGCCCGGCGAGTCGGAAGCGAAAGGGGGCCGTACCGATCGCGCGAAGAAGCGCCTTGTGGTCTTCGGGCTTGCGGAGGCCTCGTTCCTGGTCGATAAGCGTTTCGATCTGCATCCGGGAGCACGATGACCAGCGGCTCGGGCGTCCGGAGCTCGTAGGGGAGCCGGAAGACGGTGCGCCAGGTGGGGTAGTCTGCCGGGTCGAGCCGCAGGTCGAAGTGCCGTGCGACGGATTGCACGAGCTCTCGACGATTGATGGGGCTGCTCCCCTCTGCCGCCACAAAGTAGAAGGTCTGCGCGTCCGGCCACGTGTTCGTGAGCAGATATGTCTTCCCCCCGCGCCGCCGACCGGTGACCAGCGCGAGACTTGGGCCCGGACGATCAAGGAGCTCGCGCAGCTGCGCCCGCTCATGCTCGCGATCCACGAAGAGTGGCAGAAGCCGAACACGATCCGTTCCGTGTACCGCTTCAGCAGTACAGTGCTTAAGGATTACACCGCACAAGATGCGAGCCGTCACCGCTCGCACGCGGTAAGTCGTTACTGGATGCTGTTCACGTGCTCAAAATGCGCCGTTGAGCGAGCGATGGCGAGCGTCGCCGTCGGCGAGTCGCTGCATGAGGGCGGACACGGATATCGCCGTAATGTCACCGGACATGGGCCAGGTGGCATCGCCGCCATGCACCACGTACGTGGCCTTGGGCTTGAGCGTCGCGATGGCCGTATGGAGCCCCGTTGAGGCAACGGGCGCTGAGGATCGTTTGATCTCGATGATGGTGTCGACCACACCGCCGCGCTCGAGGACCAGGTCGACTTCCACCCCGGTCGCGGTGCGAAAGTACATCGGTTGCCACTGGGGGCCGGCCGCGGCGAGCAGCTGCTCCACCACGAAGCCTTCCCAGCTCGCCCCGGCGATGGGATGCGACAGCACGTCGTCGAGCGAGGTGAGGCCGAGCAGCGCGTGCAACAGCCCGCTGTCGCGCATATAGAGCTTCGGTGTGCGCGTCAAACGTTTCCCGACGTTGCCACTCCAGGGCATCAGCCGCCGCACCATCAGCATCTGCTCGAGAAAGTCGAGGTAGCGACCGATCGTCGGGGCGCTGAGCTCGAGACTGCCGGCGAGGCGCGCCTTGTTGAGCGGCGTGCCCTGTGCGTTGGCGAGCATGCGCCAGAGTCGCCCGATCGTGGGCGCCGGCAAGCCGGGCGCGAACATCGGCACATCACGCTCGAGAAAGGTCCGCACGAAGTCCTCTCGCCACATCGCGCTGGTCGCGGTATCTGCGGCGAGGAGGCTGTCGGGAAATCCTCCGCGGAGCCAAAGGGCGTCTACGGTTCCCTGCGGTAGCCACTCGTCGACACGGATGGGTGTGAGCTCGAGGTAGCTCGCTCGGCCAGCCAGCGATTCGCCTGCCTGCTGCTGCAGCGCGATGGACGACGATCCCAGCAGCAAGAACTGCCGCGTACGATCGCCGGCGCGTCGGCGCTCATCGATGATCCCGCGTAGCACGGGAAAGAGGTCGGGCGCGCGGTGCACCTCATCGAGGATGACCAAGCGTCCGGTCTGCGCGCGCAGGTACGCGTCGGCATCGTCGAGGCGGCGACGATCGGCCTCCCGCTCGAGGTCTAGGTACAGCGCCTGATCACCCCACTCGCTGGCGATGGTCCGCGCGAGGGTGGTCTTGCCGACCTGGCGTGGACCGAGCAGGACGA
Organism: Gemmatimonas sp.; assembly: GCF_044376735.1. Lineage (GTDB taxonomy): Bacteria > Gemmatimonadota > Gemmatimonadetes > Gemmatimonadales > Gemmatimonadaceae > Gemmatimonas. The sequence goes on from NZ_JBILKJ010000018.1 coordinate 3,964, forward strand.
CGGCGGGCATGATGTCGAGCCGTTGCCGGACGATTTCGAACAGGCGTCGATGAAGCATTGCAAATCGTATATCCGATATTTGATTTGCACAAGCCTTCTGTAAGCATTTGCTGTGCTTTGGCTTAACTGCATACTCCGACGACACCCTTCACGCCACGGCGATTCGCCTGAGGGCGGTGCGGTGTTCATCGCGGGTTGCCGTCAGATTATTCCTGTATAGACTTCAGTATGGAAATCTATACCGAGGTGTTATGGCATTGAGTATCAAGGACCCGGAGACCGACCGCCTCGCCCGCGCGCTGGCGGAGGCGACCGGCGAATCGATCACAGAAGCGATCCGGACAGCGCTCGCGGAGCGGTTGGAGCGGACCCGCGCCGTGCAGTACGCGCCGTTGCGGGCCTCGCTGCAGCGCATCCAGGAGCGCCTGGCCACCCTGCCGGTGCTCGATCCGCGCGCCCCGGACGACATGCTCTATGATGAGCACGGGCTCCCGAGGTGATCGCGCGTGGCGTGGTGTTCGACAGCTCGGCCGTTGTGGCCATGATGACCCGCGAGGCGTCGGCGATGTCCCTTACGGAACAGCTGGAGGTGATGCGCCCCCGCCTGATCTCCGCCGGGACGGTGCTCGAGGTCTCCCTCGTACTGCAACAGCGCTTCGGCGAATCCGCCGATCTGCTGGTGGATGACTTCCTGCACGCCTTCAGCGTGGAGGTGGTCGCCTTCGATGCGGCTCAGCTGCGCATGGCCCGCGATGCGTCCCGCCGTTTTGGTCGCGGGCGGCATCGGGCAGCGCTCAACTATGGCGACTGCTTTTCCTACGCGCTGGCCATGACCCGCGGCCTTCCGCTGCTCTTCGTGGGAGAGGAGTTCGCGCAGACGGATGTTCACGCACTGACGTCCTGATCAGGACTGGCGCCGCGCGTAGCGCACTCATGCCGAGCTGTGCAATCTTCCATGTCAATGACCGATATCGCCTCGCGCCTCACCTCGGCGGTCGCCGACCGCTACGACGTCCTCGGCGAGGTCGGTGCCGGCGGCATGGCGACCGTTTTCCGCGCTCATGACCGCAAGCACGACCGCACCGTCGCCATCAAGGTCCTTCACCCCGACCTCGGGGCAGCGCTCGGCGGCGACCGCTTCCTGAGCGAAATCCGCACCACCGCGCGGCTGCAGCATCCCCACATCCTCGGTCTGCTCGACAGCGGCGCCGCCGACGGGCTGCTGTACTACGTGATGCCCTTCGTGCGCGGGGAAACGCTGCGCGCCCGCCTCACCCGGGAAACGCAGCTGCCGGTGGCCGATGCCCTCGCCATTGCCACCGCCGTGGCCGATGCCCTCGCCGAGGCGCACGCGGCCGGGATCGTCCATCGCGACATCAAGCCCGAGAACATCCTGCTGCAGCAGTCGGCGCAGGGAAGCCAGCCGCTCGTCGCCGATTTCGGCATCGCCCTCGCCGTACAGACCGCGGGCGGCGCGCGCATGACCCAGACCGGGCTCAGCCTCGGTACGCCGCAGTACATGGCTCCCGAGCAGGCCATGGGGGACAAGGTCATCGACGCCCGCGCCGACACGTATGCCCTGGGTGCGGTGCTGTACGAGATGCTCACCGGCGAGCCGCCGTACACCGGGGCCAATGCGCAGGCCATCGTGGCCAAGCTGCTCACCGAGGCGCCGCGCCCCATCCGGGTGCTGCGGCCGGCGGTCCCCGAGCATATCGAGGCGGCGGTGCGCACGGCGCTGCAGAAGCTGCCGGCGGATCGCTTTGCCAGCATCGAGGGCTTCAAGGCGGCGTTGCGCGACGAATCGGCGACGACGCGCCAAGCGGCCGCCGCCGGCGGCGACCGGCCCGGCGCCTTCGCGAAGCGGTGGCTGCCGTTCGCCGCCCTGCTGCTCGCGGCCACGAGCGCTGGCGGGTGGATCGTGGGGCGCCGCACGACACCGCCGGCGCCGCAAACCCGCGTGGAGTTCGCCTTCAACCCCGGCCCGCGGGGCTCGCCGCAGGCCGTGGTGGCAATGGCCCCCGACGGACGCGCCGTGCTCCAGGTCGTAAGCGACTCGGCGAGGGGAAGTATTGTGGTGCAGCGCTTCATGGGGTCCACGACGGTCGTCCCGGTGCTGGGGTCCGAGGGCGGCAGTACCGCCCATTACTCCCCCGACGGCAAGTGGATCTCCTTCTGGCGGAACGGCGCGCTCTACCGGATTCCCGTAGACGGGGGAACGGCCACCGTGCTCGCCGACGTGGCCAACACTGGGGTGACGGCCACCACGCCCGACGGGTGGGTCTACTTCTCGCCCTCGGCGTCGGAGGGGCTGTCCCGCGTCCGTGAAAGCGGTGGACCGGTCGAGGTCGTCACGCGCCCCAACCCGGCGCGGAAGGAGCTCGGTCACTGGTATCCCACGCTCCTCCCGGGAGCCCGGACGCTGCTCTTCGGCGCCTACGCCGCCCCCGCCGAGCGCTCGAGCATTCAGGCGCTGGATCTGGCCACCGGCAAGGTCACCGCGATCATCGACAACGCGTTCTTCCCGCGATACGTGGCGCCGGGCTACCTGCTATTCGGCCGGGATAATGCCCTGTTCGCCGCGCCGTTCGACGCCGACAAGGTGGCTCTGCTTGGTCCGGCGGTGCCGGTGGTCGAAGATGTGTATACCCTGCAGACCGACGGCAGCGTGGCCTATGACGTCTCGGCGAACGGCGATCTCGTGTACATCAAGGGCAGCTTGTACGAGGAGAAGAACCGGGTGGTCTGGGTCTCGCGCGACGGTACGCGCCGGGACGCGTTCCCAGAGTTGGCCGGGTGGGCCGACCCGCGGCTGTCGCCCGATGGGCGCTGGATCGCCCTTACCCGCAGCCGCCCCGAACCGTGGTCGCTCTGGCTGTTCGATCGGGAACGCCAGACGCTGAATCAACTGAGCAGGGCGAACGGGGCCACCTTCGCACCCGTCTGGGCCCCCGACAGCAAGTCGCTGTATCACGCCGTCGAAACCCCCGCCTACGACTTGGCCCGCACCGCCATCGACGGGGCCACGGTGGACACGCTGCTGCGCACCGGAAACGATAAGCATCCCACGGGGATCTCCCCTGACGGGCGCACCCTCGTGTACAGCGAGGTGAATCCGTTGGAGAACCTGTGGACGTTCGACGTCGGCACCCGGCAGGTCACCCGCGTTGACGTGACCCGCACCCGGCAGCTTGGTGGGGTCATCTCGCCCGACGGGCGTTGGCTTGCGCTGAGCGAACGCCAGGCCGATGGGCGGGTGCAGGTCATCGTGCGCGCGCGCACCGGCGCCACCCGCGTTCAGATCTCGGTCGCGGGTGGCGACCAGCCGCGCTTCACGCGTGGCGGGCGCGAGATCGTTTTCCGGAACGGACGCGATGTGTACGCGGCACCGTTCGACCCGGCCACCGGTGTCCCCGGGGCACCGGTCCGCCTCTTCCAGCTGGCAGCGGCCGGGCGCATCAACCAGTACCGCACCACCGGTTACGATGTCACTGCCGACGGGTCGCAGTTCCTGATGGTCGAACCGGTGGAACGGCCCGAGGTGCTGCCGGTCCGGGTGATTCTGGGGTGGCGCGCCGAGCTGGTGAAAAAGGTGCCGAGGCCGTAGATGCCCCGTCACTATACCGCCGAACTGGGAACGGCTTTGGCCGGCCGCTACCTCGTTGAGGGACACATCGGCAAGGGCGGGATGGCCACGGTGTACCAGGCCCGTGATCTCAAGCACGACCGCCCGGTGGCGCTCAAGGTGCTCAATCCGGAGGTGGGCGCGATCCTCGGCGCCGAGCGGTTTCTCGCCGAGATCAAGGTCACGGCTACGCTGCAGCATCCGAACCTGCTCACGCTCATCGAGAGCGGCGAAGCCAACGGCTTGCTGTACTACGTCATGCCGCTGCTCGATGGGGAAACGCTGCGCGCGCGGCTCACGCGGGAGGGGCAGCTGAGTGTGGACGATGCGGTACGCATCGCGGTGGGCATCGGGAACGCCCTCGCCTTTGCGCACACACGCGGCGTGGTGCACCGCGATCTGAAGCCCGAGAATATCATGCTGCAGCACGGGCAGCCGGTGGTGTTGGACTTCGGCATCGCGCTCGCGATGCGCAAGGCCGGCGGCACGCGACTGACGCAAACGGGGATGTCGATCGGCACGCCGCAGTACATGAGCCCCGAGCAGGCCGCCGGTGAGCGCGACGTCGATGGCCGTGCCGACATCTACGCGCTCGGTGCGCTGCTGTTCGAAATGCTGACGGGCGAGGTACCGCACACGGGCCCGAGTGCGCAGGTGGTGTTTGCCCGCATGATGACCACTGAAGCGCGGATGGTCACCACGGTGCGTCCCAGCGTGCCGAGCCGTGTGGCCGAGGCGGTCCGTCGTGCGCTCAGCCGCGCGCCGGAGGATCGCTACGCCACCGCGGACGAGTTCGTGCAGGCGCTCCAACCACGGAGTGCCGGAGACTCGCCGGCTCGGCACACCCCGACGAGCTCCACGCCGCACCTCGCGCCGGGCCATTCCACGGCCATGCTGGTGGGCGTCGCGGCCGCGAGTGCCGTGGTGGCCTTCGCGCTGGGCTGGCTGACCGCGCGCTGAGCGGGCGACTTGCCGAGTCGGGCGGTCGCGAAGTCACGGCGCCTCGCGCTACTTTGCGCCGCATGCGCTTCCGCCGAGCCCTGATCCTCGTCGCCATCATGGTCACGCCGCTTGTGACCGCGCCGCTCCCCGCGCAGCAGGTCGTCGTGTGCGGCGCCGATGAGCTGTACATCCTCGACTTGGCCACGCCAACGCCGCGCAAGGTGTGGAGCTGGCGGGCCCGCGAGCGGCCGGAGCTCCCGGAGGCCATGCGCGGCAAGTTCCAGACGATTGCCGAGTGCAAGCCCAGCGCGGATGGTCGCCGCCTGCTGATCGCGTCGTCATCGCATGGCGCGGCCGTGATCGAGCGGGCGACGGGGCGCGTGGCGTTTTATGCCACCGCCATGAACGGGCACTCGATCGAGCTGCTGCCGGGGAACCGCGTGGTGATCGCCGCGTCGCATGTGGCCAACGGCACGGGGGACCGGCTCAGTGTGTACGACCTGGATCGCTCGGACGTCGAGCTCTTTCATGTGGACACGCCGTGGCCGCATGCGGTTATCTGGGACGCGGCGCGACAGCTCCTGTGGGCCGACTCCCAACGGGACGTCGTCGGCTATCGGCTGACCGACTGGGGCACCGCCGCGCCGCGGCTCACGGCGGAGATCGTGGCGCCGCTGCCGGACATCAACGGCCACGACATGATGCCGGTCCCCGATTCGCCGCACCTGCTCCTGGCCACGGCGGCGCACACGTGGCTGTTCGATCGGGACAGCCACCAGTTCACCAAGCATCCGTTGCTCGGTGATGCGGCCAAGGTGAAGTCGATGCACGTCGACCCGGCCAGCAAGCGGCTGCTCTGGGTGCAGGGCGAGGGCACGCGGTGGTGGAGTGAAGTGCTGCACCTGCAGGATCCGGACACGACCATCACGCTGCCGGGCGAAAAGGTGTACAAGGTGCGGTGGATGCCGTCAGCGCGCCCCCGCTGACGGACGTCGCGTCCGTGTCGTGCCCTAGAAGGCACTCACCTGCTGCACCGCGCCGAGAAACAGCAGCGTATTGCTGAACCGTTCGCGGATCGCGAAGAGGAACGGGCGATCGGCCCGGAACTCCGGTCCGGCGGACGTGACGCCCACGCCGATCGTGGTCACCGCAGCGGCGGTGGTGCCCGCCTCCGTGACCTCGATCATGGCGTCCTGCTTCACGAAGTCGAGATAGAGATCCCGGCCGCGGGCCGACGAGATGCCCGTGAAATCGGCCGCGCCGGGCGCGAAGGCCACGCCCATGCCCAGCGCGGATAACGGTGTCTTGAGCTGGGCGGTGGTGGTCACGCGAAAACGCGGCAGGGCGATGCGGACCGAAGGCGCCGGCGCCATCGCGTTCACCGCCTGCTGCCACCCGGCTCCGGCCAGATCGCTGGTGAGATCCGCGAGGGTCACCCCAGTAGCCGGAACGAACAGGTCCATCACGAAGGCCCCGTTGCCGTACGGCAACTCGAGCGCGCTGTACCGGTTGGTGGCAGCAAAGCGGACGCCACTCCCGCCGGTTCGCGACATGAACGGCACTGACGCGCTCTGTCCATTCCCTTGCCGGAACGTACCGGTATAGGTGTCCGCGGTATTGAAGCGGGTGCGCCATGCGCCTTTGAAGTACAGCGCATTCAGCAGAAACATCACCTGCTGCGGCTCGATCGTATCCAGGACCTTCGGAATCCGTCCTTTCGTGGTCGTGCTGGCCCAGCTGTTGATCGCGGCGAGCGTGGCGGGCGCCGCGAAATCCGCGCCCGTGACGGCGGCTTTGAAGAAGTCCCTGGTGGCCTGCAGATACGACGCCTCCACCGGGAAGCCTTGCCGGTACCAGATGGCGTTCGCCGACGTCATGGTCACACTGCTGTCGAGTGTGGGCAGTAACGCCTGCATGTCCCGGTACGCGCCGGCCACATCGGCGTCACCGGCCGCCGCGCTCCACCCCAACGTGGAGCGCATGGCCGCTCGGGTACCCCCAGCTGCGCCATGCATTGTCATCCCCAGCGCCACCGAGGCGCTGAACGGGGAGAGCACCACGTTCTCGGCCGGGGAGGCCGACAGTACCTGCCGGAACAGGGCCACCGCGAAGCCGTTGCTCGCCGAGACCGCCTGCACCTCGGCCGTGGAGAGCGCGCGTGGCAGCGCGGTGAGGGAGTCGGTGGCCGATGGATCAGGCTGCACCGGCGACTCGGTGGCGCACGCGGCCAGCAGCATGGCGGCGAAGACAGACACCCGGCGCGCGGCACGGCGGGCGGTGCGGAAACGGGATGAGATGTGTGTCATGCCGGATATAACAGTCACCCCGCGGCGCACCCTATCTCAAGCGGCGCGTCCGACACCGCCGCGGCGTCAGGCGGCCGTCGGCAGCGTCAACTGGGCCAGCAGCGCCCCATACCCGTGGGCCCGTGCGCGCATGCGAAGCCGGTCGAGTGCCGCGGCCGCGTACGGGTCGGGCAGGCGCAGCAGGTGCGCGCACTCCGCGCCCAGCCAGAGCGCGGCATACGGGTCACGCTCTTCCAAGTGCGACAGCGCGTCGAGCAGCATGGGGAGCGCCGCGTGGGGGCCCTGCTTCCGGTCCATGAGCCGCACACCGAGGGCCTCCCACAGCTCGCGTCCCTGGAACCACCAGTCGGTGCGCTCGCCGATCAGGGCCTGTGCCACCTCGTGTTGAGCCTGCGCCCCGTGCCACGACTGGAGCTCGAGCTCGGCGAGCCCCGCGCCAGCCAGCGCGCCGATGTGCACGTCGGCCTGCGCCATCGTGCTCGCCAGCGTGATGCTCGCGGCGTACAGCTCGAGGGCGCGCGCCGCATCGTGTTCGGCCAGCGCCACGTGGGCCAGGTTGTACAGCGACGCGAGGCGATACACTTCGTATCCAGTGGCCACGAACACGCCGAGGGCGTCCTCGAAACGCTGCCGGGCTGGCGCGAGGCGTCCGGTCTTGAGCATGAGCACGCCGAGGTTCAGCGAGGCCACGCCCGTGAAGTCGACGGCGTGAATCTCGCGTCCGATCTCGATGGCCGTGAGGTACGAGGCTTCGGCCAGCACGTGACTCCCGGCGCGATCGCAGGCGCTGCCGATGTTGATCTGGCAGCGCAGCTGGCCGTAGCGATCACCGATCCTGGTGAAGATGTCGAGCGCACGGCGATACCGAGGCACCGCGTTGGCCGGGTTCGACGTGAGCAGCACCGATCCGAGGCGCATGATGGCGTCGGCCTCCAGTGACGGCCGACCAAGCTGTTCTGCCGCCGTCACCGCATCGCGCGCGATCTTTTCGGCGGTCGCGACGTTGCCGAGGCGCTGATGCAGCGTGGAGAGCATCGTGAGCAGCGCGATCTCTTCCTCGATCCACTGCTCGTGGCGGGCGTCCGCGAGCAGCGCCTCGCACTCGGCCAGCACGTCCTGCGCGGCTGCACCGCGCTGCATGCGGAGCCGCTGTTTCATCCGGCGGGCTGCGGGCGCCATGTCACGCGTCGCGTTCGCGTTCGCGTTCGAGTTCGCGTGGCTGGCGACGTCGTGGTGCGCGAGCACGTCGTCGCAATGGCGTTCGGCGTTCGCGAGGCGTCCGCCCAGCTCCTCCACCAGCGCCAGCTTCCAGTCGCAGGCGACTTGCGCCGCCGCATCGACGGCGTGCCGACGGGCGATCCGATAGTAATCGGCGGCCGATTCGTAGGCGTACACGGCTTGCGCCTGCGCGCCTGCCTCGAGCGCTGTCCGGTAAGCCTCGGCGGGGATGCCAGCGGCGTCGAAATGCATCACGATGGTCGCCACGTCGCGCAGCGGCATGGCGTCGTACACCCGGGCCACGCGTTCGTGCATCGCCCGCAGCCGGAGCGGATTGACGCCACGCAGCAGTGTGCGGGTGAGCAGGGCATGGCTGAAGGCCAGCGTCGCGCGCGCGCGACCGGCCGGCACCAGCACGGCGGCCGCGAGCGCGTCGTCGAGCGCTTCGTGAACGCTGGCCTCGTCACCCTCGCGGGCCGCGGCGAGCACGGAGGGATCGAACTCGCGTCCCACCACGGCAGCCAGCGCGAGAATGTCGCGGTGCGGGCGGCTCATCCGCTCGAGTCGGCGCGCCAGCAGGTTCTCGATGGCGCGCGGCACCGGCGCCCCGTCACCGATGGCGAAGTGCCATCCGTCGGCGTCCACGCGGAGCGACCCGTCATCGACCATGGCCCGCAGGGTGTGCACCGCAAAGAACGGATTCCCCTCGCTGCGTGCGCTGATGAAGTGGACCAACTCCGCCGAGGGGGTGGGGCCGCCGAGGGTGGCGCGCAGCAGCGCGCTCACGTCGTCGGGTCCGAAGCGCTGCAGGGTGATATCCGAGCACCGCTCCGATCGCGACAGTCGACGCAGCCGTGATTCGCAGGCGTCGTTCATGTCTTCCGGTCGGACGGTCAGGCAGAAGAGCAGCCGTTGTCCGTCAATGCGCGACAGCAGGTACTCGAGGACGTCCCAGGAGGCGCTGTCGCCCCACTGCATGTCGTCGAGGATCGCCACGATCGCGCCCGACGTCGCGGCGATCTGCAGGAAGTGCTTGATCTCTTCGAGCAGCACGCGTTTCAGGCCACTCGTGGATGCGCCCTCGTCGAGCGTTGCTGCCGACGGGCGCTCGGGGCCCAGCGGTTCGGCGGCCAGCTCCGGCACGAGGCGCGTGAGTTCGCGCCACGGTCGCGGCGGCACGAGGCCGGCGCGGTGGGCGGAGAGCAGGATGTCCACCCACGGTCCGTAGGGAACACCGCCGCCTGCCTCGATACACTGCCCCCGCAACATGGCGCCGCCGCGGACGGCGATGTCGGGGCTGAGCCGCCGCAGCAGCGCGGACTTGCCGACGCCGGCCTCGCCATACACCACCACGGCATGCGCCTCCCCGTCACATGCGGCGATGGCGAGTTGCTGCAGGCGCTGGCGCTCGGCAGTGCGCCCGACGAAACAATCGAGCAGTACTTCCTGCCGGTGTTCGCCGGGACGCGGCGCCGCCGTCACCGCATTCCGGCCACCGCGCTTCGCGCCGAAGAGGGCGTTGTCGGCGGCACCGAACAGCGATTCGAACGTGTCGCCATGGGCCGGGGCACCCGCGGCACCAATGGAGAGCGTGACGGTGAGCGGAAGCGTCACGCCATCGGCACCGGTAAACCGGCACGACTGTACGGCGGCGCGGATCCGTTCGCCGACGCCACAGGCGTCCTCGAGACGCGTGCCCGGGAGCAGCACCACGAACTCGTCGCCGGCGTAGCGGGCCAGGTAGTCCAACGGCCGCAAGTTGAGACGCATCTGCTCGACCACGCCGCGCAGCACCGCGTCGCCGTGCAGATGCCCATACGCGTCGTTGACGGCCTTGAAATGGTCGATGTCGATGACCAGTAGCGCCACCGGTCGCCCCGTGGTGCGACGTGCCTCGAGCATGTGTTCCGCCGTCTCGCGCAGGGCGCGACGCAACGGGACCCCCGTGAGGTCGTCGAGCTGGGCGGCGGCGATCGCCACGACCGGCTCGGCCGCCGGCTGGCTCGCGCCGGCGAGCGCGCCCGCGATCGCGGCATCGGCGTGCGGGGCCGACGCCGGCGGCTCTTCCAGGTGCGCGATCTGGGATGGCCAATCGACGGCGATCTCCTCGAACCACGCGAACACCTGCGGGTCGAAGGCGGTGCCGACGTCCTTGCGCAGGATCTCCATCGCGTCGGCGTGCGAGTGCGCCGCCTTGTAGCTGCGGACCGAGGTCAGCGCGTCGTAGACGTCGGCAATGCTCAGCATGCGCGCGATGAGCGGAATCTGCTCGCCCGCCAGCCCGTGCGGATACCCCCGACCATCCCAGCGCTCGTGATGCGACTCGATCAGCGGCCGCACGTCCCACGGGAACTCGATGTCGGCCAGCATCTCGACCCCGGCGGTCGTGTGGCTCCGCATCAGCTTCCATTCGTGCTCGTCGAGCTTCCCCGGCTTGTTGAGCACGTCTTCCGGGATCACGAGCTTGCCGACGTCGTGCAGCAGCGCGCCGATGCGGAACCAGAACAGGGCGTGCTCGTCGAGCCCGCTCTTCCGGGCGATGGCGCACGCGAGTTCGGCCACGCGATGGCAGTGACCCTGCGTGTAGCGGTCCTTCGCTTCGATCGACTCACCCCAGCGACGGGCCACATGCAGGAACTCCTGCTCGAGGTCGCCCACGCGCTGGTCCACGTCCGCGAGATCCGGCTGGGCTCGCAGGATGGTGAAGAGTCGGTGCGAGCGGTTGAGCTGCTGCAGCACCTCGCGGTTCTTGCCCGTGCGCCGCGCCAGATCGGCGCGTTCGCGGGCGATTTCCGCTTGCATGAGGACTTCGCCGCGCGCGATGGCCAGCTCGTCGGCGTACTGAAAGTGCTTGTCGGCCTCGATGAGATTGCCAGTGTCGCGGGCAATGATGCCCAGCAGCTTGGTGGCCGTGCCGATGGCCGATGCATCGCCAGTCTGGCCGGCTGTATCGAGCGCCTTGCGCACGGCCTCCTGCGCTCGTCCGAAATCACCGCGCTTGAGCCACAATTCGGCGAGGTTGATGTCGATTTGCGTGCGGATCAGCAGATCACCGCTCAGGGCGCAGATCTGTGCCCCTTCCCGCAGCGACGCCTCCGCTTCGGTCCAGCGCTGCTGCGCGATGTACATCTTGCCGAGGTTGTTGAGCGCGCCGCCGACATCGGTGATCAGACCGAGCGATCGGTAATCGGCGAGGCTCGCCAGATACTGCGTTTCGGCAATCTCGAAATCGCCACGGATGTTGGCCAGCACACCGAGGTTCTGGGCCGTCATGGCGGCGAGCTTGAGGTCGCTGGCCACGACCGCGCGGCCGCGCGCCAGCAGGTACAACCGCTCGGCCTCATCGAGTTCGCCGCGCTGCCAGCAGACCACGGCCTGCATATTCATCGCATGACCGGCGGCCGCGTCGTCGTGCCACAGGTTGGCCATGGCCAGCGCGGCATCGAGGCAGTCGCGGGCGGCCGCCACGTTCCCGTCGACATGGTAGGTGCGGGCGATCCAGCGCAGCACGCTCGACACCTGCGCGGCGTCGGCTGTGGTCCGAACCTGCCGCATGGCCCGTTCGTAGGCCGCACGCGCGGCCTCGCGATGTCCGGCTCGCTCTTCCTCCCGTCCGCGTGCCACCAACGCGTCGAAGTCCACGTCCGTCGCGGGCGTGCTCTCATCTGTCACGGCTGTGGCGATGGAGAGGCGCCGGGATTTCGACGCGGTGGATCGAAGCATGGGACGACGCAGACCAAAGAGGGGTGAACGAAAAAAGAAAAGGCTTAGTGAGTCTCGGTTTGACGACCGGAAAACATCAGCGTGTCGCCCAGCCGGTCGGCCACGCTGGATGCGCTCAGCACGGTCGCCATGATGAGGACGCACGGGACCGCCACAAGCCACCACGCCGACTGGAGGAACGGCACGGCGTCCTGCACCATGTTCCCCCAGCTGGGCAGCGGCGGGCGCACGCCGAGGCCGAGGAACGACAGGCCGCTCTCGACGGCGAGGAGGTCGGCCAGCAGCAGCGGGGCGGCTGCTCCAAGGGGGGCGGCTAGATGGGGGGCGATGTGCCGCCGCAGCACGGCGGTACGGGACAGCCCCAGAGCGCGAGCGCCCTCGACGAAGGCCCCGGCGTCGAGGGCGCGGATTTTCATGAACACGAGACGGCTGATGCCGGTCCACGATGTGAGGCCGAGGACGACGGCCAGCACGGCGGGGGTCATCGTGCCGAGGGCCACGAGGGCACCGAGCAGGAGGAGCAGGCGCGGGAGGCTCCGCAGGACGTCCACGAGCCCCATCATGGCCTGTGCCAGTCGGGGAGGGGCCGAGGCGGCGCCGGCGCCCCACGCGGTGCCGAGCGCCACGGCGATGGTGGTGGAGAGCGACGCCACGGCCAGCGAGGTGCGTGCGCCGAAGAGGGCTCGGCTGAGCACATCGCGGGCGTAGGCGTCGGTGCCCAGCCAGTGGCTCCACGACGGTGCGCGATTCTTGAGCGCGACGAGGTCGAGCTGCGCCGTGGGATCGTAGGGCGCGAGCCAGGGCGCGCCGATGGCCACCAACAGCAGCACGGTGAGGGTGCCCAGCGCGAGGGCCGTGGTCCATCGGCGCCCGGGCGTGGCGGGTGCGGTGTGGGTCACGAGTGGGTGGGCCATGGGCGTCACCGCTGGCGCGGGTCGCTGTGCTGCACGGCCAGGTCGATCCCAACGCTGCTTAGGGTGACCGCCGCGGTGGTGACGAGGATCGCGCCACCCACCATCGGGACGTCCCGTGCCGACACCGCGCGGAGCAGGAGCGAGCCCATGCCCGGCCAGCCGAACACCGCCTCCACCACCACCGCCCCCCCCGCCAGCACGGGGAGCATGAGGCCGATGACGGCCAACACGGCCGGCATGGCCGGCCGCACGGCGTGCACGAAGAGCACGGCGCGCTCCCGGACCCCCTTGGCCCGCGCGGTGCGCACGAAATCGGCGCCGACGGTGTCGAGCAGCGCGGCGCGCTGCTGCCGGCTGACCGCCGCCCCCCACCCGAGGGCCAGCGTGAGGGCGGGCACGACGAGGTGCCGCGCGGTGTCCAGCCATCGTGCCGACGGGCTGCCCGTGATTTGGACCAGCGGGTCGTGCATGCCCCCTGAGGGGAACCAGCCGGTGCCGTAGGCCAGCGCCGACAGCAGGACGATGGCGAGGACGAATTCGGGCATGGCATAGGTACCGGCCAGAGCGGCGCCGAGGGCGCGGCTGATCCACCAGTCGCCGCGCCACCCTTGCAGGATGCCGACGGTCATCCCGAGGACGACGGCAGCGAGCAGGCCACTGCCGGTCAACAGCAGCGTGCGGGCGATGGCCTCCGCCAGCGCCTCGCGTACGGGTCGGTCGGTGGTGTAGGAGCGTCCGAGGTCGCCGCGCAGCACGCGGGCCACGTAGCCCGTGAACTGCACGGCGAGTGGCTGGTCGAGTCCACGGCGGCGGCGCAGCGCATCGCGGGCCTCGGCGCTGCGCCCGCTCTGGGAGGTGTCCGACGAGAGCGCGTCACCCGGTGCCACGTGCAGCAGGGCGAAGCTCAGCGTCAGGGCGACCAGCATGACGGCACCTGCGTGCGCCAGCCGGCCAACGACCCGTTCCCACATGTCAGGGCGACGGTGGCGATGTCACCCGCCACTGGGCCAGGGAGGCCCACCAGGCGTCGCCGCGCAGACCGACCGGCGTGACGCGATTGGACACGGCGGCAACGTTGCGGGGTTCGTACATCCAGATGGCGGCGGCATCGTCGATGACTACCTGCCAGGCGCGGCTGAACAGCGCTCGCCGCTCGGCGGGACCGAAGGTGCGCACCGCACTGTCGACCAAGGCGTCGAAGGACGGGTTGGTGTAGCGGCTGAAGTTCGCGCCGATGTTGCCGCGCGGGGAGGTGCCCCACACCTGCCGGATGCCGGACGGGCTGGGATCGGTACGCCAGACATTGAGCGCGGCGTCGAAATCGCCCTGCTCGAGGCGGGCGCCGAACACGGCCGGCTCGACGGCCGTGATGCGCATCCCGATGCCGGCGCGCTGGAACTGTTCCTGCAGCAGGACGGCGAGGTGCTGCCGCGTGCTGCTGGACGAGGGGAGCAGCACGTCGAACGTGAGCGCTTGACCGCCCTTGCGGCGCTGGCCGTCGGCGCTGCGCACCCAGCCCAGCGCATCGAGCGCCCGGGCGGTCGCCACGGTGTCGAAGGCCAGTTGCCGCAGCGTGGAGTCGGCGCCGGCGGCGGCATGGGTGAAGGGACCCATCGCCACGCGGCCCAGCGAGTCGAGCGCATTGGCGACGACGGTGGCACGGTCGATGGCCTGCGTCAGGGCCGTGCGCAGCGCGCGATCGGCGAAGAGGCGGGGGACGCCGGAAACCGTCCGTTGATAATTGAAGAGGAGGTAGCCGTAGTCGAGCGAGGGGTACTCCACCGTCCGCACCAGGGTCGACGCGCGCGCCTGCACGTAGGCATCGCCACGGACCGACTCGAGCACATCGGCCTGACCGGCCAGCAGCCGCAGGTTGGCGGCGGCCGGATCGGGGGCGACCACCCAAATGAGGCGGGCGGTTGCCGGGGCGCCGCGATAGTTCGCGGTGTCGGCCGCCAGCACGAGCGAGGCCTGGCGATCCCACGTCTCAAAACGGAAGCGGCCCGAGCCCACGGGATGATCGGCGAACGCCGACTGGGCCAGCGAGTCGCGGGCACTGGTGGCGAGCAGGTGCTCCGGCATCACGGCCAGGTTGTACGCCACCTGAAAGAACTGCTCCGGATGGCGGGTCTGCCACCAGACGACGGCCGTGAGTGAATCGCGCACGGTGACGGAATCGATGCCGGCGAAGTCCTGCGCATGCGGTGACGCGACCGTGGGGTCGGTGTAGAGCGCGAAGGAGAAGCGGACGTCGCGGGCGCGCACCGGTGTGCCGTCGTGCCATCGCGCTCGCGGATCGATGGTGAAGGCGATGGAGAGCGAGTCGGCGCTCCAGCGCCAGCCGGTCGCGAGCTGGGGGCGGAAGCCGGCGTCACCGACCGTTTCGAGAGACGAGTCGGGTTCGGCCAGATGGTCGAACAGCTGGTCCACCACCTGCTTGCCCTGAGTGGTGCTGACAATCGGTGGGATCAGGGCGTCGGCGTCGGCCGCGCTGACGATCGTGAGCACCGCACCGGGTTCCGCGACCGCCTTCGAATCGCGTGACGAGCAGGCCGTACCGGTTGCCAGCGCCAGGATCGTGACGAATCGGGCCAGCGCCGGACGGGGATGGAAGGAGCACATGAATCGGCAGGGTCGAGGATACGTGAGTTCTCTCCCGATTCGACGTCCGACAGGGCAAAAATGTCACGATCCCAGCCGACCCTGTCATCCTGAAACGAGTGCGGCTGCCACCATGACGATGAAGCGGAATCATGGTGCCGATGCTCGAAACCGTCGGACCCGGATTACGGGAGGTCGCAGCCCGGCTCCGAATGACGACGTAATTTCCCTAACGAGGAGGAAGTCGAATGAGCAGCAACACAAAGAAGCAGAGTTTGCAGGCGTGGTTCCGCGTGGTGATGGGCGCGGCGACGATCGCCGTCGCCGCGGCCTGTGCGTCGGAAACGGCGACGGCACCGGCGGAACTCGATGTCGCGGTACGGGCCGGCGTGTTGCCGCCCGGGCAGGCCAAGAAGGTGGCGGGGTTGGAGCGCAATGCGGTGGTGTCCACGCCGCTGACGGTGTCCAGGCTCCTCACGGCCAAGTCGGGCGGGTCGCTGGCGTTGCCGGACCTCGATGTCACGCTCACGGTGCCCGCGGGTGCGATTCCGCGGGACACGATGACGATCACGATGACCGTCCTCCCCGGGAAGATCGTCGCGTACGACTTCGCGCCGCACGGCACGGTGTTCCTCAAGCCGCTCACCCTCTCGGTCAACGTCAAGGCGACCAAGCATGAGCTGAAGAAGCAGCCGCTGTTCGGCGGCTACTTCAAGTCGAATTCGCAGGTGGATGCGGCGAAGGGACAGGTGGGCATCGATGAGGTGCTCAGCGCGACCCTCAGGGGCAACACCCTTCGCCTCAACCTGTGGCACTTCTCGGGCTACGTGGTGGCAACGGGATTTGCTGATGAAGGCATCTGACCTTGCCGGCCGTGCGGGCGGTTATCCCGGCATGACCAGTGCGTCGGGTTACAATGTGATCGTGGACTGACCCACGCCGATGGCACAAACGGGCAGCTCGTGGCGACTTCGCGTCGCGACGGGCTGCCCGTTGCTGTGTCCGGCCATCACGTGGAGGATGGCCCCTCGGCCGTACGCCCGACTTACGGCGTGATCTTCCGCGGCGCCTGCTGCTTGATCTTCTCCATGTACTTCTGGAAGAAGAGCTTGTGGATGTCCATCATGTTGATCTCGCGCCCCTGGATGTACGACTGGATGATGTTGCTCGTCATGTCCAGCGGCGTTCCCGTCGTGATCAGCAGCGTGGCCTCCTTGCCCACCTCCAGCGAGCCCACCTTGTCGGCGACGCCCATGAATTCGGCGGCGTTGATGGTGACCGCCTTGAGCGCTTCCTCTTCGGGCAGGCCGAACGCCACCGCCACGCCCGCTTCCCACGGCAGGCGGTAGCTGTACAGCGCACCGGAACCGCCGGCGATCGCGAACTTCACACCGGCGGCGTGCAACTTCGCCGGCGTGGCGTAGGCATTGTCGTAGCCTTCGTACTCACGATCGGGCGCCGACATGGTGGACGTGAGAATCACCGGTACGTTCTCGGCCTTCAGGCGATCGGCCACGAACAGCGCGTCGCGTCCGCCGCGAATCACGAGCTTGATGCCCTCGGCCTTCCCCCACGTGATCGCATCGTTGATCTGCGCCGCCCCTTCCGCCGCCACGACCACCGGGATCGCGCCGTCGATGGCCGGAATCATCGCCGCGTAGCGCGCATCGGTGCGCACCACCTGCTTCGACTTCACGGCATCACGGTACGCCCGCGCTTCCGCGAAATACTCCTTGATCTGCTCCACCTGCTCGGCGTACGTCTTCGGCGGCGGACCCGCCGCACCACGACCACCGGGGCCACCGCCGCCGAAGCGTCCTCCCGGACGCGCATTGGGGTCGGGCCACTTCACGTTGAGCGCGGCCGCGCCCTTCATCGACATCTCTTCCCACGTCCAGCCTTCCAGGGACAGTGCCGATGACAGCCCCGAGATCACGCCGCCTTCCGGTGTGCTGAAGGCCACCAGCACGCCCGCCGAGCGCGTCGTGCCGATGTGCCGGCTTTCGGCGTTCACCGCCACTTCGGCGCGCACATTGGGATTGAAGTCGCCCTGTTCGCGGATGTCGTTCGAGACGTCCACCGAGCCGATCTCGGTGATACCGACCGTGCTATAAGCGTCGATGAGACCGGGATAGATGTGCTTCCCGGCGAGGTCCACCACCTTCGCGCCACGCGGCACGGCCACGTCGGGGCCGCCGATCGCGGTGATCTTGCCGCGGTCGAGGACGATGGTGCCGTTGGTGATCGTCCCCTTGGTGACGGTGTGAATCGTGGCGCCGCGCAGCACGACCGGCTGCTCCTGCGGCGCCACCGTCATACGCTCCTGCGCGCTCACGGCGCGAGGAGCGAGCAGGCCGGCAAGCGCCGTCGCCAGCGCCAGCGCGGTCAGGTGCGCCGTGGTGTTCATGGTTCGCATGGTGTGCCTGGTCGAAAGAAATGGACGGGTCACTTGCGTGCACCCTCGCCGCCGCGACCACGCGCCGGTCCACCGGCAGGTGCGGTGTCGGTGCCGCCAGCCGCGATCACGGCCTGAATGAGCTGCGCGCGCTGCTTCGCGACATCCTCGCGGAGCACTTTGTCTTCGTCGAGCGAGAAATACTTGCGGCCGTCCACCCACGTCTGCTCGGCCTTGGTGAACTGCGAGAGCGGATTGCCGTTCCAGATCACGAAGTCGGCGTCCTTGCCGGCTTCCAACGAGCCGACTCTGCTGTCGATCGCGATGGCCTTCGCCGACTGATTGGTCACCGTGGACAGCGCCATGATCTCGTCCAGCCCCGAGCGCAGCAGCTTGCCCGCTTCCCAGTTCATGCGGGTCGAGATTTCGGCGTCGTCGGAGTGCAGCGACGTGACCACGCCGGCTTCGATGAGCAGGCGCGCGTTGTACGACGTGGCATCGTACGCCTCGAGCTTGAAGGCGCCCCAGTCGCTCCACACCACGGCCGCGATCCCGGACTTCTTGAGCTCACTGGCGATCTTGTACGCTTCCACGCCGTGCTGCAGCGTCTGAACGCGGAAGCCGAACTCTTCGGCCAACCGCACGAGCGCGAGGAATTCGTCGGCGCGATAGCCGTGCGATGACACCAGCAGCTTCTGGTTGAGAATATCGAGAATGGCGTCCATGCGCAGATCCTTGCGCGGCGGGATGCCCGTCTTCGTCTTCTCCCAGCTCTTCCATTCCTTCTCGTAATCACGCGCGGCCAGGAAATGATCGCGGATGATTTCCTGCACGCCCATGCGCGTGTTCGGATAGCGCGTGGGGCTGCGCTTGGGATTCTCGCCGAGG
Organism: Gemmatimonas sp.; assembly: GCF_044376735.1. GTDB lineage: Bacteria > Gemmatimonadota > Gemmatimonadetes > Gemmatimonadales > Gemmatimonadaceae > Gemmatimonas. The sequence continues at coordinate 22,576 of NZ_JBILKJ010000018.1, forward strand.
GCAAACTTCACCGTGCGCGGCGCCCCTTCGATCTTGTACTCGTCGGGGAGCGAGCCCCACCGCGTCTTCACGAACACGTTCTCGCCACCGATGGGGTTGGCCGAGCCGTGCTTGATCATCGTGGTGGTGAGACCGCCGGCGAGCTGGCGATAGAACCAGATGTTGTTGTGCGTGATCACATCGCCCATCTGCACTTCAGGGACGATCGCGAAGCCCGACTCGTTGAGCGCGCTGACGCCCGAGTGCGTGTGCGGATCGATGAGTCCCGGCGTGACGTGCTTGCCGGTGGCGTCGATGATCACCGCACCAGCCGGTGCGGCGAGCTTCTGCCCCACGCGCACCACCTTGCCGGCCTGCACCAGCAGGTCGGCGTTTTCCAAACGCCCCTGCGATCCCTGTGTCCACACCGTGGCATTGCGCACGAGCACCACGGCCGGCTGCACCGGCGGCGCCGAACGGCCGAACTCCATGGACGGACGGATGAACGGCAGGTCGATCTTCGGCACCTTCACCGCCACCGTGCCGCGGGCCGGGCCGGCGAACGCTTCCGTGCGTGCGCCGCGGTAGCGGGCATCGGTGCCATTGGGGAGCGACAGCCAGCCGAAGAACGTGGTGTCACTCACCGAGCCGGCCAGCAGCAGCGCGCCTTCCTGACCGAGTGGTTCGCCCGGGAAGGTCGCCTCCAGGCGTCCGGTTTCGGCGATGACGCGCACCGACGACAGCGGCACCGGGCGACGACCGGACATTTCCACCGTGCCACGGATGCGATTGAGCGGCCCGTCGAGACGCAGCGTGACGTTCTTGAACGTCCCGGCATCGTCGGAGGTGATCGCCCACGTCCCGCGCGGGTCGATCTGGGGCGGTCGTGTGACGGCGTAGGGGGCGCCTCTCACCCAGACGTCGCGCACCGCCGCTTCTTCGGTGAACAGGTCGCCCTCGGTGATGACGAAGTTGGCCACCTTGCCGGTGGCGATGGTGCCGTGCGTCTTCTCGATGCCCAGCCACGTGGCGGGCACGGTGGTGAGCGCCGCCAGCGCCTTGTCGGGCGTGAGGCCGCGGGCCACGGCGGTCCGGAGGTTGGGCAGGAACTGCGTGAGCGACGAGAGTCCGTCGGCGGTGATGGCAAAGGGCACGCCGGCCGCGGCCAGCTGCGCCGGATTGGTGGGCGCGAGATACCAGTGGCGGAGATCGGCCAGCGACACGTTGGTGGCCGCTTCCGGGCTCGACACGTTGGGGGCGTCGGGGAAGGTGAGCGGAATTACGAGCGGCTGCGTGCGTCCCTTCAGCACGTCGATGAGGCGGTACTCCTGCCCGCTGCCGCGGAACCACGGCGTGAGCTTGTAGTCCTGCGCGAGCTTGTAGGCGCGGAGGTATTCCTCTTCGCTCGTGGTCTCGAACAGCACGGGCTGCGTGCCCTTCACGGCCTTGCCGAGGGCGGCGAGCGCCTCACTCGTTTCCGGCGGTAGCAGCGAGCGGCCGCTGGTTTCGTAGGCCCCCCAGGCGCGGCCGTACCACTCGGCATCCATCAGCGTCTGCTTCATCAGCGCGACGGTGCCCATGGCGGAGTTGGGATACATGCCGCCCAGCGCGAACGAGCGCTGGAAGCCGACCGACTGCGTGAGATCGGGGCGCAGCACGCGTTCGCGCACGCCGGCATCGTCGAGATTCACCACCGACGTGGTGCCGCGGAAGATGCCCTGCCGCGGCACGGCGAGGGCCGCGCCGAAGCCCAACGAGCGGAGCGCGGTGCGACGGGTGGAGTCGTCCTTCACGTTGGACGTCGTGCTGAACCACGCCCGCACCTGCGGATTCCAGTGCGTGGGGCCGACATCGCCACCGGTCGCTGGAGCGTCCCCGCCGAGATCGGCCGAGGCGTCGACGAAGCCGGGATAGACCGTGAGCCCCTTGAGGTCCCACACGCGGGCCCCGGCCGGTGCGGCCATGCCGGCGCCGACGGCGGTAATGAGGCCGTTGCGAACGACGATGGTGGCGTTGGTCAGCACCTGACCTGGGGCGGTAACCACACGCGCCCCCACGAGGGCGTGGTAGCCCGTGCTGTTGTTCCGCAGGCCGGTGACCGGCTCGGTGCGGGACGATTGCTGTGCCTCGAGGCTGCTCGCGGTGAGCAGGGCGAGGCACCACAGGGATCGGACGACGTTCACGAAGCACTCCCGGGACGGCGTTCGCGTACGAACGCGGTCGATGACGAAGGGTGGGGCATACCTGGCATCCGGCAACGGCGGGTCGCCGCGATCGGTCGTTCCCTATTCTGACGCGAAACGCGTGGGGAATCAAATGGCCGCCCCCTCGCCGTGACACGCGCTGACACCATAGCTTGCCAAGGTGCGTCGGCGATGCGCCGGTCGTGCCTGACTTCCCGGAGAGCGCGTGGAACACCTCGACGTCCTGATCATCGGCGCTGGACTGTCCGGCATCAGTGCCGCCTGGCACCTGCAGACATCGTGTGCCGGGCTCACCTATGCCATCGTGGAAGGGCGCGAGCAGATGGGGGGCACCTGGGACCTGTTCCGCTATCCCGGCATCCGCTCCGACTCCGACATGTACACGCTCGGCTATCGCTTTCGCCCGTGGCGCCAAGCCAAGGCGATCGCCGACGGACCCTCGATCAAGGCGTACATCGAGGAGACGGCGCGCGAGTGCGGGATCGATCGGGCGATCCGCTACCGTCATCGGCTGGTCCGCGCCGAGTGGTCGTCGGCCGATGCTCGCTGGACGGTGGACCTCGAGGTCGGTGCCGACCGCACGCCGCAACGTCTGAGCTGCGGCTTTCTCTACAGCTGCGCGGGCTACTACGACTACGCGCAGGGCTACACGCCGGAGTGGCCGGGGATGTCGGCGTTTACGGGACGTGTGGTGCATCCGCAGCACTGGCCCGAGGATCTGGATTACCACGGCATGCGCGTGGTCGTGATCGGCAGCGGCGCCACGGCGGTGACGCTGGTGCCGGCAATGGCCGGCGGTGACCGGGCGGCGGCGCACGTGACGATGCTGCAGCGTTCGCCGAGCTACATCGCCTCGCTGCCCTCGGTGGACGTGGTCGCTGACGCGCTCCGTCGCTGGCTGCCGTCGCGACTGGCGTACGCGCTCACGCGCTGGAAGAACGTGGCGCGCAGCATGTTCTACTACTACATCGCCCGCACGCGTCCGGCGCTGTTCAAGAAGACGCTGCGCACGGAAGCGGAAGCGCAGCTGGGTCCGGAGATTCCGTTCGACGAGCACTTCAGTCCGCGCTATCAGCCGTGGGACGAGCGCCTGTGCATGGTGCCGGACGGCGATCTGTTCGTGGCCCTGCGCGAGCATCGTGCCTCGATCGTGACCGACCGGATCGCCCACTTCGATGCCACGGGCGTGGTGCTGGAGTCGGGAGCCCACCTCGACGCGGACCTCGTGGTGGCGGCCACCGGGCTACGCATGTCGCTGCTGTCGGGGGTGACGCTGGTGGTGGACGGCGCGGCGGTGGACTTCGCCACGACGATGATCTACAAGGGGATGATGCTGAGCGACGTACCGAACATGGCGGCGGCGGTGGGCTACACGAACGCATCGTGGACGCTCAAGTGCGACCTGATCGCGCAGCACGTGTGCCGTCTGCTCAACCACATGCGGGCACGCGGCTACGTGCAGGTGACGCCACGCCGCGATCCCGCGATGCAGGAGACGCCAGTGTTCGATTTCACGTCGGGGTACGTGCAGCGCGCGGCGTCGCGATTGCCCAAGCAGGGTGATCGCGCACCGTGGCGCCTGTATCAGAATTATGTGAAGGATCTGTTGTCGCTGCGGCACGGGCGGGTGGACGATCCGGCGCTGGAATTCACGGCGGTAGTTGGCGGGTCCGCGTTCAAGGGGTTCAAGGGGTCTTCAAGGAGGGGTCTTCAAGGAGGGGTCTTCAAGGAGGGGTCTTCAAGGGGTCTTCAAGGGGTCAGAGTCGTTGAACCGGGGCCCCGTGAAGACCCCCTGAACCGAACCTACGGAGCCCGTCCATGGCTGATGCGATGATCCTGCGTGGCCGCACGGCGGTCATCACCGGTGCCGGCAGCGGCATCGGGCGCGCCATCGCCACGTCGCTGGCGCAGCGCGGCTGTCATCTCGCGCTGGCCGACATCGACGCGCGCGGGCTGGCCGAGACGGTGTCGTTGTTGCCGTCGGGTGGCGTGCGCATCACGTCGCATCATCTCGACGTGGCCGATCGCGCCATGGTCGCGGCCTTCCCGGCGATCGTGTCGGCCCAGCATGGCGGCGCCGATCTGTTGGTGAACAATGCCGGCGTGGCGTTGGGCGGCACCTTCGAGATGGTGAGCGAAGCCGATTTCGACTGGCTCTTCAACATCAACTTCCACGGCGTGGTCGGCATGACGCGCGCCTTTCTGCCGCTGCTGCGGGCCAGCACCGAGGCCCGGCTCGTGAACATCTCCAGCATCTTCGGGATCGTGGCCCCGGCCGAGCAGGTGGCGTACGCCGCCAGCAAGTTCGCGGTGCGCGGCTTTTCGGAAGCGCTGCGCCACGAGCTCGCCGGGAGTACGGTCGGCGTGACGCTGGTGCATCCGGGTGGCGTTCGCACGAACATCTCCGAGCGTGCGCGCGCGCCGCAGGGCGTGGACGGCCCCGAGGTGGCGCGTCGTCGCGCCGCGTTCGCGAAGTTCCTCCGCATGCCGCCGAGCACGGCGGGCGAGATCATTGTGCGCGGCGTCGAGCAGCGCCGGGCACGGCTTCTTGTAGGGAGTGACGCGATGGGGCTGTCGTTGTTGGCGCGGCTGCTGCCGGTCTCGTACTGGTCAGTCATGGCGAGAGGGCTGCCTACATGAGCGGTGCCACGATCGTCCTCATCGTGGTCGCCACCCTGGCACTGCTGATGGCGAGCCTGGTGCTGTTCACGGCGCAGGTTGCGCGACGCGTGGAGCGCGCGCTGCCGCCGGCCGGCCGGTTCGTCGAGATCGATGGCGCGCGCATCCACTACATCGAGCAGGGCAGGGGCCCTGTCACGTTGCTGTTGGTGCACGGGTTGGGCGGCAATGCCTTCCACTTCACGCACTCGCTGCTCGCGCGCCTCGCGCCGCAGTTCCGGGTGATCGTGATGGAGCGTCCGGGCTCGGGCTACAGCACGCGGGCGGCGGGTGTGGCGGCGGGACCGATCGCGCAGGCGGAGACGGTGGCGGCGTTCATCCGCGCGCTCGGGCTCGACCGTCCGGTGCTGGTCGGTCATTCGCTGGGCGGTGCCGTGGCGTTGGCCACGGCGGTGGCGCATCCCGCGCTCGTGCGCGCGCTCGCGCTGATCGCGCCGCTCACGATGCCGCAGGACACGGTGCCCGGCATCTTCACGGGTCTCATGGTGGAGCGTCCCGTGGTGCGCGCCGCGATCGGGTGGACCCTCGCTACGCCACTGTCGATGGCGCGTCGCGATGCCATGCTCGACGTGATCTTCGGACCCGACGCCGTGCCGGTCGACTTTGCGACGGCGGGCGGGGGCATGCTGGGGATGCGACCATCGGCGTTCGTGTCGGCCTCGACCGATCTGGTGGCCGTTCCCGCCGACATGCCCCCCTTGATGCAGCGCTATCACACGCTCGCGCTGCCGATGGCCGTGTTGTACGGCACGCGCGACCGCGTGCTCGATCCGCAGCTCCACGGCGTGGCGTTTCAGGCGATGCTGCCGCAGGTGCGCCTCGAGCTGGTGGAGGGCGCGGGGCACATGCTTCCGCTCACGGTGCCCGATCGGGTCGCGGACTTCGTTCGCGAGGTTGCCGTGCGCGAGGTTGCCCGCGAAGGCTGAGGTCGTACCGTGCTGCGCCGCCGGGCGAACGCGACGGTGCCCCCGGCGGTAGCTTCCCGTATGGCTTCAACATTTCTGCTCTACGGAGCGACCGGGTACGTGGGCGAAGCGATGGCCCGCGCGTGCGTGCAACGCGGCATGGCGCCGATTCTGGCAGGCCGCAATGCGGCGGCGCTCGCGGCGCTGGGTCACGAGTTGGGGCTGGCGCATCGCGTCTGCGCGCTGGACGATGCGCGCGCGCTCGATGCGGCGCTCGCGGGGGTCACGGCGGTGATGCACTGCGCCGGACCCTTCCTGTACACCTCACGCCCCATGGTGGAGGCGTGTCTGCGAACCGGGGTGCACTACCTCGATATCACGGGGGAGTTTCCCGTGTTCGAAGCCGCTGCAGCGCGCGATGCAGAGGCGAAGCAGCGCGGGGTGATGGTGATGCCGGCGGTGGGATTCGATGTGGTGCCCACCGATTGCCTCGCCGTGTATCTCAAGCAGCGATTGCCCTCGGCGACGCACCTCACGATGGCCTTTCACAGTGTAGGGCCGAGCGGATTGCCGCCGGGCACGCAGCGCACCGTGATCGAGTTGCTACGCTTCGGGAATCGCGTGCGCGTGAACGGCCGATTCGAACGTGCCACCTCGGCGATGAAGACGCGGTCGGTGGATTTCGGCGCCGGCCCGGTGGTGGTGACGCAGTTGACGTGGGGCGACGTGTTCACCGCGTACTACAGCACGGGCATTCCGAACATCGAGGAATACACGGTGTTGCCGAGTGCGGCGCGGCAGTCGATGGCCGTGATGCAGTGGCTGCGACCGCTCCTTTCGATGGGCTGGTTCCGCGCGCTGTTGCGGCGCGGCGTGAAGCCCGGTCCGTCAGCGTCGCGCCGAGCGCAGACGGTGACGCATGTGTGGGGCGAGGTGTCGGATGGCGCGGGCGGGCGCGCGGCGGCGCGACTGCACGGCCCCGAGGCCGGGGTGGAGTGGACCGTGGCCTGCGCGTTGGCGGTGGTGGAGCGGGTGCTGCGCGGCGAGGTGCGGGCTGGCTATCAAACGCCAGCCATGGTGTACGGGGCGGAGCTGGTGATGGCGTGTGCGGGCGTGACGCGCGAGGACGTGTAGGGGTTTCCGGGGGTCTCTTCACGGGGTCTTCAAGGGGTCAGAGTCGTTGAACGACGGACTTCAACGACTCAGGTCTTCAAGGGGTCCAGGTCTTCAAGGGGTCAGAGTCGTTGAACGACGGACTTCAACGACTCTGACCCCTTGAAAAGACTGACCCTTTGAAAAGACCGCTCGAACTATCCCGTGAAGGACCCATTGCGACGGTTCCCTCCGTGTCCCAAACGACTGACAGGCCGCCCGAGCCGCATACCCACCTCATCGGCAAAGGCCGCTGATCCAAGCACCTCCCCTCGGCGAACGGCTCGGCGAATCCCCCCAGCTACGTCCGGTTCGACCGACGGCATACACAACGTTCGGTATGCAGCCTGTCGCTCGGTCGGCGAAGTGCCAAGCGCGCGGTATTCCGAGTGCTCCGTGATGAGGTCATCACGCCCCCCGTGAGCCAGCCGCGCGTAACTGGACCACCGATAGGCGGCCGGAAACGGAACGATGCCGGCGCGCACCGGATTCTGGTCGATGTAGCGACAGCAGTTGAGGAGATACCGAGCTGAGTCAATCACGCTAGACCGGAACCGTCCTTCCCACAGCGTCCCCGTGCGGTGGTGTCGCGTGTTGTATGCCCGGACATATTTCCGCCCCATCCACTGTGTCAGCGCCGCAACCGCGTCGGCCCGTGCCGGGGTCAACAGCAGGTGAATGTGATTCGACATGAACACATATGCGTGCACCGCACACTCGAGCCGGTGGCAGCCCTCCATCAGGAGTTCTCGATAAATCCGCCGGTCCCGATCATCCACGAAGACCGGTTCTCGGTTGTTACCGCGCTGCACATGGTGAACGGGGACACCTGGGAGGAGAATGCGCGGGATGCGAGACATATCAGAACACGCAGAAAAATGAGCGAAGGGGTACCGTTCGCGTCCACGCGACGTCCGTTGCGGGGCAGCTGGGTAACGAGGCGCCAATATTCCGTCGCCGGCGACGTTCACCGTCACCAAAACATGCTGAATGGCCACAAAACATCGCGGGCGTTCAACGACTCTGACCCCTTGAACCGATGGGTGGCGCCGGCGCGTTGTGGGTGAGAAAAGAGAACCTGCCCACCATCCGTCCGCAGTACCAAGGCACGCCGAAGTTCAATCCGTCGGCCTCAATCAACTATCGGAAGGGTGCCACCAACACCTTCGTGCAAGCCGACTGGCTCTACTCGCCCACGCTCAACAAGAACGAGTTCTCGACGCGCACGTACGACGACGGGACGGTGATCATTCAGCAGATCAAGCGCAACCGACGCACCGACTACGCCACGGTGAACGCGGGCGTGGACCATGCGTTCAACGAGCGCAACACGTTCAGCATGTCCGGGCTGTTCAACCGCGAGAAGATTCTCGACAACGGCGACAATCCGTACTTCAGCGGCTCACTGCAGAATCGGTACCGCTTGTGGCAATTCCTCGAAGACGAGGTGAAGTACACGGCGTTCGGTTCAACGGTGTTCACGCACAAGTTCCTGCAGCCCGGGCACACGCTCGCGTTCACCGGCAACTACTCGTTTCACCGCGAAGACGAGCAGTACTTCTTCACGAACACCGTGCCCACGTTCGTCGGCAACGATGCCTTCAAGTTGCTGTCGGACGAGCACGTGGTGGATATCAATGCCGACTACACGAAGCCACTGAAGCAGGGGCGCCTCGAGGCCGGCTTCAAAGGGCGGTACCGATCGATTCCGGTGAACATGCAGTTCTTTGCCGGCAGGAACTCACCCCTCGATACCGGTGCGGGCGGCTGGGCCACGTACCGTGAAACGATCCCGGCGCTGTACGGTACCTATGTGTTCGAGGGGCAGCGCGTAGAGCTCGAGGGTGGCGTGCGCTTCGAGCAGGTACAGGTGGACTACGAGGTGAACCCCGATCACAACACGTACACGAGCGACGGCTACCGGTACGTGCAGCCGTTCCCGAATGTGCGCGCGGCGTACAAGTTCGACGACTCCCGCAAGCTGTCGCTGTTCTTCAACCGGCGGGTGGATCGGCCGAATGAAGTCGATATCCGCATCTTCCCCAAGTACGACGAACCGGAGCTGATCAAGGTCGGCAACCCCGCGTTGCAACCGTAGTACTCCACGTCGTCGGAGCTGGGCTACAAGACCAGCTCGTCGAAGGGCAGTGTGTACGCCGCCGTGTACCATCGCATCGTGGACGGCACCATCACGCGCATCGCCACATAGGTGCCGGGCAGTGTGCTGTTGTACAACGTGTTCCAGAATGCCGGACGCAGCCGCAGCACGGGCGCCGAAGTGGTGTGGCAGCAGACCATCTCGCCGCGGCTGACCTTGAGTGCCAATGCGAATGCGTTTCACCGGAGCATCGACGCCTTTGCGGTCGTCAATCGGTATCCGGTGCCGGTGCAGTACGCCGCGGCGCGGCAAACGCTCACCTCGGGAAACGCCAAGCTGAACGCGACGATCAAGTTGCCACAGGCGTGGCAAGCGCAGGTCAGCCAGGTGTACCTCGCCCCCGACCTCTTGCCGCAGGGGCGCATCGAGAGTCGCTACTCGCTCGATGTCGGCATGAAGAAGAGCGTGCAGCAGGGACGGGGGGAGATCGTCGTGAACGCGACGGATTTATTGAACACGATGCAGGCCGAGCGCACGCTTCGCGGCACGAACTTCCGGATGGTGAGCACGGACTACCTCGAAACGCAGGTGGTCCGCGTGGGCTACAACTGGAAGTTCTAGCGGTGTGCGGGCGCGCCAGCAGGAAATCATCGGACTCCGGCGTGTGTACGCCACGGTGCCAGCACCGCTTCCAGCTCACGCCGACTCCACGTGCGCTCGGTACCCTTGCCGCCGGTGGCCCATTGCAACCGCGCGCCAACGTCGCCGCCGAATCGGCCCGCGCAACGAACTGGACATCTGATGCGTGATGCGCTAGCATCAACGTATGAGAACCACACTCGATATTGCCGACGATGTGCTCGCCGCGGCAAAAGAGCGCGCCCGGCGCGAGCGCAAATCCATGGGGCAGGTCGTCTCGGAACTGATGCGACAAGCGCTGACCGCGCCTCGCGAGCCGACAGGGCTCGCGACGTCGGCGGTGCACGAGCCGCGGGCCATCTACGGTGTGCAGCCGTTCGCGTCGCGCGGCGCTGTCGTTACCAATGACCTGATCGACCGACTCCGACAGGACGATGCCTACTAATGCGCGCGCTGCTCGATGTGAACGTGCTCATCGCCTTGTTTGATGCGGATCACATTTCGCACCACGCCGCCGTCGGCTGGTTCTCGGCGAATGCGATCAATGGCTGGGCCTCGTGTCCTATCACGCAAAACGGGTGTGTGAGGATCATGAGTCACGCGGGCTACCCCGGCGCGCACGCGGTCGTGGACATCGTCGGAAAGCTGCGTCGAGCAAGCCTCGAGTCCGTTCATGAGTTTTGGGCCGACGACGTCAGCGTACTCAATGATCAGCTTGTCGACACCACACGCATCCACGGACCGCGGCAATTGACCGATGTTTACCTGCTGGCGCTCGCCGTCAGCCGCGGCGGCGCACTTGTCACATTCGATCGATCGATTGCCATTGACGCCGTGCGCGGGGCCACCGCTGCCTCGCTGATTGTGCTCTGACGATCGGGCGCCGACACACCACCACTGTCACACCAGCGATCGACGCGGGCGCACTCGGGCCCGAGCGCCTGCATTCCCGCGACGACTCGTGTGGCGGGCACGGATGATGCTGAAGGGCGGCGCACCGGATGTCATTCGCCCACTTCATCGAAACAGCAGCTCCGGCGACTGAGCGGGCTTTCGGCCGCGCAATCGCAAAAGGTGAGCGCGTCGGCGTCGCCCCCGAGGCTGACGACGTCAGGCTCGCCGCCGGTGGCTTCCCTCTCGCGGAGCGCCCGCAGAGCGGCGGGGTTCCCGTCGAGCCTAGCCCGCACGTCCGACCCCGCGAAAATGTCCACTTTCGGCGAGCCTCCTGTCCTGAATCGAGGATAGGGCGACGCCGCCGAACGACCGACGACAAACGCCAAGTCGTTGTGACATAACGCACTTCGCCGCGCCACCGTCGAGGTATGCATCCTGCACCGTAGGGCGCGTGAGAGGTTTTCCCGTGTCCCCTGTCGGAGCGGCACCATGTCCCATAGTCCGTTCGTTCCTCTGTTGGCGCTGTCGCTGGTTACTGCTTCCCCCCTCGCATCGCTCACGGCCCAGGTTGTCGCGGCGCCACGAAACGAGGTGATCGACGTCGAGCGATTCGCCGACAACCAGCTCGACAATCTGGTCGGTCCGATCGCGCTCTATCCCGATGCGCTGCTGGCGCAGGTGCTGGTGGCGTCCACCTTCCCCGATCAGGTGGAGGACGCGGCGCGCTGGGTGCGCGAGCACGGCACCGCCGGCATCGACGAGCAGTCGTGGGATGTGAGCGTGAAATCGGTCGCGCACTACCAGTCGGCGCTCAACATGATGGCCGACAAGGGCGACTGGACCGCGACGCTGGGGCGTGCCTACGCCTATCAGTCGAGCGACGTGATGGCGGCCGTGCAGCGCATGCGTCGCCTGGCGGACACTCAGGGGAATCTGGTGTCCACCTCGCAGCAGCAGGTGGTGCGCGAGTCGAACAGCTACGTGATCGTGCCGGCACAGCCACGCGTGATCTACGTGCCGGTGTACGATCCCATTCTCGTGTACACGCGGCCCATCTTCAATGTCGGGTTCTCCAGCCGCTACTGGTCGTTCGGGGTGGGTTTCCCGATCGGCGGCTGGCTGAACTACGATCTCGACTGGGGCCGCCGTGCCGTGTACTACAACGGCTGGGATGACGTATACGTGGGCTATGGCGGCGGCTGGCGTGCCCGCTCGCGGCCGTTCATTCACGTCACGAACATCTACGTGAGCCCGCGCTACCGCGACGTGTTCGTGAATCGCAACGTCGTCTATCGCACGGTCAACTATCGCAACGTGGATCGGTACGCGGGCTATCATCGCGACGTGCGTTTCGATGCGCGTCGGGACGGCAATCGTGACGGGTACCGTGACGGGTACCGAGCTGGCAATCGCGTCGGTGCTCGCGACGGCTACCGCGACGGGCGCGACAACGGGCGTGGTCGGGACCTGGTGGACGACAATCGCGTCGGGCGCTCGGCGCAGCCTCGCGCGCAGGGCGGATCGGCGTCGCCGGACGGTTATCGCAACGGACTGCCGCAGCGCGAGGTCGGGCGGAGTGACGGCGAGGCGCGTGGCGGCGGCAATCGCGGTCGAGATACCCAGCGTAGCGAGGGTCGCTCGGAGCGGGCCGCCCCGCTACGCACACCGGAGTCCTCGTCACCGCAGGAATCACCGCAGGCGCGTTCCCCCGAACCACGCAACGCGCCCACCCGCACGGCGCAGCCGCGGAACCCGTCTGATGGCAGTCGCGGGAGTCGCGAGCGCCGGGGCACGTAGCGACTCACAGCGCCGAAGCGGCACCGCGTGTCGTCCCGACCGGACGCTCCGCGGTGCCGCTTCGCTGCTGGGCGCCTGAGCGCAGGGCGCTCTCCAGCCGATCTTTGTTCGGTGCTGACGAGCCGTCCTAGCGATACCGCTCCATCAACGACTGCAGCGCCGCATTCCCCGGGCAGAGATCCGCGAACGGCACGTCGACCAGCGGCTGCGTGACAGTTCTGGCCATGGTGTGCATGTCCTGGCCACTCTCGTCGATGAACAGCAGCCCGGTCGCTACCTCGTGGCGAAGCTGGCAGGCGCGCACATGCGCGTAGGCCTGCTCGCGGTCGGTGGGATCGTAGCTGTCGGCCGTCTTGCGGAAGCGCACCGTGCTCCCGTCGTGCATGGCCACCACCGACACGTCGCTCTCGGTCTCGGGTGCGGTGATCTCGCGACGCAACGGCACGAAGTCCGCCGCCGAAATCTCGACCTCGTGCTCGCGCGTGAACTTGTAGCTCTTGGTGGAGCCTTCGTGGTCGTTGAAGGTCACGCACGGTGAGATCACGTCGATGAGCGCCAGGCCGTTGTGCGACAGGCCGGCCTTGAGGATGGGCACGAGCTGCGCCTTGTCGCCCGAGAAGCTGCGGGCCACGAAGGTGGCGCCCAGCGTGAGCGCCAGCAACACCGGGTCGATGGGCTGCTGCAGGTTGGCCTCGCCCTTCTTCGACGTGGAGCCGATATCGGCCGAGGCGGAGAACTGCCCTTTGGTGAGGCCGTACACGCCGTTGTTGTCGATCACGTACAGCATGCGCACGTTGCGACGGATGGCGTGTGACAGCTGCCCCAGACCGATGCTGAGCGAGTCGCCGTCGCCGGAAATGCCGATGTAGGTAAGGTCACGATTGGCCGCGCTGGCGCCCGACGTGACCGACGGCATGCGCCCGTGCACGCTATTGAAGCCGTGCGACTGCTTCATGAAATACGCCGTGGTTTTCGACGAGCAGCCGATGCCGCTCATCTTCGCTGCGCGATGCGGCGGCAACGACAGCTCCCAAAACGACTGCACGAGGGCTGCCGTGACCGAGTCGTGGCCACAGCCGGCGCACAGCGTGGACATGGCCCCTTCGTAGTCGCGGACCGTGAAGCCCAGCGCGTTGCGCTGCAGCCCCGGATGGCGGACCGGTGGTTTGGCAATGGACGTCATGCGGGCACCTGGGCAAAATGGTTCGCGATGGCGGAGACGACCACATTCGCGGTGAGCGGCATACCACCGTAGTCGAGCACGGATGTCATGTTATCGCGAGGCACACCAGTCTCGATCGCCAGCAGTGAACGGAGCTGCGCGTCACGGTTCTGCTCCACCACGAACACCGCATCGTGTGCGTCGATGAACTCGCGCACACTGCTGTTGAACGGGAACGCCTTGATGCGCATGTAGTCGGCCACGATGCCCTGCTCGCGCAAGCGATCGACGGCTTCGAGTACCGCCGCGTGGCAGCTGCCCAGCGACACGATGCCGACGTGGGCATCCGGCTGCATGTGGAACTCCGGCGCCGGGACGACCGTCGCCGCCGTGGCGAACTTGCGCGTGAGCCGATCGACCACTTCCTGATACGCGTCGGAGTCTTCGGTGTACGCGCCGTGCTTGTCATGCCCCGAGCCGCGCACGAAGTACGCGCCGTTGGGATGCACGCCGGGCAGTGTGCGCGCGGCGATGCCGTCGCCATCCACATCGAGGTACCGCGAGAACTTCTTCACCTGCTCGAGGGCGGCGGCATCGAGCACCTTGCCGCGATCGGGCCGATAGCTGTCGTCCCACACCAGGCGCTTGCACATCCAGTCGTTCATGCCGATGTCGAGATCACTCGCCACGAACACCGGCGTCTGAAAGCGCTCGGCCAGATCGAACGCCGTGGTGCCGATGTAGAAGCATTCTTCCGGGCTGCACGGGAACAGCACGATATGCTTCGTATCACCGTGCGAGGCGTAGGCCAGCGACATCAGATCGCACTGCTGCGTGCGGGTGGGCATGCCGGTGGCCGGCCCGGTGCGCTGGATGTCGTAGAAGACCGCAGGAATCTCGGTGTAGTACGCGAGGCCGATGAACTCCTGCATGAGCGAGATGCCGGGGCCCGACGTGTTCGTGAAGGCGCGGGCGCCCGCCCAGCCGGCGCCGATCACGATGCCGGCCGCCGAGAGTTCGTCTTCCGCCTGAATGATGCAGTACTTGTGTAGACCGGTCTCGGGTTCCACGCGGTAGCGCTCACAGAACATGCGAAACGCTTCCATGAGCGACGTGGACGGCGTGATCGGATACCAGGCCCCCACGGTGGCGCCCGCGTAGACGGCGCCTAAGCCGGCGGCGGTGTTGCCGTCGATGAGAATGGAGTCGCCGGTGGCGTCCATCTTCTCGAGATGGAAGGGGAGCGGACAGGCGAAGTGCTCCTTCGCATAGTCGTAGCCCAGCCGGATGGCCGTGTTGTTGGCTTCGAGCAGCTTCTTCTTCTTGGAGAACTTCTCGAGCAGCATCTGCCCGATGATGTCCATGTCGATCTCCAGCAGCGCCGCCAGCGCGCCGGCGTACACGATGTTGCGCAGCAGCGTGCGATCGCGGTCACCGACGAAGGTGTCCACGCACATCCGTCCGAACGGAATGCCGATGATCGTGATCCCTTCGCGCTCGAGCTCGGCGTCGAGTGGCCACGACGAGTCGTACACGAGGTAGCCGCCCGGACGCACCGTGGCCACATCCTTGGCGTACGTGCTGGGGTTGAGCGCCACCACGAGATCGACGTGCTGCGGACGCGCGGTGTAGCCGTGCTTGCTGACACGTACTTCGTAGAACGTGGGCAGTCCCTGGATGTTCGAGGGGAAGATGTTCTTGCCCGTGACCGGGATGCCCATCCGGAAGATCGCCTGCATCAGCAAGCTGTTCGCGCTGGCCGAGCCGGTGCCGTTCACGGTCGCCATTTTGAAGGCGAAATCGTTGATGCCGCTCATACGCTCACCGGAACGACGGTGCCCGACGCGCTGAACGCATAGGGCAACACGAGAGAGAATTTCTGCATGTCCCACGCGGCGGTGGGGCAACGTTCAGCGCAGAGCCCGCAATGCAGGCAGATGTCTTCGTCCTTCACCATGATGCGCTGTGTCTGCGGCAGCGCCTCGGATACATACAGATCCTGCGAGAGGTTGTCCGCCGGCGCCTTGAGTCGCGTGCGGAGCTCTGTTTCGGTCTCCGCCACCGGCGCGATGGTGAGACAGTTCACCGGGCACACATCGATGCAGGCGTCGCACTCGATGCACAGCTTCGCGGTGAAGTGGGTCTCGATATCGCAATTCAGGCAGCGCTGCACTTCGGTGGCGGTCTGCTCCGGCGTGTAGCCCAGCTCCACCTCTTCACTGACGCTCGCGAAGCGCTTCACGAGCTCGGCGTGCGACATCTGGGCTCGCGGCGACGGATTGAACTCGTTGCTGTACATCCACGAGTGCATACCCATCTTGGTGCTGGTCAGATGCATGCCCTGCGCGGGACGGTCGGTCACGTCTTCGCCGAGGCAGTGCTTGTGAATCGAGATCGCCGCCTGGTGTCCGTGTTCTACCGCCCAGATGATGTTCTGGGGTCCCCACGCGGCGTCGCCGCCGAAGAACACGTCGGCGCGCGACGACTGGAACGACGCCTTGTTGACCACCGGCATATCCCACTGGTCGAACTCGATGCCGATGTCGCGCTCGATCCACGGGAACGCGTTGTCCTGGCCGATGGCGAGGATGACCGTGTCGCACGGCATGATGATCGTGTCGATGACGGTACTGGTCTGGCGGCCGTTCACCTCGCTCCACTCCAGCCGCTCGAACTCCATACCCACCAGCTTGCCGTCTTCGATGACGAACCGCTTGGGCGCGTGATTCTCAATGATGTGAATCCCTTCTTCCTCGGCGTCCTCGAGTTCCCATGGCGACGCCTTGAAGAACTTGCGGCCGCGGCGGGCGATGACGTTGGTGTTGGTGCCGCCGAGCCGGCGCGACGTGCGGCAGCAATCCATGGCGGTGTTGCCCACGCCAATGATGAGCACGTTCTCGCCGACGGACTCGATGTGGCCGAAGTGCACGGAGCTGAGCCACTCGATGCCGATATGGATCTGATCGCGCGCGGCCGGGTCCCATCGTCCCGGAATGTCGAGCTCCTTACCCTTGGGCGCGCCGCTGCCTACGAAGACGGCGTCGTACTGTTCATCGAGCAGGGTGCGCAGGCTTTCCACCGGCGTGTTGTACCGTACCTCGGCGCCCATATCGATGATGCACTGCGTCTCCTCGTTGAGCACCTGCTCAGGGAGACGGAACGACGGGATGTTCACGCGCATCAGTCCACCGGCCTGCGCGTTCTTCTCGTAGATCACGACCTCGTAGCCCAGCGGCAGCAGGTCGTTGGCCACCGTGAGCGACGACGGGCCGGCACCGATGAGCGCGATACGCTTACCGTTGCGATTGGTGACCGGCTTCGGGAGATAGGCGCTGATGTCGTCGCGGAGGTCGGCGGCGACCCGCTTGAGGCGACAGATGGCGACGGGCTTGCCGTCAACGCGGCCGCGCCGGCAGGCGGGCTCGCAGGGGCGATCGCAGGTTCTTCCCAGAATGCCCGGGAAGACGTTGGATTCGCGGTTGAGCAGATACGATTCGGTGTACCGTCCCTGCGCGATGAGCCGGAGGTATTCCGGGACGTTGGTGTGCGCGGGACAGGCCCACTGGCAATCCACCACCTTGTGGTAGTGGTCGGGCGTGCTGACATCCGTGTGCAAAGACATGGGGCGTCGCCTCGTAGCAAGTCCATGCCGAGATCGGGGACCTCTCCGACTCGGCGCCGGAAACTCAGACCATCTACTGAGAGTATGCGTCACGATGGTCGTGTCCGCCATGCCGTTCGGCGTCGCCGTCAGGAACCGTCTGTCTCCACTCCTCTCCGCCAATAACGACCAGTTCGGTTGCTCACGCCGCCGGCTGTGCGGCCAGCCACGTTACGTACTGCGTGATCCCCGTGGCCACGTCGGCAAAGCGATGATCGCAGCCGGTGCGGCGCAGCTGGGTGAGATCGGCCTGCGTGAAGCACTGGTACTTGCCCTTGAGCGCATCGGGGAAGTCGATGTACTCGAGCAGCCCGTGTTCGATCAGCTGGTCGATCGGCAACGCCGCTTCGCCGCGCAACCCACGCACGGCGTTCACGGTGGCCACGGCCACATCGTTGAAGGGCTGGGCGCGACCGGTGCCGAGGTTGAAGATGCCGCTCTGGTCGGGGTGCTGGAGGAACCACAGGTTCACGGCGACCACGTCGTTCACGAACACGAAGTCGCGCGACTGTTCACCCGGTGCGTAGCCGCCGTACTCGCCGAACAAGCGGACCTTGCCCGTTTCGCGGAACTGGTTGAAGTGGTGGAACGCCACCGACGCCATGCGGGCTTTGTGCTGCTCGCGTGGCCCGTACACGTTGAAATAGCGAAAGCCCACCACCTGCGCGGTGGCTGATGGCAGCAGGCGACGCACGACGTTGTCGAACAGCAGCTTGGAGTAGCCGTACACGTTCAGCGGCTGCTCGAACTCGGGCTCCTCGCGGAACGAGGCACTGCCGCCGTAGGTGGCGGCTGACGAGGCGTACAGCAGGCGGGTGCCCTGCCGCTGACAGGCGTCGAGCAGATCCTTCGAGTGGCGATAGTTGTTCTCCAGCATGAAGCGGCCGTTGTGCTCCATCGTGTCGGAGCAGGCGCCCTCATGCAGGACCGCGTCGACGTGACCGAACTCGCCGCGCGCGAAGCGGTCGTAGAACTCCGACTTGTCGAAGTAGTCGCTGATTTGCGCGCCGGCCAGGTTGCGGTACTTCTGCCCGTCGGTCAGGTCGTCGACGGCGATCACGTCGTCGATGCCGACGGCGTTCAGTCCATGCACGAGGTTGCTTCCGACCATGCCGGCGGCGCCGGTGACGACAACTTTCATCTTGACGGGAATCCTTCGCGGAGTGGAGTCGGTCGGCCACGTGATTGCGGCAGCGGATCGACGGCTGGTCTCTCGGGAAGTATGGGCGGTCCGCCACGGCCACGCGACCGGACCGGGGGCGCTCACGGCAAAAACCGGTGTGGTTGTACGGGTTTACCGGATGTCCACCGCGGCGTGCGCGGCCAGGTTGGGTGCGTCGGCCACCGGGTCGACGGGACCTGAGACTCAGCGAGATATCTGTGCGCGTCAGAGACATCATGACGACCAAGGTGTTCACCATACAGCCGGGAAAGCACCTGCGCGCCGTCGAGGAGATCATGAAGTGGGCGCACGTACGGCACGTCCCGGTGGTCGATGATCATGGGCGGCTGGTCGGCATCGTCAGCCATCGGGATCTCATGGGCGCTGCCATCTCGACGCTACAGGTCCGGATCGCCGAGGTCGAGCGGATGCAGCACAACGCCGCGATCGAGGTGCGGCAGATCATGCATGTGCCCATCGCCACGATCCGGCCGGACGAACGGGTGCAGCGGGCCGCGCACCTCATGCGGTCACTGCGAATCGGGTGTCTGCCGGTGCTCGAGGACCAGCATCTCGTGGGCATCGTGACGGAGGCGGACCTGCTGCACTTCATCGAAGAGTTGCCCGACGCCGCGCTGCCCCCCCGGATCTGACTGGGTCACGGGTATTTGACTTTACAACACAAAGTACTTGACATCTGGCGACGGCCGGCGGATATTCCTTCCCATGGTCGCCCCGTCGTCGGAACCGCCCGCCCTGCACGACCGGGCCCTGCAGGACCTGTCGTTCATCCGGCGCACCATGGAAGGCGCGGCGTCGTTCACCGACGTGCCCGGCTGGGGATTGGCGTGGATTGGCGCCATGGCGCTCGTGGCCGCGCCGCTGGCCCATCGCCAACCCGACCCACAACGGTGGCTGACGGTGTGGTTGGCGGCCGCCGTGGTCGGGGCGGTGGTCGGCGGCGCCGCGATGTACGCCAAGATGCGCCGCCGCGTGGGCGACGGCGGTGCGCGCCTCCTCAGTGTGCCGGCCCGGAAATTCCTGTTCAGCTTCTGGCCCGCCATGCTCGCGGGTGCGGTGCTCACCGTCGCGCTCGTCGATGTCACCACGCCGGGCATCCCGCCGCAGCTCACCGCCCGGGTGCTCCCCGGGCTCTGGCTGCTGCTGTACGGCACCGGCGTCACGACGGCCGGCACCTTCTCCATCCGCGCCGTGCCGCTCATGGGATGCGGCTTCATCACCCTCGGCGTGCTCGCGCTCTTCGTGCCCGCCAGCAACGGAGACCTCATGATGGCGCTGGGCTTTGGCGCGCTGCATCTCGTGTTCGGCGTCCGCATCGCCCGGCGGCATGGTGGATAAGCGCGATGGCAGTGCCGCCCGCGCCCGACGCGCATCATCCGGCGCCATCGCACCCAACCAGGGAACGCCCTTGACCGCCGTCGACGGAGACGCATTGACGCCGATGACGCTCGATCGTCTCATCCACGAGCGCGTCCGCCTGGCGATCGTGAGTGCGTTGGCGGTGCACGAATCGCTCACGTTCAACGAACTCAAAGCGGTGCTCGACACCTCGGACGGCAACGTGTCGGTGCACGCGCGCAAGCTGGAAGACGCCGGATACATCATCTGCACGAAGGGCTTTGACGGGCGCATTCCGCGCACCGAGTACCGACTCGCGACCGCCGGACGTTCGGCGCTCGAGCGGTATCTTTCGCACATGGAAGCGCTGATCAAGCGCGTGGGAGGCGCATGACGCGGGTTCCGCAACATCTGGCGTTGATCATGGACGGCAACGGCCGGTGGGCCACCGGCAAGGGACGTCCCCGCTGGATGGGGCACGCACGCGGCGCGCACACGGCGCGCGAGGTCGTGGCGTACTGTGCGCAACGCGGCGTGGAGCAGCTCACCCTGTACGCGTTCTCCAGCGACAACTGGAAACGTCCGGCGGACGAAGTGGGCTTCCTGTTCGATCTCTTCGCGTCGCACCTCGAACGCCAGCTCGCCAAGCTGCTCAAGCACGGCATCCGGCTGTCGGTGATCGGACGCCGTGACCGATTGCCGCGCGCGCTGTGCGAGGCGATTACCGCGACCGAAGCGCGCACCGCCAAGGGCACGCGCATGCATCTCCGCGTGGCGGTGGACTACTCCAGCCGGGCGGCCATTCATGAGGCCTACGCGATGGCCGAAGGGCGAGGCGACGCGTTGGCCGACACCAACATCCTGCCGCCGGTCGATCTCGTGCTGCGTACCGGCGGCGAACGACGGCTGTCGGACTTCCTACTCTGGGAGAGCGCGTACGCGGAACTGGCGTTTCTCGACGTGAACTTCCCCGATCTTTCCACCGCCGATCTCGATGCGGTGTTCGCGGACTACGCCAAGCGGGAACGGCGTTACGGCACCGTCCCCGCACCGGCCAGCGTCAGCGCTCCGACGACCCCAGTGATTTCGGCGCTCCGCTGATCACTTCCGGCAGCGCTGCGGCGACCGCCCGCATTTCGTCGGGCGTGCCGATCGAGATGCGCGCCCAGTCGGTGTACGGCGGAAACGCGCGGCCGATCATGAAGCCCTTCGCCAGCATCGCCTTCTGCACCTGCTCCACCGGCATGCCGGCGTGGAAGAATACGAAGTTGGTCTGCGACTCGGTCATCTTGCGCCCCATCTTCGCGATGGCGGCCTTCATGATTTCGCGCCCTTCCTGGTTGCGCTGCTTGCACATGGCCTGAAACGCCGTGTCCTGAATCGAGGCCGCGGCGCCCAAGGCACCGAACACACCGGGCGCGCTCGTGCTGAGCGGCTGCAAGCGGGCAATGATGTCGGGACGCGCGATCACGAAGGCCGTGCGCAGGCCGGCGAGTCCGTGAATCTTGGACGCGGTGCGCGAGATGATCACGTTCTCGCCCTTCTTCACCATGTCCACCAGCGACGTGTACGACGGGTCGGTCACGAAATCGTGGTACGCTTCGTCGACCAGCACCATCGAGCGACGAGAGGCACTGCTCACGAAGGCGCGCAACTTCGCGTCATTGGTGAGGTTTCCCGTGGGGTTGTTCGGATTGCACACGAAGGTGAGATCGACCGCCTGCGTGAGACGGCGGTCCATCGTCTCGAGATCGTGTGACAGATCCGCCGCCAGCGGCACCTTGTGCACCCGGATGCCGAGCGACTCGGCGTACCGCGGCAGTCCCTCGTACGTGGGCCAGGGGGTGAGCACGTCACCCTTCATGCCGTAGGCGAGACAGACGATGCTGAGCAGCTCACTCGATCCGGCCACGATCATGATATGGTCGGCCGGCACGCCCACCGAATCGGCGTAGATCTGCTTGAGATTCGGCAGCGACGGCGCGCCGTACCAGGCATGCTGCTTCCAGCCGGCTTCGATCGCCTTGCGGGCGCTCGGCGCCATGCCGTACGGGTTCTCGTTGGAGGCGAGGCGGATCGGCCCCTCGGCGCGGCGGGCTGCCGCCACCATCTGCTCATGCGCGGCGAAGCCGGCCGCCGTCGTCTGCCCGTCGATCACGTGCGTGGCGTCAGGTTCGAGCGCCGGGAGCAGGGCGGGCGTGAGCGATCCGGTGGCCATGGCCCCTCCGGCTACCAGCCCCGAGGATTTGAGCCACTGGCGGCGGGAGAGCGGCGATGGCGTGAACGGCGTCATGAGCAGATCCTCGGGTTGTGGTGGCGCGGCGGGCACAACGGAGACTCCATGGGGCCGGACAGAGGCGGACACGCTCCAAGCCAACCACGCCATATTGTACGACATTCCGGGCGCTTCCGCTGTGCCGGCGGTTGACCGGGACCGGCAGGACCTCACCCTTGGGCAAACGGAGCGTCGGGATGCATGCGCCTCGGGCACGGCAGTGGGCACGCCCTTTCGTGCTTCTCGCCAGCGCGTTGCTGGCCCTGACATCGGCGGGCACGGCGGGCGCCCGAGATGCCTCGGCACCCCCAACCGCTCCGCCGCGACCACCCAACATCGTGTTCATCCTGCTCGACGATGTCCGCTACGACGACATGGTCGACCACCCGTTCGTGGATCTGCCGAACCTGAAGCGGCTGGCCACCGAAGGCGCGTCATTCCGCCGGTTCTTCACCTCGGCGCCCCTCTGCTCGCCCAGCCGCGCCGTGTTCATGACCGGACAGTACCCATTCCATAACGGCATCGTCGACAACGGCGAGCGGGCGGAGCGCAGCCATCAGCTCGTCACCTTCCCGAAGCTGTTGCACGACGCCGGCTATCATACTGGCTTCTTCGGCAAATGGCACATGGGCCACGAGGACGATTCCCCGAGGCCGGGCTTCGACCGCTGGGTGAGCTTCGTGGGGCAGGGGGTCTACTTCGATCCTACGCTGAACGTGGACGGTGTGGTGGCCGGCGTGAAAGGCTACATGACCGATATTCTCACGGCGCATGCGGTGTCGTTCATCAAGGCCGCCCCGGCCGACACGCCGTTCCTGGCGTTCATCGCCCAGAAAGCGGCGCATCCGGAGATCTACCCGAATCAGGTGCGCTCCTTCCCGCCAGCACCCGGCGACGAAGGCGCGTTCGTCCACGACTCGATTCCGCACGGCGTCAGCTGGCGCGCGCCGCTGACCGGGAAGCCGGCGCTCCAACGGCCGGTCGATGCCAACGATCCGCGCAGCCCGCAGGGTGGGCTGCCCGACCAGTACGTGCGTGATCGGCTGCGTATGCTCCTCGCGGTGGATCGTGGCATCGGCGCCGTGATCACGGCGCTGGAAGCGAAGGGCGTGCTCGACGAAACGGTGTTCATCGTGACCAGCGATCAGGGGTTCTTCTACGGCGAGTTCGGATTGGCGCAGGAGCGCCGGCTGGCGTACGAGCCCAGCACGCACATCCCGCTGATCGTGCGTTATCCGGGCGTCGTGAAGCCCGGCGTGACGCCGAATGCGCTCGCCAGCAACGTCGATATCGCGCCCACCATGCTCGAACTCGGTGGTGCGACCATCCCAGCCAGCATGGACGGGCGCTCGCTGCTGCGCGCCCTGCGCCACGACACCACGGAGATTCGCGACGAGCTATTGATCGAGTACTACTCGGATACCGAGTTCCCACGCCTCAAGGGCATGGGATACAAGGCTGTGCGTACCGACCGCTACAAGTACATCCGCTACGACGAACTCACGGGGATGGACGAACTCTACGATCTGCAGGCCGATCCGCACGAGTTGCGGAACCTGTTGCCGGACAACGCACCGGCCGGTGTGCGCGACGAGCTGTCGGCACGACTCGACCGGTTGTTGAAGCGGCCAGTCGCACCGCAGCCCCGCCGATGAGCGATTCCCGTGAAGAGGCACAGGTGGCCGCCGTCGTCGCCGCCACCCGTACGTGGCTGGAGCGCGCGGTGATCGGCCTGCAGCTGTGTCCCTTCGCGCGCGCGGTGTACGTGAACGAGCAGGTGCGCTACACCGTGAGCGATGCGCAGAACACGAACGCGCTGCGTTCAGCGCTCGAGCGCGAGTTGCACGCGCTGGTGCAAGCGGATGCGAGTGTCATCGATACGACGTTGCTCATTCACCCGCTCGTGCTCACCGACTTTCTCGAGTACAACGATTTCCTCGACATCGCCGAGGCGACCGTTGAGGCGTTGGGGCTGGAAGGCGTGGTGCAGATCGCCAGCTTTCACCCGGCGTATCAGTTCGCCGGCACGTCGAGCAGCGACGTGACGAACTGCACGAATCGCTCACCGTACCCCATGCTCCACCTGCTGCGCGAGGCGAGTGTGAGCCGCGCGGTGGCAGCCTTCCCCGACGCGCCCAACATCTACCAACGGAACATCGACACCATGCGCCGCCTGGGCGTGGGTGGATGGGCGGCGTTGGGTCTCGAGGCACCGGGTCGCGCGGCGACGTGACGGGGAAACACCGCCTGCGCTGCCGATTCCTGTGACGCCTGCGGCGCCCCGTGCGCTAGTTTCGTGGAGCAGGCACGCGTCGCCGGTAGGCCAGGCGTGTCGTTCAACACTCCCAGCTGGCCCTCGAATGACTCGTGTGTGTGCACTCCTGAGCCTCGTGGCCGCCTGCGCCGGTTGCGCGAAGGACACCCGGCTCCCGTCAACGCTCAAGGTGTCGTACTACGCACAGGATTCGGCGTTCACCGATGCCGAACCACTCCGGGTGAATGTCGGCTCGGGCAAGCAGCTCCGGAGTTTGCGTGGCATCGAGCTGGCGCCGTATCACCCGTTTCTGGTGTCGGGGGAAATGCCGCTGGACAGCGGCGCGACGCTGCCTGTCTCCGTCCTCATCCTCGGCGCAAACGCCGATACGGCGGCACACGCACAGCTGACACTCGGTCCGGTGGAACAGGAAACCTCGTACACGCTTGGTGTCATTGCGGGTGGGCGCACTCCGTCGGTGCGCACATCGTCGCGATGCGGATCACGGGTGGCGGTACCGATGCAACGCGCGGGCACGGCGCGCGCTGGTGATTCGTTGTTCGTGAGTATCAGCGGTGTGCGCGGCGGCGTTCCGTGCTGAGCCGGCTCACGCCGCCGCGGCCGTCAGCTCACGTGAGCCACAGCTCCGACAGCGCGACATCCGCGCGAAACGCCGTCTTCGCCGCCACGACGCCGATGCGCACGATGCGGCTCACATCCAGCGGCGTGGCGAGCGATACCGGCGTGAAGGCCCCCCAGTCGAGCACCACGCGCGTCCATTCCGCCGACACCGGTAGCGGCGCGCCGTAGTACTGCCACGGCGCGCGCGTATCGGCGGTACGCAGATGCACGAAGTACGAACCGGGGGTGCCACACACGCTAAGCGCCACGCCGCGAAATCCGCGCGCGTTGACACCGCTCCCCGGCGGCTCGCCGAGCGAGCAGGCTGCCTGGATGAATCCGCCGTTTTGTTCGAGGGACACGCGGCCGGTGAGATGCAGCGCGTGGCGGCCGTGCACGGTCGCCATCGTACCGTTCACGATACTCACGCCACCCATCACGCGATCGGAAAACACCGACCACCGGCGGGCCAGTGCGGCCGGCCCCGCGTCGAAATCGTCGAGACGAAGCGGGGCCGACGTGCCGCCCGGGCTCACTTGGGGCTACGCGCCTTCCAGAGCGCCAGCAGCGCCGCTTCCCGCTCCGGCGTGAAGCCGGTCTTGATCGCGGCCTGACGATCGGCCGGCAGCGTGCGCCACCATGCGAGCGTGTCGCGCGCGGTGTCTTCCATGGGGCGCACCGTGAGCCCCGCCTTGAGTTCGGGCGTGATGTCGATGCGCGCGAAGCCAGCCGTGCGTCCACGCATCACCTGAAACACCGGCAACTCTTTTCCATAGGGGTTCGCGCCATTCGCCCGCAGGAAGTCGGCATCCACCCATGTGTACGTGGGATTGCTGCCGACACCCTTCTGAATGCGCGACACGAACTCCTTGAACGGCATCCCCATCTGCGGGCCCACGCCGTTGAACACGCCATACGTGCGGTTCTCGACCAACGTGACGCAGAACTTCACCAGGTCGCGCACATCGATGACCTGCACGTGGTCGGTACCATCACCCGGCACCAGCACCTCGCCGCCGCGGGCGATGCGCACGGGCCAGGACGTGAAACGGTCGGTGTCGTCTTCCGGACCGACGATGAGCCCCGGACGCACCACCGTGACACGCCCCGGCATGGCGGCGTGCGCGGCCTTCTCGGCATACGCCTTCGCATGACCGTAGGGGAGCGGCTTGCCCGCCTCGACCGGCGAGTTTTCGAGCGTGAGCACCGGGGCCTCGATCGACATCGGCACGCGGCTGAGATCCTGGTACACCGAGCGCGTCGAGATGAACAGATACTGGTCGACGTTGTCGCGCAGCAGCTCGGCCGAGAGCTTCACCCACTCGGGCGCGCTGGCCAGCGACGCGGATTCGTCGATCACGGCGTCCCACTTCCGCCCCTTGAGCGCGCTGA
>NZ_JBILKJ010000191.1:0-4474 GCF_044376735.1 Gemmatimonas sp.
TGGTCGCCGTGATCGTGGCAAGCGCCGGACTCGCGTGGTTCAGCTGGCCGCGTCCAGACACGCTGATCCGCGTGACGCGCGGCGGCGTGGCGATGGTCACCGATGCGTACGGCCGCACCACACCACTTGGCGACACGGTGTTCGTGCGCGGCGGCGGGGCGCGCCGGACGATCCGCGTGGTGAACGAGGATACGATCCAGCATCGGCTGGCGATGTTCACCGTTCCCGCCGGCGATCAGACGGAGTACACCGCGCCCCCTGGCACCTTCGGTGGCGCCTGCTCGGCCCATCCGACCAGTACGCACCTCACGTTCGTCATCCGGTGAGCAGCCTCATGGTCGATGCCACGGCGCCCGCGGAGGCCACGGAAACACGTGGCATGAATGCCGCGCTCGACGAGGAGCTGCAGGCCCTGCAGAGCGCCGGGCTGCGTCGCACGCTCCGACAGGTGCATCAGCGACACGCCGGCACCGTGCTGCTCAACGGCGAGCGGGTCGCCGACTTCGCCTCGAACGACTATCTCGGGCTCGCGTCCGATCCACGTCTGGCCCGTGCGGCGAGCGCGGTGCTGCAGGCCGACGGCGTCGGGGCCGGCGCGGCGCGGCTGATCTCGGGAAATCACCCGATCCATGAAGCGCTCGAGCGTGCCCTGGCACGCTTCAAGGGCTGCGAGCACGCGCTGCTGTTTCCGTCGGGCTACATGGCGAACGTCGGTACGATTCCCGCGCTCGTGGGTCCCGGCGACGTGATCTACTCCGATGCGCTGAGTCACGCCTCGCTGATCGATGGCTGCCGGCTGTCCAAGGCAACGATCCGCGTGTTTCCGCACGCCGACGTCGAGGCGCTGGCCGAGATGCTCGAGGCCGACCGTCACGTGTTCCGTCGGGCGTTGATCGTGGTGGAAGGGATCTTCTCGATGGACGGCGACCTCTTCCCGCTCGACCGGCTGGTGCCGCTGGCGCGTCGGTTCGACGCGTGGACCTATGTAGACGACGCGCACGGCACGGGCGTGCTGGGCGCGTCGGGCGCCGGATCGGTGGAACACTTCGGGGTGACCGGCCAGATCGATGTGATCGTGGGGACGCTGGGCAAGGCGATGGGGACCTCGGGGGCGTATGTGGCCGGTTCGCAGGTGCTGGTGGACTATCTCACCAGTCGCGCGCGGTCGTTCGTGTACACCACCGGTGCACCAGCCGCCATTTCGGCGGCAACGCTGGAAGCGCTGCGGATCGCACAGGTGGAATCGTGGCGCCGTGACGCGGTGCGCGACCGCGCCACGCGCCTGCGCGCGCGCCTGCGTGCCGCCGGACGCGAAGCGCCGGGCATGCACGACGGACACATCATCCCGATCGTGATCGGCGATCCGATGCACACCATGCGACTCGTTGCGGACATGCGGCGTCGCGGCTTCCTGGTGGGGGGAGTGCGACCGCCCACCGTGCCGACCGGTACGTCGCGCCTGCGCATCTCGGTGTCGGCCGCGCACCCGATGGCACTCGTCGACGCCCTCGCTGCCAACCTCATCGATGCCATGCGCGGGATGCCCGGATGAGCCATCCGCACGATGACGACGATTTCGACCTCGACGAGAACTCGGTTGACGATCTCGACGGGTTCAGCGACGGCGTCGACCCCGATGACGACGGCGACGACGCACCGACCCACAACGCCGCTGATCTCGTGCTGCTGCACGACGCGGCGCACGTGTGGCATCCGTATACACAGCATCATCAGGCGCCGCTGCCGGTACCGATCGTTCGCGCCAAGGGCGCCTGGCTGTATGACGCGCACGAGCGACCGATCCTCGATGCCATCTCGTCGTGGTGGGTGACCACCCACGGGCACTGTCACGACGACATCGTCGAAGCCATCACCGCGCAGGCGAAGCGTCTCGATCAGGTGATCTTTGCTGGCTTCACGCACGAGCCAGCAGCGGCGCTCGCCGCAGCACTCGTGCAGCGCCTGCCGCGCAGCTTGTCGAAGATCTTCTTCTCCGACGATGGGTCCACCGCGGTGGAGGTGGCCATCAAGCTCTCGCTGCAGTCGTTCGCGAACCGCGGCACGCCACGCCGCCTGATCGCCGCGCTCGACAACGCCTATCATGGTGACACATTCGGCGCGATGGCGGCGAGCGGGCGCGGGGTGTTCACGCAGATGTACGAGCCGCTGCTGTTCGAAGTCGCGCGCCTGCCCGACCCCACCGAAGGGGACACCATCGCGGCACTCGATGCGCTCATCGCGGAGCGAGGTACCGAGTTGGCGGCGGTGATCGTGGAGCCGCTCGTGCTCGGGGCCAGCGGCATGCGCGTGTGGGACGAGCAGGTGCTGCAGGACATCCGCGCGCGCACAGCGGCCGCCGGCGTGCATCTGATCGCCGACGAAGTGCTCACGGGGTTCGGTCGCACCGGTCCGCTGTTCGCCTGCGAGCGGGCCGATGTGCGCCCCGACCTGCTGTGCATGTCGAAGGGACTCACCGGCGGTGTGCTGCCGCTGGGCGCGACGGCGGCCACGGAGGACATCTTCGATGCCTTCCGCAGTGCCGACCGCACGAAGACGTTCTTTCATGGCCACTCGTACACGGCCAATCCGATTGCCTGCGCGGCAGCGCTGGCCTCACTCGGGCTGTTCGACGACGACAGCGAAGACGATCGGGTGCGCATCGAAGTGGCGCACGCCCGTCACCTCGACGCAGTCCGCGGTGTGAAGGGGGTACGCGCGGTGCGGCAGATCGGCACCATCGCGGCGATCGAGCTGGACGCGCCTGCCGGCTACCTCAGCGACATCGGCCGCGAACTGGCCGCGTATTCGCTGCAGGAAGGCGTGCTGCTACGACCACTCGGCAATGTGGCGTACTGCCTGCCGCCGTACTGCATCACCGACAGCGAGCTCGATCTCGTGTACGGCGTGATCCACCGCTTCCTTGGTGGCGCGCGCGCCGAGGCAATCGGCACGGGGGGGCCCGTCGATGACTAGTCCGATCCGTTACGGCATAACCGGCACCGACACCGGGATCGGCAAGACGGTCGTGACATGCGCCCTGGCCGCGCGGGCGCGCGTGCTTGGGCTGCGGGTGGCCGCGATGAAGCCGATCGAGAGCGGGGTGATCGAACGCCCGGTGTCCGATCACGGGCTCGCGTCTGATGCCGACCGCCTACGGGCGGCGGCTGGATCGACGCAGCCGTTGTCGGTGGTGCGACCGTACGTGCTCGAGGAGCCGCTGGCGCCGATGATCGCGGCGGAGCGCGCCAACCTGGCAATCGACGTCGCCGTGCTCGACGCGGCGCTGGCGCGGATCGAACAGGACGCCGAGGTCGTGCTGGTGGAAGGTGCCGGCGGATTGCTGGTGCCAATCACCGCCAACGTGTCGTATCTCGACCTGTTCGTGCGCTGGCAGCTGCCGCTGCTGCTGGTCGCCGGCAACAAGTTGGGGGTGTTGAATCACGTGCTGCTCACCGTGCGCGCCGCTGAAGCGATGGGCGTGCCGGTGCGGGCCATCGTGCTCACCGCCCTGTCCGATCATGACACCACGGTAGCCGAGGCCACCAATTTCGATGCGCTGGTCACGCTGCTGCCGCACTATACGATTCTGCGTTTCCCGTGGGTCGACCGTCCTGATGATCTCGATGCCCTCGCGGCGGCCGCCGAAGGTGGTGGTCTTGATGTGCTGCTCTCCCCTTCTTCTCCATGATCTCCATGTCGTCCGGATTTTCTGACTGGCAACTCCTCGCCGACCGCGCCTTGGCCGGTGAGGTCATCACGCGTGAACAGGCCCATGCCGTGCTGTCCGCGCCGGATGATCAGCTGCTCGACCAACTGGCGGCGGCGTACCGCGTGCGACGCGCCACGTGGGGTAATCGCGTGCGCCTGCACTTCCTGCTGAACGCGCAAAGCGGCCTGTGCCCGGAAGACTGCGGCTATTGCTCGCAGTCGAAGATCTCCACCGCCGAGATCGAGAAGTATCCGATGATGGCGCAGGAGAAGATCATGGAAGCGGCCGATCGCGCCGCGCAGCTGAAGGCCGGCACGCTGTGCATGGTGATTTCGGGTCGGGCACCCGGCGAGACGGTGTTCAATAAGGTCCTCGACGCCGTGCGCGCGGTGCGCGCGAAGCACGACCTCAAGGTGTGTGCGTGCCTCGGTCTGCTCAACGAGGAGCAGGTGCTGCGCCTGAAGGAGGCCGGCGTGGAAACGGTCAATCACAATCTCAACACGTCGGCCAACTTCACGCCGGAAGTCGTGGGCACGCACACCTTCGAGGATCGGGTGAACACCGTGGAGGCAGTGAAGGCCGCGGGCATGAAGACGTGCAGCGGCGGTATTCTGGGCATGGGCGAGAGCGACGACGACGTGATCGATCTGGCGCTGTCGCTGCGCGAACTCGAGGTGAAGAGCGTGCCGGTGAACTTCCTGATCCCGGTGCCCGGCACATCGTTCGCCGGTATCCGTGAACTCGATCCACGTCGTTGCCTGCGCA
>NZ_JBILKJ010000070.1:0-14057 GCF_044376735.1 Gemmatimonas sp.
CATCATTGCGGCCGACTTGCCGAAGCTCAACGCGATGTTGAAGGCGGCCGGATTGCCGGAGATTACGCGGAGCAAGGTGGAGAAGGGCGGGCCTGGTGCGGCACAGCCGGTGTTTGTGCCGGATGCGGAGTTTGATCGCTAGGGATTCGCGCTGGTGGTAGTGATGACGCCCGGTCGACTTGGACAGTCGACCGGGCGTTGTGCTACCGCTGCCGAGCCTGACGTCGGGTCCGTGAGCGCAGACCATCCCGCGACGGCCTGACCCTCCGCCCGCGAAACACCGGGCCGTCCCGGGCGTAAGTTGCCGCATGCCCGCCGGCGAACTTGCCCTCGACCCCCAGCTTCCCGCGCAGATCCGCGCGGGCGATGCGTTCGCCTTCGAACGGTGTTTCCGGGCTATGCACGGGCCGCTGGTCGCGTTCACGGCGCGCTATGTCGGCGACCGGGCGCGGGCGGAGGAGGTAGTGCAGGAGCTGTTCCTCGCCGTCTGGCGCGATCGCGAAACGCTTGTGGTCTCCGGCAGCTTTCGCGCCTACCTCTATTCCGCGGCGCGCAATCGGGCGCTCAACGTGCGTCGGCGCGATGCCGTGGAACGGGATTGGACCGACGATGAAGCGCTCGACGGGGTGCGCGTCCTCCACCCATCGCCGACGGAGCCGGACGCCGTGCTCGAGTCGGCCGAGCTGCAGTCGCGTGTGACGGCCGCCTTCGCGACGCTGCCGGAACGCTGTCGCCTGGCCATGCACCTACGCTGGCGCGAGGGGTTGTCGTACGCCGAAATCGCCGACGTGCTGGGCATCGGCGTGAAGGGCGTCGAGAACCAGCTGGCCCGCGGGCTCAAGGCGCTCAGGGCGCGGCTGACCGACCCCTGAGCGTTCTCTGACCACCCGCGAACGTGTCGGTGGGGGGTTTTCGCGATCCTCCGTGTCTTGCTGATAACCCCCTGAATCGACCATGTCCTTCGACCCCTCCTCCTCTCCATCGTCCTCCGACGCCGAGCTCCCCCCTGGGGCGCTGGGCGAGGCCGTACGCGCTGCCGCCAGCGGCGATGTCACGGTGCGTGCGGAAGAGACGGAGGAGGCCTGGCAGCAACTGCAGGCTCGCCTGCCGCGCGAAGCGGGCGGTGTGGTCGGCACCATTACCCCTCACACGGGCGAACGGCGGCCGCGACCGCGGTGGTGGAGTTATGCCGCAGCGGCGGTCCTCACCGTGGGCGCGGTGGGGCTCTGGCAACGGCAGTCGACGGCCCGTGATGTGGTGTCGGCACCGCTTGGCCAACGGGTCGCGGTCACGCTCCCCGACGGCAGTACGATCACGCTGGCCGCGGGCAGTACCGCCTCCTGGGTGCGCGGCTTTCGTGGCGGCCAACGCGACATCACGCTCGAAGGCGAAGCGTACTTCGAGGTCGTGCACGACAGCACCACGCCCTTCCTCGTGCGCGCACGCGACGGCGTCGCGCAGGACGTGGGCACGCGGTTCATCGTGCGCGCCTGGCCCGAGCTGACGCAGCTGGAGGTGGCGGTGGAGGAGGGCGTGGTGGCCTTGGCCGACAGCGCCGCGGCGCGCACGGTGCCGGTCGCGAAACGGGTGCAGCTGCGGGCCGGTCAACGCGGTCGACTGGGTCCTGACGGCGCCGTGGCGGTGCTCCCCGTGGACAGCGCCGCCTTCAGCTGGTTGACGGGCGCCCTCGCCTTTACCGATGTGCCAGCGCAGGAAGCCGTGGCCGTGATTGGCCGCTGGTATGGTGTGCAGATCGCCGTGGCCCCCGCGCTCGCCGAGCGACGGCTGACGGCCCGCTTTGTCAGTCAACCCTTACCGCAGCTGCTCGATGCCCTCGCGCTGTCACTTGGCGCGACCGTGGACCGGCGCGGAATGCAGATCACGCTGACTCCCTGACCCATGACGTTTCGTATCGCCCGAACCCTGTGGCTCCTGGCCGCGGGGAGCCCGCTGGCTGCGCCCGTGCGATCACTCGCAGCGCAACAGCCATCCGCACCGAGCGGCTTCGTGGCCCTCGATAGTGCCAGCACCGCTCGCGGCGCCTTGCGGACGCCCGTGACCATCACCCTTCGCAACGTCTCGCTGGCGCAGCTGCTCGACGAGATCACGAAGCAGGCCCGCATTTCGTATGTCGCCGATCGCGCGCTCCCTGGGCTCGATCGGACGGTCTCCATGGTGGTGCAGCAACTGCCCGCCCGTGACGCCCTACTGCGGGCGATCAGTGGCTCGCCGCTGCAGATCCTGGTGGGGGCCGGCGGGCAGCTTGCCGTCGTTCGTCGCTCCGCGGCCGCGCCACCGCCCGCCGTCAAGGATGGCGAAAAGCTGCGGCTGTCCGGCTTCGTACGTAGCGCCGCAAGTAATGAAGTCATCCGTCACGCGGTCCTGTTGGTGAACGACGAGACACGGCGCGAGAGCAACGAGGAAGGGTTCTACGTCCTGCTGCTGCCACGCGGCACCCATCGACTGCAGCTGCGCGCGCTCGGCTTTGCCCCGATCGATACGACCGTCGTGCTCACCGGCGCGACCACCACTGACCTCACCATGCGTCCGCGCACCATGGTGCTGTCGGCGATGCGGGTGCAGGCGACCAAGGCCGAGCGCGCCGATCTCGATCCCAAGCTTCCCGACATGAGTGTCACCCGACTCGACCTCGCGATCGCCAAGCAGATCCCCCCCCTGCTGGGTGAGGTGGACCCGCTCCGCTCGCTGACGCTGCTCCCCGGTGTCGCCACCACCAGCGACGCCTCCACCGCCTTCAGTGTGCGCGGCGGTAGCGTGGACCAGAATCTCATCCTGCTCGACGAGTCGACGATCTACAATCCGTCGCACATCCTGGGCTTTCTCTCCACCTTCAACGCCGACGCCGTCGACGACGTGACGCTCTACAAGGGCGCCATTCCCGCCAAGTACGGCGGGCGCCTGTCGAGCGTGGTGGATGTGCGTCAGCGCGAGGGCAATGCGCGGGAGTTTGCCGGCAACGCATCGATTGGACTGCTCGCCAGCCGGGCCATGGTCGAAGGACCGCTTCCCAACGGACGTGGCAGCTACATGCTCGCCGGCCGGCGGTCCTACGCCGATGCCTTCCTCCGGCTATCGAACGACACGAGTCTCAATCGGAACGCCGCCTTCTTCTATGACATCAATGCCAAGCTGAACGTTCGGGTGGGCCTCACGGGCTCGGTGATGCTCTCCACCTACGCCGGACGCGACCGGTTCGCGCAGGCCAGCGAAAACTTCGGTGTCGGGTGGGGTAACCGCTCCACGACGCTGCGCTGGAATCAGGCGTTCGGTCGCCTCTTCTCGAAAGTGGCCGCCACCAGCAGCGACTACGACTACAAGCTTGAGTTTCGCTTCGACCCCGCCGATTCCGCGCGATGGGTCGCGGGCATCCGCAGCAACAACCTCAAGATCGACGAAACGTTTCGGCTGACCGACCGACAGACGCTCGAGTTCGGCGGCGAGCTGATCGATCACGAGTTCCGTCCTGGCCGCATCACCCCGCGTGGAGACACGACGCTGATTCGTCCGCGCACCATCGAGACGCGCTTCGCCATGTCGAGCGCGCTCTATGTCGGACACGAAGTCGAGCTCGGCTCGCGGATCGGGGTGCGCTACGGCGTGCGCTACGCCGCCTTCGACCGCACGGGGCCGATGACGCGCTATCGCTACGCCAACGACGCACCCGTCGTCTTCAACAGCGCCCTCGGCCGCTACGAGCCGGGTCGCCTGCTCGACAGCACGCGCGTCACGGGCGGCGGCTCGCAGTTCCGGTACGATGGCTTCGAGCCGCGCGCCTCGATGCGCTTCACGCTCACCGAGGGAAGCAGCCTCAAGGCCAGCTACGCCCGCACGCAGCAGTTCCTGCAGCTGGTGTCGAATACCAACTCGCCGACACCGCTCGATGTCTGGGAGCCGGCCGGCCAGTGGATTCAGCCGCAGCGTGCGCATCAGTACGCCCTCGGCTACAGCGGACGACGCGGCACGTATGAGTTCACCGCCGAGACGTACTTCAAGACCGCCACCAACGTCGTGGACTACATCGATGGGGCCGATCTGGTGTTGAATCCCCGCCTCGAAACGCTGCTCATTCAAGGCGAAGGACGCGCCTACGGGCTCGAGCTGTTCCTGCGTCGCACCAGCGGGCGCCTGACTGGCTGGGCGAGCTACACCCTCGCGCGGGCTGAACAGCGCTTTCCGGTGCCGGCACGGGCGGGCGCTACGAGCGGTGGTGGCGTGAACGGGGGCGCGTGGTACGTGTCTCCCTTCGACAAGACCCACAATCTCTCGCTGGTGGGCGTCTACGCGTGGAAGCCCAAGTGGACGGTCGGGTCGACGTTCCTCTTCGCCACCGGGTTGCCCACCACGTTGCCGCAGAGCCGCTATGTGATTGACGGCTTTCTGATCGCCGAGTACGGGCCGCGAAACAGCGAGCGCTTGCCCACGTATCATCGGCTCGATCTCAGTCTGACGCGCACCATGCGGCGCGGTGAGCTGCAGTTCGGTCTGCTGAACGTGTACAACCGGTTCAACGCGCAGTCACTCCGCGTACGCCAGCAGGAGCGGAACCCGCTCGCTGCCGAGGCAGTGCAAACGTCCATCTTCGGCATCGTGCCGAGCATCAACTACGTCTTCAAGTTCTGATCATGCGTACTCGAACTCTTCGACGCGTCATGGCGGTGCTGGCGCTCCCGGTGCTGGCGGCCTGCGAGAAAGTGGTGGAAATCGAGGTCGCCGACGGTCCGGTGCGACTGGTGGTGGAAGGGCGCTTGGAAGCGTTGCGCGGCGCCACCGCCAGCACCGCGAGCGGCCAGCAGTCGCTGCGCCTGACCACGACCGCCCCGTATTTCACGAACAGCGCGTCGCCGCCGGCCCGCGGCGCCGTCGTGTCGGTGCGCGACGATCGCGGCACGGTGGTGCTGTTCCGCGAGTCGTCGACGCCCGGTACCTATGTGACCGACAGTCTGGTGGCCGCGGCGGGGCGCACGTACACGTTGCGGATCGAGTGGCAGGGCGATCGGTACGAAGCGGTGGAAGCGCTGAACGCGGTGGCCGGGATCGATTCGCTGTACTTCACGCCGCGACCGAGGCGAGATCCCGTAAAGGACGGCCTGCGCGCGACGATCGACCTCCGTGACCCGCCGTCGGTGCGCAACTACTATCTGTGGGATCAATTCGTGGATGGCACGCGGCTGCTCTCGCCGGACACGCTCTTTCGCTACCGCGTGGTCACCTCCGACGAGTTCTATCAGGGTCGTCGCGTGCGGGCGTTCCAGCCGTTCGACGGGCGCGCCGTGCGTAGCGGCCAGGAGGTGCTGGTGCGGCAGTACTCCATTTCGGAGGCGGTCTGGCGCTACTACGACGCGCTCAACCAGCAGGTGGATGGCGACGGCTCCCCCTTCTCGGTGCCTCCCGCGAGTGTGCGCGGGAACGTGGCGAATCTCACCACACCGTCGAAGCGTGCGCTGGGGTACTTCGTGGCGAGTGAGGTGGCCGAGCGGCGGGGGCGCGTGCCGTAGGGTATGGCGTGACGAGTGGTGCGCGGTACTCCCCGCAGTACACCCTTCAACGGTGGCGCGGACGCGCGGCTACCGTAAAGGATGATGGTCATGGCGCGGGAGGTACCGTCGTGCGCTGCCATGGGCAGGTCATGCGATGCGTCTCCTCAGCGTAAGCCATGCAAGGCCGCGGCCGCTGCTTCTACGGTTCGCGCGACATCACCGCGGTGTGTATTCCAGCCACATACGCTGATGCGCATCACCCGCTGTCCATCCCACATGCCGCCACTCATGAACGCTTCACCGCTGGCGTTGATCGCGGCGATCACCGCGTCGCTGATGTTGCTGCCATCATGCGCGTTGAACTGGATCAGCCCCTGGTTCATCGTCGGCCGCGCGATGCCGGTCGCCCCCGGTAACGCGGCCATGCCGTCATAGATGGCGGCGGCATGATCGCAGCATCGCTCGATCATGGCCGCGAGACCATCGCGGCCCAGCTCCATCAACGCCGCCAGTGCCGGCAAGGCGCGGGCTCGGCGCGACCATTCCGGGGTGAAATCCATCGGATCACGGACATCGCCGCCACTCGTCAGATACGCCGCCGTCATCCGCATCGCCGCGCTGTGCGCCACCGGATCACGGGTGATCGCCATGCCGCAATCGTAGGGCGTGTTCAGCCATTTATGGCCATCGGTCGCCCAGCTATCGGCCCGTTCGACCCCCGTCACCAGCGGGGCGAGCCGCGGACTGGCATTGGCCCACAGTCCGAAGGCGCCGTCGACATGAACCCATGCGCCCCTCGCCTGCGCGATCGGAATCAACGTCGCGAAATCATCGCAGGCACCGATATTGAGGTCGCCAGCATTGAGGATGACAATGGTCGGTGCGTCGGGGGCGAGTGCCAGCGTATCGCGTAGCACGCTGGGTGAGACCTGACCGGGTCGGTCGCCGCCGAGCGGAACGACACAGTCACTGCCCATTCCGAGCAGGCGCAGCGCCCGCGTCACGGAGGAATGATGATGCGCGTTGGCGAGTACACGGACGACCGGGGCACCTTGCAGTCCCTTGGCTTCGACATCCCAGCCGCGGCGCGCCAGCACGGCATGACGCGCCGCGGCAAGCGCGGTGACATGCGCCATCTGGCAGCCGGTGACAAAGGCATAGCTGCAATCGGACGGCAGCCGCAGTGCCTCCAGCAAGAACCGCCCGGCGACTTCCTCCAGCACGGCGCCGGCGGGACTGGTCGATGCCAGCACGGCATTCTGATCCCAGGCCGAACACATGATGTCGGTGGCCAGCGCGGCGGGGAGCGCCCCGCCCTTCACCCAGGCGAAAAAGCGGCCGCCGGCATTGCCGGTCAATCCCGGCTCAGCCGCTGCGGCAATCGCGCGGACGACATCGGTGGCGGGCAAGCCATGCTCCGGGAGATGTGTCGGCAGCGGTGCGCGCATTTCGCTGGGCGTGCCGCGCGAGGCAACGGGGCGGGTGTCGAGCGAGGCCAGATAGCGGCGGGCTTCGGCAAACGCGATATCGAGGGCGTCCATGGTGGGAGGGTAATGAGCGGGCCTCATCACGTAAATGTTGTCGCGGCGTCGTTGTCCCGTCGTCTGCGTACGGCAGCCACTCGGTCCTCTCCCGTGTACGCCATGCGATGCCGTTCCCGCCGTTCCGGCTATATTTTTTATGCAGCCGTACCCCCCACCCGAAGCCTTTGAGGCATCGGTAGCTCGCTGTGCTCGCGTTTTGCTCGATGGCCCGTTGCAGAAGCCCGCGTTCGACCTCACAACCCAACGTACCGCTCAGGTCATCGATCGGAGTGTTGGACGGCGGTACAACCTCGCCAATACAACTCTTCGCCACGGCTATGCGCTTCGTCGTTCCCGCCGTCCTCCTCCTTGTGGCACTGATTCACGCGCTTCCATTGTTGGGAGTGGTCAGCGCCGCAAGCGTGTCGAGTCTCTACGGCATTGCAGTGCAGGACTCGAACCTTGAGATCCTCATGCGCCACCGAGCCGTGCTATTCGGCTTGCTGGCAGCCTTCCTGGCCTACGCGGCCTTTCATCGGCATCTGCACAGCCTCGCCCTCATTGCCGCCGCGGTAAGCGTCGTCGCATTCCTCGCGCTCGCCATCTCTGTTCGCAATTACAACTCGGCCTTGTCCACCGTCGTCAAGGCCGACATCCTCGCGTTGGCTTTGCTTGTCATCGCTGCCATCGTGCACCTGCTCACGCGCGGTGACGCGGCGTATTCCACATAATGGACGTCGGTGCGTTGCGCGATGCAGACGCCCACGGCGGGTCGCCAGTGTGGCTGCGGTCCTATGGTTGGGTCGCCAACTCGGTGTGCGCGCGATCTCGTCAACGGTCGCGGATTTCGCGGTGGGACTCGCGGTCGGCGCTCGCAACGGGTCCAGCGACGTACACACACCGAGAGGGTAAGGCCGGGTCGAGAACTGGTTCACCTCAGCATTGTGCGAAGGGCGGGAGCGGAAGGGGCGACACGAGAAGCTGACCCCCTGGCGACATGAGGCATTGACCCCTCCCGCCGATTCCACCACCCTGCGAGTCGTCGTCCACTATCCACCCCACGACAGGCCTATGGACTTGCTGCGCGTGCTCGACCGGGTCATCTTCGACTGGGGGAACATCGTATGGGCGGTCGGTTTGTTGTGGTGGGCGCAAGTGCAGCCCGGTCATACGCCACTGCGACGCTTGGGGCGCTGGGGCGGCGCGCTGTTCCTGCTGTATTGGCTGGACGCGCGACTCGTGCCTGGGGAGAGCCCGGCCTGGTACGTTGTGCGCGCGTTCCTCCTGGTGGTTCGAGTGACCTGCGTCATCGGTCTGGTGCGCAGTCTCTCGTTGCTGTCGCGTCACCGGAGCGGAGATGCGGCGTAACGCGGGTTCGGCATCGCGGCCGAACCTACGCGGGTCTGTCAGTGCGGTGCGTGCACCCGGAACCTTTCACTGCGGTCATGCTCCCCCCGAAGCCTTGGAGGCACGCTATGCGCTTACTTGGTAATGCTCCCTCGGTGATGTGCCTGGTGATGGGTGTCGCTCTGCTCTCGCCAACGCACGCCGTGGCCGCACAAACGCCTGTCACGGCACGGGTCGTGGGGCAGGTGTACGACAGCATCGCCGCTGCTCCGCTTCCCAATGCGTTGGTGAGGCTCTTTCGCCCCGATGATCCGTCGGTGGGAATCAACGCGCGCACCGACGAGCGGGGGATGTTTGCCGTACCGGAATTACCGGGTGGTGTGTGGGTGGCATCGTTTGCCCACGCCCGCCTGGATTCGTTGCGCCTGGAGGCACCCCTGGCCCGTGTGGCGGTCGTCGAGAGCGGCACCATTCCGCTCACCTTGGCCATTGCGAGTGCGTCGTCGGTGGCGCGTATGCTCTGCCCCACGGGCAGCGACAGCGCCGTGACGCTGGTCGGTGAAGTGCGTTCGGCGGGCGACAAGTCTCCAGTGGCCGGTGCTACGGTGTCGGTGGAGTGGCCGGAATGGGTCTTCGCCAAGAAGTCGACCGTGCGCGAAGACGTGCGACGCACCGCGCGTACCGATCGTGAGGGGCGGTATGTGCTGTGCGGCGCCGCGCGAGGCACCGTGGTGTCGGCGCGGGCGTGGCAGGCCAGTGACTCCACGGGACAGATCGAGTTCGGCATTCCCGAATCAGCGTATGCCGTGCTCGATCTGTTCGTTGACCGGCGCGCGTCTGCTGCCATGCTCCCCACCGATAGTGGAGCCCCCGCCCCCGCGCGCGCAGGCACCGCCGTGGTTCGCGGTACCGTGCAATCAGGCCCTGCGACCGCGCTGCCCGACGCCACCGTGCGCGTTATTGGCAGCGGAGCCACGGTACGCACCGATTCCACGGGAGCGTTTTTCATCGTGGATGCGGCGGGCGGTACACAAA
Organism: Gemmatimonas sp.; assembly: GCF_044376735.1. GTDB lineage: Bacteria > Gemmatimonadota > Gemmatimonadetes > Gemmatimonadales > Gemmatimonadaceae > Gemmatimonas. Next base: position 9,404 of record NZ_JBILKJ010000070.1, read on the forward strand.
GCGTCGAGGCGCGTGCCATCGGCTACGAGCCGGAGCGACGGGCCGTGCAATTGGAGCCCGGCGTGCCGCTGGAGCTTTCGTTCACGCTCAACAAGCGCAATGTGCTATTGGACACGGTGCGCGTGGTTGCCGGCCAGTCGTTGCCCAACGACGTACGTTCGCTGGAGCGCCGTTGGCGGCAAGGGCAGGGCATGTTCCTCGATGGGGCCACCGTGCGCGAGCGCACCAGCACCATGGTCACCAATGCGCTCACGGGCCTGCCCGGTATCCGGGTCGTGTCCGGCCAAGGATGGGGGAACAACATCGTCGGCCGCAACTTCGTGGGCCTGGAATGTCGTGCGACGCTGTTCCTCGATGGCTACCTCCTGTCCAGTCCGGGACGGTACCCCGCAACGCTCGACGAGATGGTCTTGCCTGACGAAGTGGCGGTACTCGAGGTGTATGGACGGTCGTCCACGGTACCCGCCGAGTATCTCACGATGGACGGCTGCGGCGTGGTTGCGGTGTGGACCAAGCGAGGGTTGGGGAACGTGCGGGTGTTTGGTCCGCAAAGGCAGAAGTAGAGCGGGTGAAGCGCGACACGTTGCGCTGTCCGTTACGGCCTCGACTACCACGCAGCCGGCGAACGCTACCCGATGACCTGCGACAACACACGCTGCATGTTGCCGCCGGCCACCTTGGCCACATCACTGGCTGACAGCCCCTTGGCTCGGAGCGCGGTCAGCCAGTCGGGTAGCTGCGCATAGTCACCAAGCACCGGCTTGAGGTTGCCATCCATGTCGGTGCCCAGGCCCACGTGGTCCACGCCGACGGTGTCGATGAGCCGCATCGTGTTGGCGACGAACTCGTCGAAGCTGGCGTTGAAGCCGCTGGGCCACGCCCCGATTACCCCGCCGGTGCCGGCTACGAGCTTCGCATGCTCGACACTGATGGCGCGCGCTGCGAGCAGGCGCGCGTCATCCAACCTGAGAATGCTGTGCGAGAGGATGAGCGGCGCCGAGGTCTGCGAGGCCACATCGCGCACGGTCTCGAATGATGCGTGCGCCACATCGATCACGATCCCCTTCGCGGTCAGCCGCTTGACGACCGCCTTTCCGGCCGCCGACAGTCCGCCGTGCTGACTCGGCTGCGTTTGCAGATCGCCCAGCACGTTGGGTACATAGTGCACCAGCTGCAGTGAGCGCACACCGTCGGCGTGGAGCTGATCGACACGCCCCGCGTCTCCTTCCAGGAACTCGCCTCCTTCACAGGCGAGGAATGCCGCCACCGTGTGTTCACGCTGGGCACGCTGCAGGTCCGACGCCCGCGTGGCGATGAATGCGGCCGTCGTCCGCATGAGCGCCGTCAGGTCGGCGAGCTGTCGCTGATACTCGCGCGCCGCATCCCCCTTCGCGTATCCACCGTGCGTGACCACGCCGTTGGGCGTCAGTTCGATCAGCGGACCATCCGCCACCAGGCTGAAGAAGGCGCCGGTGAGTCCGCCCGCCTGCATACCGGCGACGGTCTTCCGGTGCGCTTCGTCTCCCAGGTACTCCGGTCTCCCCTTCTGAAAGGTGGCGCCGGGGTGCGCGTGAAGATCAAAGACGATCGGCGCGGGTTGCCTTTCGTGCGTGGCGTTCGAGACGGCGTGCTCGACGGATCGCTGCGCGGATGCCGCCCGAGCCAGCGATGAGACGCCGGCGGTGGCCAGCAGACTGTCGTGAAGGAAGCGCCGGCGATTGATCATGCGTCAATGTTCAACCGCCGGTGCATTCGAGCAAGCTTGCCGTAGGCCGAAGAGGCGCTTCCTGCAGTCGGCTCTGCGCTACCAGTCTTCTCTCTCCTGGCGTTCGATGGTCGCCGCGTGCTCGTGCTGGCATCAGGGACGACGGTGAGCGTTATTGCTGGGTCGATACTTCGGCATCTCGGCGCCGTTCTGGCTGAACCTGCAGACGCGCTATGACCTGGAGGTTGAAAGCGGCTGGTCAGGCCCGCGTCTCGATGTCGAGGTCGCCGCCTACGCGGCCGCCAGTTAACGATGCGTGCGGCCGTCGGGTGACTCGATAGCTCGCTGCGCTCGCGTTGAATCTGATCGCCCGCTCAAGAGGCGGAGCGTTCGCGTGAGCAGAACACCATGAGGTGCGACGATGGGTTGGTTTGGATCGGATCCCTTCACGGACACACGGCTCGGCACCTTCAAGCGGACTGGAGGTGTCTGGGTCACTCGTGCGGAGCTCCCAGCGCTGGGGCAGGTCGAACTTCAGCTCGCTGGCGATCGCGCGGCGCCCTCTCGCGAGAGTCTGGCGTGCGCACATGAGGTGTCGGCCCTGTACGCCGCGCTCCGTGTGGAGATCGGCCGTGCCCTCTACGAGCACCTTGAGCCGTACGCGGACGCCATTCGTGCCGGCGAGATGGTAGCCGACGGATTCGATCCTTCGCGTATTCGAGGGCCGGAGGACACTTGGCCGCACGTGGAAGCGAGTGTCGTGAGCATTGACCCTGCGCGCACGGAGTTTCTGATCGAGATCCAGTTGCGCGCGGCATGGGATGAGGAGCACACGCTTGGCGTCCGGATACGGGGCGGCACGTTGGTCGAAGTGTGCGGCAGCGTCTAGCGCGTGCCCGCCTCACGGAGGTTGGTGCCGTCGGCCGCGTCAGCGCAGCAGGTGGGTGGCCGCGCTTTCTCGTAATGAACAGCACCATGTTGCGCTGTTTCGTGATCCTGAGTCTCTGGTCGTGTCTGTCCACACAACCCCGAATCTCCGCACCGGATGCAGCGCGGGCGGCGGGTACGAAGTCGGCCGGGACGCGCCCCGACATTGACATCAATGACTTGTTCCAGCACTGGGTTCACTCCGGTGAGGAGGAACCATCGGGCGAAACAGGTCAGATATTCCGCCCCTCTGGCTCGATGAAATTCCCACCGAGCCGATTCAGGATGGCCTACAAGTTCGCGCCGAAGGGAGGGTGTGAGTTCTACTTTCTGTCTCCCGCCGATGCCCATCATTTCAAGCCGTGCAACTGGACCATTGTGGCAGGCCACAAGATGATCCTTCAGATCAGCGCGAATGGAAAGACGACCTCCTACAGGATCGCCCACCTCACCGGGAGGATGCTGCGACTTGTACCGTTGGAGCCGTAGCGAAACACATGAACAACGGCCTGACCCCCCGGTTGCACAGGATGGCTCCCCGGATTCGCAGCAGGCTATTCTTTGAAAAAAAGGAGAACGCTCCCGAAAACCAGAAAGCAGAGCGAGAGCAGTGGGAATACCCAGCTCAGTCTGAAATGCCTATCCAATACCGATTCCGCAGGATCATCCGGGTTCACGAAGGCCGATGCGATGGACCCGACCGGGTACCTTCCCAAGAATCGTTGAACGCTTGCTTCATTCCTTCCCCAGGATACCAGAAAGACCCGGCTGGATTCGTACATCTGTCCATCGATTTTATAGGTGTAACGAATGTCCGGGACGTAGGAATCAGGTCCGTCCGAGTTGCTAACCTCAATCATGCGACTTGAAACGATGGCGCAGGGAACCTCCTTCCAGCGCTCGGCGACCGTCGCAAGACGCCAAGGCTGATACACCAGAAAAAAACAGACAAGGGAACCGATGACCATCGCAATCAGACCGACGATGCGATGGCCATTTGATCTGAAAAACGCCGAGGGGTCAGGATTCATCGAAGGAGTTTCCGTTTTCGCTCGAACTTCGTGAGGCCGACAAGAGCACAGCCTCCGTACGGCGGGAACTGCGACGTCCTGTGCCGATCAAAGACGGTGAGTGCCTTACGAATCAACGCATGAATGGTCGCGTCGTGCCATCCCTGCCAGCATCTGCCGGAAGAGCGCCCCGATGGACTTCTTGACTCCCGCCGTCAGTTCGGGCGTAAACTCACCAACGACGGCGCTCGCGTAGCCGATCGCGTAGGCCGACAGTGAAGCGCGTGCAGCACGGGAGACCGATCGCTGGCTGCTGTGCAGCGTGAGCTCCCGCCCGAATCCACTGGCGGCCGACCCGAGTAGCCGAGCCGCGGACAGACTGGTTCGCACGTGCTCCGCCTGCGTGCACGGAGCATCGCAGTGATACGCCAGCAGGTTCTCTTTGAGAGCCAGCCCTGTTCTTGGGAGGAATCCGGATGGACGAGGACCCTTGAGCACCAGGTATGGCGGTCGCCGTCGGGGATCCTCTCCGGTGAGCAATGTGCCCGCATATGCGCCGGTCGTTTTGAGCGCGTTCTCTGCAAACCGCTGGCCGAATCGAGCGCGGTACGGGTCGCCGCGCTCCTCTTCCAGATCCATCACCACGGAGGCGAGCGCAATGACATTCGAGCCAACCAGGCCTTCAACCGAAAGGACACCGTTGGTGATCCAATTGCACGTGCGCTGCTTGCCGCTCAGTACCCAATCCGATTTGAGGGACACTGATGGACACTCATGATGGCGTTGCGGCGGAACGTCGGGTGGTGGTGAAGCATGCTGCGCGGACGTAACGCGCGCTGCAAGAAGTACGGGGGCCAACAAAAGGAGGACTCTCATGTGACGCGTTCCATACGGTCAGAGGGAAGTGACCCGATGGCGCAACGGCTGCGCGCACAGGCGCTGCGCCGGAGGTCAGGGACGGCCTACGACCCGGCGGTTCAACCGCGGTGGTCGGCGCGGTAACGCCAGGCGA
>NZ_JBILKJ010000071.1:0-14044 GCF_044376735.1 Gemmatimonas sp.
CCACCCGCGGCGCGCGGATGCGGACCTCGGCGCCCTTGTTCCGGTTGGCGATCACGACATCGCCGCCGATGGCGAAGATCCGTTCACGCATGCCGGTGAGCCCCATACGATGCTCGGCATCACCGATGCGACCATGACGGCCGACGGGAAACCCTTGGCCGTCATCGCGCACGCACAACACGAGATCGTGACCATCGATCGTAACCAGCACGTCGACCAGAGTGGCCTTCGCATGGCGCACCACATTCGACAGCGCCTCTTGCAGTGCGCGGAACAGCGCCAGATCGGCGTCGGCGTGCAGCGGTGGAAACGCCGGTGGCGCATCGAAGGTGGCGCGGATGCCGCTGCGCTCAGTGAAATCGGTGACCAGCGAATGCAACGCCGGGCGCAGCCCCAGATCATCGAGCAGCGTGGGGCGCAGATCGCTGGTGACCTGCCGGATGCTGGCGATGCCGGTATCCACCAGCGACAGCAGGCGATCGAGGCGCGGCGAGGCCCCCTCGGTCAGCAACGGGCGCAACGCCTCGAGCTGCATCTTGACGGCGGAAAACACCTGCGCGGTTTCGTCATGCAACTCGCGCGACAGGCGACGTCGTTCGTCCTCGTGCTGCCGCACCATGCGAATGGAGAGCTGCTCGAGCGCCATGGTGCGCGTCGCCAGCTGGCGATCCAGCGCCGACTGTTCAAGCGCGGCCCCGACCTGCTGACCCAGCGCCAGCAGGAAATCGTCATCGAGCGCCGTGAACGGATTGCGGACATCGCCCGCCATCACCAACGCCCCGACCAGCCGCGTGCCCGTGCCCACCGGCAGCGCCGCGATGAACGGCTGCCGCCCCTCGGCCGCCACGACCTGTGGGCGTCGCGAGATCCGCATGCGCGTGAGGGCATCGAGCACCGCCTGATCGGGACGTGCGTTGTCCCACGACGCACAGGCGCCGGCCCCGCGCACGAATCGTCCGCGGGTCCCCGATGGCGCGGCCGCCGCCGAGGCCGTGTCCGCATCAGCAATGGCCACCGGCGCGTCGTTACGCTCTGCCGTCAGTACCCCGTCCAACATGGCGCTGGCCGCCGCGTCGGCGGCGCCATCCGCATCGAACAGGTACATCGCCGTGCCGCGCACCCCCGGCAGCGCCAGCGGCCGTGACAGCAACGCATCGAGGGGATCGGTGGTCCGATCGCGTCGCTGCAAGTCTCCGGAGAGCGCGGACAACGCGCGCACACCGCGTCCGAGATCATCGAGCACCAATAGCACCAGCCCGACGCCGACCAGCAGTTCGAAGGAGATGTCGAGGTAGTACCCCCACGGCGTCCACGCGCCCTGCGCCCGCAGGAATGGATAGTCGAGGTGGTGCAATCCCCACAGGAAGAACGAGATGGCCAGCAAGCGCGCACCGGTGGACCCCGCGATGCGGTGATGACGCCAGAACACCCATCCGGTCCACATCGTCGCGCCGCTCAGAAACAACACCGCCGGCAACGCGGCCCACAGGAAATGATCGAGTTCATAAATCGCGACGTACGACCAGAGCGCCGGGAAGAGCGCCAGCAGCAGATACGCCGGCCGCGCTTTGGGTTGTCGCAGGAAGACGATCGCCGACCAGAGGAGTACGAGCGCCGTCCATCCGGTGGTGACCTGATGCCAGTACAGCCACACGCGCTCGCCCGTGAGCAGGAAGCTCAGAATGCAAAGCAACCGCGCCACGTACACGCTCCACGCGACCGCGAACCATCCGAACCACGGACGGCGGTAGCGCACGTACAAGTGTGCGCACAGCGCCGCGAGGCCAGTGGTGATCGCCCCCTGCAGCAGCGTGGCGGCCAGCTCCGTGGCCAGCAGCGGCGGTGGCGCCTGGATCATGTCGCCTTGAGCCAGCGCGAGCAGCATCGGCCGTCCGAACCATGCCGGCATCACGTCGTGCGCCGAACGCTATGCATCCGTCGCCGGCGCGCTGGCGCCGGTGATCGGTACCTTCGTGGCGCCGTCCTGCTGCACGTGATACACGGTGCGCGACGGAAAGGCGAAGCTCGATCCGTTCGCACTGATGATCCGCATGAACGTGATTAGCATGTCGTGACGGATGCGCAGGAACTCCTGCCAGTCGGTGGTGAGAAACCACGAGATCACGTTGATGCGGATCGCCGAATCGGTGAAGCCCACCACGTGAACGCGCACGATATCGGCAAAGACCATCGGATGCGCGCGCAGCGCCGCCTCGAGCGCATCGCGGATGCGCTCGAGCTGCTCCGGGGTGGTGTTGTACGTCAGGTCGATATCGGTGCGCAACAAGATCCGATCGCGTTCGCCGAACGTTTCGATGCGTTCGTCGGCCAGGCGCCCATTGGGAATGCGCACCACGGTGCGATCGACGGTACGGATGCTCGTGGAGCGCAAGCCGATGCGCTCCACCGCCCCCTCCGACGCCCCGGCACGCACCCAGTCACCCACACGAAACGCGTTGTCGGCGGCCAGCGATACGCTGCCGAACAGATGCTCGACGGTTTTCTGCGCAGCCAGTGCCACCGCAATACCACCGATCCCAAGACCGGCCAGCAGGGTCCCGACGGGATATCCGAACTGCGCCAGCGCGACCAACAGCGCAATCACCGCCAGCGTGACGCGCAGGAAGTTGCCGAGCAGCGGCACCAGCGTGCGTGCCTGTGTGCCTTGCCCCGTGGCCCATGCGGCGTTCGCCACGTGATCCTGCGCGAGGCGGATGATGCGCAGCAGCGCCCAGAAGAGGGAAAGCAGCACGAGGCCGCGCGTGAGCGCCGTGAAGAAGCCACCCACCCGCGCATTCAGATCGAGCAGCGACAGCAGGGGCTCGATCGCCAGCGAGGCTGCCCACAGCCGGAACGGTCCGCGCAGATGCTCGAGCAGCAAGTCGTCCCAATCGGTCAGGGTGCGTCGCGCGATGCGCCCGAGGAGCGTACGCAGCATGGCGCCGAGTCCCAGTGCCACCAACAGCACCGCCGGTATGGCCAGCCCGAGGCCGATCCACTGCCAGTAGTAGACGTTGAGTGGGCCTTCACGCATGAGCGTTCGCGGCAGCCGTTCACGCAGCCACGGCGCGCCGAGATTATCGAACCACCCATCGACCAAGCCGACCGTCGCCTGCGAGAACACCCACCGCACGGGTCCGCCCGACGACGGCGCGGCGAGCCGCACCATCCGGACCGGGTCTTCACGACCATTGGCCGAGGCGATGACGCCGATGCGGTCGCCCCCGATGTCGCCGTCGGTGGTATCGCCGGAGACGGCCCCAGAGACCGCGCGCACGTCGAGCGCGAGGCGCTGGTCGAGGATGGTCTTGAGACGACGCGCCAGCTGTGTGGCGCGATCACGCTCCGCCGCCGGAATGGACAGGTACTCGGCGGCGCCCTCCCAGTCATTGGCCTCGGCAAGGCGCAGGAACGACTGCAGCGCGGCCCGCGGCGATGCCGGTGATACGATCGACGGAGCGCTATCGGCGCTTGGAGACCGCGAAGAAAGCCCGAGCTGGCCCCGCGCCTGCCGCGGAGCCACCAGGCCGGCGGCGAGGACGCCCAATGCCGCTGAAATGAGGATGCGAACGCGCATGCTCAAAGATAGCCGGGTGACCGGCGAGTGCCCCGGGTGGGACTCGAACCCACGACCTATGGCTTAAAAGGCCACTGCTCTACCAACTGAGCTACCGGAGCGCCGACCCGCCGTGCAGCAGGCCAGCCTCGCAATTTAGCGAAACGAGCCCCCGTGCGAACAGGGGAGCGATGCGCCCAATCGCTTAGCGCAAGCGGATCGTGAGTCGATGTCCTGCGCCCTCGCGCAGCGTCTCCCACCCGTAGTCGAGCGTGAAGCGGTCCACCGTGAACCCGCCGCCCGCCGTGACCGGTCGCTCCTCGCGCAATTGCGGACGGCGCGCGCCCGCGCGCCCCGTGAAGGTCACACCCTCGATGGGCGAGTAGCTGAGCTCCACCCCGCCGCGCGGAAACACCTCCCCATCCCGCCGCACATCGAGTTCCGCCGTCCCGCCCACGTCGACCCATTTGCCGAGCCCTTTGGGAGCCGTCGCGATACCGAGCGCCAGCTGAGTCGGCAAGGCTTCACGGCGCCCCGCCACCTCGAGACGAGGGCCAAGATGCTGTACCGCCACACCCACCGTGCTGTTCAGGAGCGACAGCGATTTCGAAGCACCGATGTCGAACCCGACGCCGCCCGCGCGATCGTCGGCCACGCGCTCCTCGACGTACGTGGCGGCCACGCCCCAGCGGATCTGCTTCCAGGTCAGCGAGGCGGCCACGCTTGCCGCCAGACTCGTGGTGCCGACCGCACCCTCTCTGGTGAGCACCTCGCTCTTCGCAGGGAATGCGCCGTAGCGCGGGCCCGCGTCGAGCATCTGCGCGCCGACACCGATACCGAGCGGTCCGATGGTGGAGCTGCTGGCGAACTGCCCCGCCGTGGCCCCGCTCTCGTAGCGTTCGGCGCCGAAGGCCAACCCGGTGCCGGTACCCACCAGCGCGGGATTGCCGAACACCGCATCCACATCGCGGAGGGCGACCCGCGCGCCGCCCAAGGCCAGCACGCGGGCCGTGGCCGGCAGCTTGAGCACGAGCGGGGCGTAGCCCTCGCGCTGGTCCCGTGCCGACGTCGGCGCCTGCGCGCGGGCGATCGACGTGACAGCGGTCGCAGCCACCGCGGTGGCGAACACCGCTCCGCGCGCGAGCATCGTGGACGAGCGGCTCATCGCGCCGCTCCCGTGGTGGGTGCGGAGAACTCAGCGCGCATGGTGGAGAAGCCGATATTGTCGAGAATGATGGTGCCGGCGACGCTGCGATCGAAGCGCCACCGCACGCGGGTGACGCGAGACACGTCGAAGCCCGGTGTCGTGCGCACGAAATCCGCGAGCGGAATCGCATACGTTTGCAAGACGATCTCGTACACGTTGGCGAACCGCTGCTTATCGCGGCCGGCGCGACGGTACACGTACGACACCAGCGGACGACGCACCACGCCGTAGGCGGATAACGGCACCGACGCCGTGCGCCCGCCGGCGTCGGTCGCTTCGATCGAGAGATCGATGGGGACGGTATCGGGCTTCACGTCCTTGGCCGACGGCTTCTTCGGCGCGGGCTTCTTCGGTGCCCCCTTCGACAGCGAATCTGCCTTCTTCGTGGTATCGCGCGCCGCCGCGCGCGGACCGGGCTTGGCGTCGGTCGGCGACAAGGAGAACACCAGCGACGACGATGCGCCCACGTTCCATGCGCTTCGCAGCGAATCGCTCACCTGCATGGCGAACGACGCCGCCTTGCCACGCTTGGTCGTGTCGTCGCCGGCCACGCGGTTGTTCCACCCGATCGTTACCGCGTTGTGCGCCTGCGTCGACCCGCGCGAACGGAACGGGACCGGCGACTCTTTCCACACCGCCAAGGAGTCGCCCGACAACGCGACACCCGGCACCGAGCCGGAGGTCACGTCGACATCTTCCTCGAAATCGGCCGCCGTGCGGAACGCACTCTCCTGGAAGCGCGTGGTGTACATCGTTTTGGGTAGCCACTGACCGACCACGCGATGATCGCGGAACATCGGCAGATACTCGCTCTTCCCGCGCAGCGTCGCATCGAGAAACGCCGAGATGTACACCTCAGCGAACTTCCGCTGATCGGCCTGTGAAATGAGCCCGCGCGTATCGAGCGATCGCGCGCTGCGCGGCCCGCCGTCGAGGCTGCCCCACGTGGTGTTCCACTGGCCGTGGTTGGCGCGATACACGAACACCGCCGACTTGAACCACGGCTTGCCATCGGTAAAGCGGATACGCTCGTACTGCGCCAGCCCGTTGAACGTGGAGACGTCGCCGTCGTGCGACCCGTGAATCAGGAAGTAGTTGTAGTTGGCCACCGGGGTGGGCTTGTCGGCCGGGCGGTACTGCCCATCCACCGGCGCGATCGCCACCAGCGACTTGATGTCGAAGTTGAAATCGAACTTCACCGTGGCGTCGTCGGGATAGTACGCCAGCCGGTTGAACGCCCCGGCCACCGCGACCGCCTCGCCACCGCGCGAGTGCCCCATGAGCGCGATGTTGTGCATGTCCACCTTGCCCTGCAGCGGCGACCCGGTGGAGTCGTTGAAGCGCTTCCACGACTGCAAGTGTTTCAGCAGCATCCAGCCGCGCGCGTCGTTCTCGCCGCGGATGTTGCCGTTCAGAAAGTTTTCGTCGACCGAGGCCACGATGTATCCGCGCGACGCGAGTAACTCGCCGAGGTACCGGTAACCCGGATCAGAGAACTGCTTCATGTCGTGATTGCCATGCACCACGAGTACCAGCGGAAACGGCCCCGGTGCATCGGGATACCACACGCGCCCGTTCACCGGCAGCGCCGTGAAATCGAAACCCCAGTACTTCTTGCGCATCTTGGCCTGCGCGGGGTCGGGCGCTGCCGCGAACTTGGCTCCGTTCACCGCCGCCGTCTTCAGGGTGACCGAGTCGCGATACACCGCGCGCTGCTTGTCGGTGCCGCTGCCGTAGTACAGCGACTTCACCGCAAAGGCCCCCCGCTGCGACGGGTTCGGCGCCGTGAGCAGCTGGCGAGAGAGCACGGTCTCCGAGTCATCGCGCGCCAGCGTGAGCGGCGCGACACAGGCGCCCGCAAGGAGGGGGGCAGTCAGCGCGAGCACACGACAAAGCGTCGCGCGCATCCGTTCGGTCGTCCTGCGTCGCATAGTGAGCGTCGAGAGGTGAAATATGCCGGGCGAACCCGGCACCACGCTCTATGTACGTCGGTGCGACGGCTCAGCGCAACGAGGGCCGATGCAACCGAAGGTAGTCCGCCAGCAGCGTATCCCACACCACATCCCACGTTTTGGCCGCCGCGATGGCGGTCGCGCGGGCGGCCGCCTCGCGCACACGGGACCGATCGTCGACGAGCGCGATGATCGCGCTCGCGAACGCCGCCGGGTCGCCGGGGGCGGCCAGCCACCCGCCACCCGACTGCAACTGCTCGCGGGTGGGCCCCACATCGGCGCCGATCACCGGCACTCCCGAGGCCATCGCCTCGAGCATCACGTTGCCGAAGGTGTCGGTCGTGCTGGGGAACAGCAGCACATCCCCACTCGCGAAGGCCTCGCTCAACGCTGCGCCGTGCAGCTTCCCCAGCAGCACCATGCCCGGCAGCGCCCGCGCCCGCAGCTCGCCCTCGAACGGCCCGTCACCGACCACCAGAAAGCGTACCTGGCCGGGACGCGCCTGCTCCACCAGTGCCAGCGCGTCGAGGGCGACGTTGAGCCCCTTCTCCGCCGCCAACCGCCCGACGTACGAGAGCACCAGCGTCTCATCCGTGGCACCCAGCTGTTCACGCAGCGACGCCGAGCGATATACGGGTGAGAAGCGCGCGCCGTCGACGCCGCGGGACCACACCGCCGTGCGTTCGAAGCCGCGGGCGTTCACTTCGTCGACGATCGCCTGCGTTGGGCAGTAGGTACGCAATCCGCCGTTGTGGAACCAGCGCATGAAGTGCCAGCCCGGACGCGCGAGCAGCCCCAGCCCGTAGTGGTCGGCGTAGGCTACGAAGCTGGTGTGGTACGAGGACACGAACGGAATTCCCAGATCCCGTGCGGCCCGACGACCCGCCAGTCCGACACCGAATTCGGTGGCCGAGTGCACGAGCGTCGGCGCGTAGGCCTCGAGCGCGGCACGGACCCGTTGGCGCCGTGGCCAGGCCAGCCGCAGCTGCGGATACGCCCAGAAGGGGCGGCTGGGAAACCGTTCCGTGCCGGTGGCGTCGGTCGCCTCGGGATCCTGGGTCGTGAACACGCGCACCGACCCGCCACGCGCCTCGATGACCGCCGCCAGTCGCTCCAGGGTGCGGGCGACGCCGTTCACCTGCGGCGCATACGTGTCGGTGAACAACGCCAGCCGAAGCCCCTCGACGCTCACCGGCGCCAGCGTGGTCGACCCTGACGAGGCCATCAGCGCCCGAGCACGGCGCGGTACACAGCAAATAGGCGGTCGAACACGGTGCTCCAGCTATGCTCCGCTTCGGCGAACGCTCGTCCGCGTACGCCGAGGCCGGCCAGATCCTGCTGAAAGAGCTGCACCGCCTCATGCGCCAACGACGCCGGCTGCTGGCGTTCGTACACCGCCCCAGCGCCACTCGCGAGCACCCGTTCCACCACCGCCCCCTCGCTCACGGTGAGCACCGGGGTGCCACTCGCCATTGCTTCGATCGCCGACAGCCCAAAGGTCTCGATCGGCCCGGCCGCGACGTACACGTCGAGCGACGCCAGCAGATCCGCGAGTGCCTCACGACTCTGCACGAACGGCACGAAAATCACACGCGATCCGTACGGATGGGCGCGCAACTTCGCCTCGATCGGTCCGGCACCGACCAGCGCCAATCGCGCACCGCAGCGCCGCTCGACCTCGGCCCAGCCATCGAGCACCACATCGAGCTCCTTCTCACCCGCAAACCGCCCGACGAACGCCGCCAGCGGTCCGTGTGGGAGGGCGAAGCGGTCGCGTGTCTCGCTCGCATACGCGCGCCGGGCGGGGGTGAAACATTCGAGGTCGACGCCCAGCGGCACGTGCGCCACGCGGTCGATGCCGACCCGCGCCAGCTCCGTCGCCGAGTACTCGGACGCGACAATCGTCATCGCGAATAATCGGTCGAGGCGACGGAGGTAGAACGAGGACGCGTCGACGAACGCACGGGACACCCGCCCGGCGCTGAGCCCCCGAGGCGTGAGCTTCTGCGTCAGGTTGGTGTGGTAGAAACTCACCAACGGCACGTCGAGCACACGCGTAGCGTGCTGTACAATCCACGGCACCAGGAACGGACTGCCGACCTCGATGAGGCTGGGCCGTTCCTCGCGAATGATGCGACCGACCGATCGCGGGGCGAGCATGAACCGGTACGGGAACTGCCGCGGAATCGACGGCCCCTTGAGGCGATAGGTGCGGACGCCGCCAGCATCGGTGACGCTGTCCTGTGCCCCTGGCACGACCATCGTATGCCGCAACGTGGGGCGCGCAGACACGTAGTTCCCCTTTTCGAGCAGGTAGGTGCGAATCCCCCCGCTCGTTTCACCGAACCATTCGGTGATGTCGAGGACACCGAGGTCGGCGTCGGCACGCAGCAGCAACGAACACCCCCTAGCGAAAAAACCGATGGCCGGCGCTGCGAAAAGCACCGGCCATCGTCGAGCAGCAGAACCCGCGTCAATCGATTCAGTGCATATCCGGCAGCACAGCCACCGTGGCGGCGCCCGATGGCGTCTCGATGACGAAGGTCACGCGACGATTGAGTTCGGCTTCATCGGCAGTACCCTGTGCGCCCGGACGAACCAGACGCGTACCGTGACAAATTATCGTACTCGGCGCGAAACTCGCTGGGCCCTTCGTCACGAGGACGTCACAAACCGCCTCAACCCGGCGCTTTCGCCAGCCACTCACCGCCGTCGATCACGAAGATCGATCCGGTGATCCAGTCGCCCGCCGGTGACGCGAGAAACGCGACCATGTTTGCGATGTCGCGTGGCGACCCCCACCGCCCGAGGGGAATCCCCTTCTTCGCGTACTCGGCCATGCGGGCATCGGCCGCCGCGAACACGTCGGGCACGCCGCTATCGGCTGGCGGCGTGAACGCCTTGCGTACGCCCTCGGTGGGAATCGGTCCCGGCGCGATCGCATTCACGCGAATGCGCTGCGGCGCCCACTCCACGGCGAGCGTGCGCGTGAGGGCGTCTACACCGGCCTTGGCCGCCGTGGCGTGCGCCATCATGGGCCAGCCACGGTAGTGGAGCGTCATGGACGTGCTCACGATGCGCCCACCGCCCTGGGCCGCCATGATCGGATACACCGCCTGCGAGCAGTAGAAGGTCCCGTACAGATCGATTTCCACCACGCTCTTCCACGCATTCGGCGACAGTGTTGCACTGGGCGCGTAGAAATTGCCGGCGGCGTTGTTCACGAGCACGTCGATGCGCCCCAGCTGCTGCGCGATGCCGTCAACCGCGGCCTTCACCTGCTCGGGATCGCGCACATCGAGCGGCACCGCGGTCACCTTACCGCCGCGAGACTCGATGTCGGCGCGCGCGGCCTCGAGATTGGCCGGCTTGCGACTCGCCATGACCACATGCGCCCCAAGCTCGGCGAGTAACTGCGAGATACCCAAGCCGATTCCGGTGCCACCGCCCGTGACGAGCGCCACCTGGCCATCGAGCAACCCCGGACGAAAGATCGAGGCCATGCTCGTGAGATCGGAACCACCAGTCGTGTCATTCATGCACGCACTCCGTGTGAAGGAACCGGGAAGAGACATCGAGGTCGTTGGGCGTCATGGGATCGAGCAGCAGCGCCACCTGTTCATCGAGACAGAAGCTGCGACGATGATGCGGCGTCAGCCCGCGTTCGTCGAGCGCGGCGCGATGCGCGGCGGTCCCGTAGCCGCTGTTGCGCTCCCACGCGTAGCCGTCGTAGCGCGCGGCGAGGGCATGCATGAGCCGATCGCGCGTCACCTTGGCCACGATCGATGCGCAGGCGATGGCGTAGCACTTGGCGTCGCCCTTCACCACGGCCGTGTGCACCACGCCGAGCGTGCGCAGCGGCTTGCCGTCGACGAGCACGTGGTGCGGCTCGCAGCCAAGCCGGCCGGGCACGCGGGCCAGCGCCCGCCGCATGGCGAGGACGGTGGCGTGATAGATGTTGATGCGGTCGATCTCTCGGGCACTGGCGGCGCCCAGCGACACGACGAGAGCCTGCTCACGGATGCGGGCGGCGAGCACCACGCGGGTGGCGGCATCCAGCTTTTTCGAATCGTCGACGCCGGCGATAGCGCGGCGGTCGGGCGGCATGACGATGGCGCATGCGACAACGGGGCCCGCAAGCGGGCCCCGTCCGACTTCATCCACACCCACCAAGAGCGGCCCGTATTGCGCACGCAGGGTGCGCTCGATCGGAGTCCACCGAGCCACGCGGGCCGGCTTCCTGGTGGGGCGTGTAACGCGTGGGTGTTACGCGCCGCGAGGAGCGCGCACGACCTTGCGCTCCTTGATGCGCGCGGCCTTACCCGTCACGTTGCGGAGATAATACAGCTTGGCACGGCGCACGGCGCCACGGCGAACCACCACGATCTCGGACACCATCGGGCTGTGGATCGGAAAAATGCGCTCCACACCGACACCGTTCGAAATCTTGCGCACGGTAAACGTCTCGCTGACACCACCGCCACGACGGGCGATGCACACGCCTTCGAACGCCTGCACGCGTTCCTTGTCGCCTTCCTTCACGCGCACGTTCACACGCACGGTGTCACCCGGGCGGAACGGCGTAATGGCCTTCATCCACTCTTTCTGCGTTTCGATAAACGGATGCATAGTTCTCTCCGGGGCCAAACCGCGCCCGGTTCAGGTGCTGCAAATCCGGCGGTACGACGTCGATCTGCGTGAAGCCGAAGCCTGTGCAGCGAACGACACCAACACCAACGGTGCGAGAGGCCATGACGCGGACTGGGAGCGAAGTCCCCCGATCCGGAACCGACGTGGCATCGCCGCCCGGCAAAAGGCCGGGGAGGCAGAACACGGTCCCAAAGGACCGGTAAAACACTAGAGCTTTAGAAGATACCTGAGGAATTGCCGCTGGCGCTAGTGCCCCGACGGCCGGTAGAGTTCGGCTCACTCCCAGACTCCCCCGATTGCACTAGTGCCACCTCTCTCGTGACCTCTCACCTCGAGCCCGAAGGCCGGACCGCGCCGTCGCCCTATCCCGCCACACGGAAGGTCGATCAGGTGGACGATTACCACGGCACCCTGATCGCCGACCCCTTCCGCTGGCTGGAAGACGACACCTCGGCCGAGACCAAGGCGTGGGTGGAGGCTCAGAACCGGGTCACCTTCGGGTATCTGGATCGGATTCCCTACCGCGACGCGCTGAAGGCCAGGCTCACCGACCTGGTGAACTACCCCCGGTATTCGGCGCCCGTGGTCAAGCGGCACTGGCACCTCTTCACGAAGAACGACGGGCTACAGAATCAGGCCGTGTACTACCTCCAGGACGGCGAGGCGGGCACGCCCGTGGTCCTGATCGACCCCAACACCTTGTCGCCCGACGGCACCACGCGTGTGGCCGGGCTGACGTTCAACAAAGCGGGCACCCGCATCGCCTACATGCTGAGCCAGGCCGGCTCCGACTGGCAGCAGATTCGCGTCATCGATGTCGCCACTCGCGAACCGCTGTCCGACGTCGTGGACTGGGTGAAGGTGTCCGGGCTGGCGTGGCACGGCGACGGGTTCTTCTACAGCCGATATCCTGAGCCCGTCAACACCGACGCGGCGTATTCCTCGGTGAACGAGGACCATCAGGTGTTCTTCCATGTACTCGGCACCCCGCAGTCGGCCGACCGCCTGATCTACCGGGACAGTGCCAATCCACAGCGCTTCCACACCGTCGGCACCACGGAAGACGAACGCTACGCCGTGCTCTCGATCAGCGACCGCGGACAGGGGAAGGACGGCAACGCGCTGCACGTCATGGACCTCACGGCCCCTGAGCCGGCCTTCGCTCCGCTCTGGACGACCTTCGACGACCAGATGGACGTGCTCGACAACGTGGGCGATCAGCTGCTGGTCCTCACCAATCGGCACGCGCCGAACCAGCGGGTGGTGCGCATCGACCCCGCCGCGCCCGACGAGGCGAACTGGGTCACGATCATCGCCGAGCGGAGCGAGCCGGTGAGCGGAATGTCCATGGGCGGCGGGCGCCTGTTCGCCACCTATCTCAGGGACGTGACCACGCGTGCCTACGTGCATGCGCTCGACGGCACGCTCGAGCGGGAGATCGTGCTGCCCGGGATCGGTACGGCCGGCGGCTTCGAGGGCGAGCACGACGCGACGGCGGTGTACTACAGTTTCACGTCGTTCACCGCGCCCATCACGGTGTATCGGTATGACATCGCCTCGGGGGTCAGCGCGCCGCTTCGCACGGTCACGCTGTCGTTCGACCCCACCCGGTTCGACACGACGCAGGTGTTCGTGACGAGCAAGGATGGCACCAAGGTACCGGCGTTCATCGTGGCGAAGAAAGGACTCGTGCTCGACGGGGCCAATCCCACGATGCTGTACGCGTATGGCGGCTTCAACGTGTCGCTGCCGCCGAACTTCAGCGCGATGCGCGTAGCCTTTCTCGAGCAGGGCGGCGTGTACGTGCAGGCCAACCTGCGCGGTGGCAACGAGTACGGGGAAGCGTGGCACCGCGCCGGCATGAAGGAGCAGAAGCAGAATGTCTTCGACGATTTCGTCGCAGTGGCCGAGTGGCTGTTCGAGCATCGATACACCTGCAGCGCGAAGCTGGCGATTGCCGGTGGCTCCAACGGCGGGCTGTTGGTCGGCGCCATCATGACGCAGCGCCCCACCCTCGCCAAGGTCGCGTTGCCGGCGGTCGGCGTGATGGACATGCTGCGCTTTCACAAGTTCACGATCGGCTGGAACTGGATCGCGGACTACGGGTCGAGCGACGACGCCGAGGGCTTCCGGTACCTGTCGGCGTATTCGCCGCTGCACAACCTGAAGGACGGCACGGCGTATCCCGCCACGCTCATCATGACCGCCGATCACGACGATCGCGTGGTGCCGGCGCACTCGTTCAAGTTCGCGGCGCGACTGCAGGAGGCGCATCGCGGCCCCAACCCGGTGCTCATTCGCATCGAAACGCAGTCGGGGCACGGCAGTTCGTCACTCACCAAGCAGATCGCGGAAATGGCCGACGAGTACGCCTTCATTTTTGACAATCTTGGCGTGACGCCGACGTGAATCGCATCGGGGCGGCCGTCGCGGTACTCGCCACGAGCGTGGTCGCCCTCATGACGGGGATGCTCTTGGTGGGTCAGCCGCCGATGGCCGAATGGCCGCCGGAGCCGCAGCGAACCGATCGATGGACCGGGCGCCGACAGACCGCCACCATCTCCTTCACCACGGCCGACAGCATCGAACTCGCCGGGGAGCTGTATGTGGCAAGCTCCCGGGGCACGGTGCTGGTGCTGCATGGACTCGGCACGCACGCCAGCATGGCGGCCAGCACGG
>NZ_JBILKJ010000192.1:0-4442 GCF_044376735.1 Gemmatimonas sp.
GCCGTCCTCACCAAGGTGCTCACCTTCCATGTGGTACCCGGCCGCATCACGGCCAACCAGCTGCAGAACGGGCAGACGCTCACCACCGTGGAAGGCACCGCGCTCCCGGTGACCGTCGCCAACGGCGTCGTCACGGTTGGCGGCGCGCGCGTCACCACCGCCGACATCAACGCCTCCAACGGCGTGGTGCACCTCATCGACGGTGTACTGCTGGGCAGTCTCGACATCGTCGACAACGCCATCATTCGCGGATTCAGCTCGCTGGTGAGCGCCGTGACCACGGCCAACCTCGCCGGTGCGCTGCGCGGCGGAAATCTCACCGTGTTCGCCCCCACCAACGCGGCCTTCGCCGCCATTCCCGGCGGTGCGCCGACAACGGCCGCCGCCCTGGCTCCGGTACTCCAGCTGCACGTGGTGGGCTCACGCGCCCTCTCCACCCAGCTCACCAACGGCCAGCAGCTGCCCTCCCTGCTCACTGGCGTGAACCTCACGGTCGGCCTCGCCGGTGGTCGCGTGAACATCACCGGGCCGCGCAACACCGTGCAGGTCGTCACCGCCGACATCGTGGCGAAGAACGGCGTCATTCATGTCGTCGACAATGTGCTGCTCCCCGCCGCGCCGCCGCAGACGATTACGCAGACCGCCGTGGCCACCCCACAGCTCTCCACGCTGGTCACCGCCCTGCAAGCGGCCGAACTCACCGGCACGCTCAGTGGCCCGGGCCCCTTCACCGTGTTCGCGCCGGTGAACGATGCCTTTGCCGCGCTTCCCGCCGGCGTGGTGCAGCGTCTCCTTGAAACGGGCAATCGCGCCATCCTGAGCAAGCTGCTCACCTTCCACGTGGTGCCGGGCCGCATCACCGCCAGTCAGCTGCAGAACGGACAGACGCTCACCACCGTCGAAGGCACGCAGCTCCCGGTGACCGTCGCCAACGGCGTCGTCACCGTGGGTGGAGCGCGCGTGACCACGGCCGACGTCAACGCTTCGAATGGCGTGGTGCACCTCATCGACGGCGTGCTGCTGGGCAGCCTGGACATCGTGGACAACGCCATCATCCGCGGCTTCAGCTCGCTGGTGAGTGCCGTAACGGCCGCCAACCTCGGCACCGCGCTGCGCGGTGGCAGCCTCACCGTGTTCGCCCCCACCAATGCCGCGTTCTCGGCGATCCCTGGTGGCGCGCCGAGCGATGTGGCGGCCCTCACGCGTGTCTTGCAGCTGCACGTGGTGGGCTCGCGGGCGCTCTCCACGCAGCTCACCAACGGGCAGCGGCTCACGTCGCTGTTGCCGGGCGGCACGCTCACCGTATCGCTCGCCAACGGCGGAGTGCGCATTGCCGGTCCGCAGAACTCGGCGGCGGTGGTGACCGCCGATATCGTGGCCAAGAACGGCGTCATTCACGTCATCGACAACGTGCTGCTGCCGGCGCCGGCGCTTGGCACCATCACGCAGACCGCCGTGGCCACGGCGCAGCTGTCCACGCTGGTCGCCGCACTGCAGGCCGCTGAGCTCACCGGCACGCTGAGTGGGACGGGCCCGTTCACGGTGTTCGCGCCGGTCAATGCGGCCTTTGCCGACCTCCCCGCAGGTGTGGTGCAGCGTCTGCTGGAGACGGGCAATCGCGCCATCCTGAGCAAGCTGCTCACCTTCCACGTGGTACCAGGTCGCATCACGGCCAGCCAGCTCCGCAATGGGCAGACGTTGACCACGGTGGAAGGCACCACGCTGCCCGTGACGGTTACCAGCGGCTTCTTCTTCGTGGGCGGCGCACGCGTGACCACCGCCGACATCGAAGCCTCGAACGGCGTAGTGCACCTCATCGACGGCGTGCTGCTTGGCAGCCTGGACATCGTGGACAACGCAATCATCCGCGGGCTGAGTTCACTGGTCGGCGCCGTGACGGCGGCGAATCTGACCACGGCGCTGCGTGGTGAGAACCTCACCGTGTTCGCCCCCACCAACGCGGCGTTCGCGGCCATCCCCGGTGGCGCACCGACGAATCCGGCAACGCTCGCGAGCGTGCTGCAGTTGCACGTGCTGGGGTCGCGGCTCTCCGCCGCCGATCTGAGCAACGGCCGGCGTCTGAACACGCTGCTGCCCAACACCAGCCTCACGGTGGAACTCATTGCCCGCCACGTGCGGCTCAACGGACCGCGTAACTTCGCGACGGTCGCGACCACCGACATCGTGGCCAAGAACGGCATCATTCACCTGATCGATACCGTGCTGCTGCCCTGAGTCACCTCGCGTGACGTGCGAAACGGTCATCCGGCATGTCTGCCGGGTGGCCGTTCCGTCCTGCGTTCCTGACCATCGCGCTGGCCTTCGCTGCGTGCACAGAGCGAGCGCCAGGCCGTGCCGACACGGTCACGCGCGTGGCGCCTGCTGCGGAGACCGCCCAGGACACCGGTGCGGCGAGTCGCGCCGTGACCAGCGCCGCACTCGCGCCCGATGGCGGGGGCCTGCGTATCGTCCTGGAGCCCTCAGGATCCGCGCGCCCCATCCCGTTTGGCGAACCGCGGGCGTCAGTCGTGGAGCCGGTCAGCCGCCGGCGTAACGGGCAGCAGCCCGAGATGGCCGAGAATCTCGAGTGCCGTGCCACCGTGTCGACGTGGCCGGCGTGCGGGCTGCAACGTTGGTTCACGCCCGATGCGGCCCCGCAGTTCATCGGGTGGTTCGCCGGGTTCATGCTTGACGATCCCGTGCCTGGCAGACACTATCCGCGGGCTTCGACTCCCCGGTGGCCGGCCGTACGCGAGTGACGCGCGTCTGCTCGGCCGTTGGTCCTCTGCTTTGCCCTTCACGACTCGCTGGTATCCACTGAATGTTTGCCCTACGCCGCTGGGCCGGCGCGTGTGCGCTGCCACTGGGACTTCTCAGTGCGTGCGCGACCACCGCCATGTCCCCCGCCCGCGCCGGTATTCGCGCCGCCATCGCGTCGGAAGAACGGATTGCTCCCAGCAAATTCCCCGCACGTTCCGTGGCGGTCCTGCCGGTGGCTGCTGACCCCGCCGACACGATCGCCGTGGCGCTGAGCTGGGCGCTCACGGAAATGCTGAGCCAAGACCTGTCGCGTACGCGACGCGTGGCCGTGGTCGAGCGTATCCGGATTGGCGCGTTGATCTCTGAGCTCGCATTGGCCGGCTCTGGTCGGGTGGACACTCTCAGCGCACCGCGTGCCGGGCGCCTCCTCGGTGCCCGACGGGTTGCCGCAGGACGCATCACGCGTGATGGGACATCCAACGATCGCTATCGCGTCACCTTGCGTACGATCGACGTAGGATCGGGCACCGCGTCAGCTGATTTCAGCACGGTCGTCTCGCTCGACGACGTGTCACGCGGCGAGCAGGTGCTGCTGCAGCAGTTGACGACGGCCCTTGGCTTTTCGCCAGCCGAGATCGCGCGCGCCGCGAGCACACGCCCGCCGATTCCGACGGACGCCCTGCTTCGCTTCGGCGATGGCGTGCAGGCGGTTGCTACCGGAAACAGGACCGTCGGCGTAAGCACGCTGCAGGAGGCCGCGAATCAAGCGCCCCTCTTCGGCGATGCGAAAATCGCGATCCGCAATGCCAACCGGGGTGACTACGCGGAGGTGACCGCTGACGACGATCGACGCGCCAAGTTGCGCAGCCTCGCGCAAACGGTGAGCCCGCTGGTCGCGGTGCGAACGGCCGAAGCGGTCGACGCGACCGCCGCTACCGTGGTGCAGCAGGTTTCCATCTCTGTCATCGTGATCATTCCATGAGCCGACGTCGTGTTCGTCACTGCGTGATCGGCGCCGCATTGGCCGCGCTTGTGCCCGCCTGGGTGCAGGCACAGGCCGCCGGATCAGGCAATCAGCTGCTGCACGTGGTCTATCAGCAGTGGACGCCGTCGAGTGGTGTGGGGACGGACTCGGTGCTTGTTACCGGCGTCTCTCAAGCGGCGGTGCCGCTGGCGTTCCATTTCGGCGGCAACGGCCGGTTCACGTTCGACGTGAGCGGCGGCGCGGCCATGTCACGAGTCCGCGTGAGGCAGGGGACCGCTCCCGAGAGGACGCTTGAGCTGAATGGCATCACGGATATCCGTGGGCTGTTGACGGCCACGGCCTTCAACGATCACGTCGCGTTTCTGGCCGGAGGGACCGTTCCTACCGGTGCCACATCGCTTGCGCCCGCGCAGCTCACGGCGCTCGGCGCGATCGCCGCACCCGCTACGAGATCCCCGGTGCCGGTGTTTGGTGGTGGCGGCGGCGGTACGGCTGGCCTCACGGCCACACAGCAGGTGGGTGACTGGAGTGTGAGCGTGGGCAGCGGTTACGAGCGACGCTTCCGCTTCGTGCCCTTCACTGAATTGGTCGCCGGTACACCCGTTGATGCGTCCATCGCACCCGGCGCCGTGGTGACCGCGAGCGGGCAGCTTGACGGTGAGATCGCCGGTGCTGCCGTCACGCTCGACGCCAGCGT
>NZ_JBILKJ010000193.1:0-4436 GCF_044376735.1 Gemmatimonas sp.
CGCTGGCAACCATGTCGCCACCCACGCGCAGCATGTGGCGCTCACCAACCGCCGTTTCAAACACGTTGCGCAGCTGCCACTGCCGCTCGGTTTCATCGAACACGAAGTTGCTGGAGCCCACAATGGCCTGCGTGGAGAGATCCGGCGCAAGCACGGTAACCTGCGGCCGCGAGAAATCGCTGCGGGCCGGCGGGAAGTACCACCGAAACGTGCCGAACTGCACCGACGCCGTGTTCGACGCGCGTCCATCGCGCAGCGCGCTGCGATGAATCAGCGCCGACAGCGATCCGATGCGGCGCGTGGTGATGTCGGCTTCCGGCGTGAGCACCCCGCTGCCGTCGCCCTCGCGATCCACCGCGCTCGCCGCCAGTCGCAGCGTGGTGGTCTGCGTGGGGGACCAGCCATGATCGAGGCGACCATACCCCTTCCACGTCTGCCGCGTTTCGGTGCCCAGAAACTGCGCCTGCGCGGTGGACCCAATGCGATCTTCCTGCTCGCGCGTGTACTCGGCAGCCGTCGCAAAAAAGGTGCGCGCGGGATTGATCGCGCCGCGCAATGAGCCACCGGCCTGCACACGCTGAAAGCCCTCCTGCTTGCGGGCCAGCGCGTTCGGTTCGGCGCCGAAGGTCACCGGTACGCGCGCGTCGAGCGGACGACCGGGACGCTGGTACACGAACGCATCACCGGCCAGCTTGGCGCGGCCGGCCGCCGTGGTGATGTCCACGATGCCGTCGGGGCTGCGGCCGAGTGGCGTGGAGTACGTGTTCACCAGCGCGTCCATGCGCGCGATGGCGCCCAGCGGCACCTCCACGCGAGGGCCGCCCAGGAATCCTTCGTTGTTGTCGAGCCCATCGAGCAGGTTCTGCGAGTACAGCGCATTGCCGCCGTTGAACGACAGCCGCGGCGCGTCGCCGAAAAAGCCGGTGGCCGGCGTGACGCCGGGGATGTTGTACAGCAGCGCGATCGGGTCGCGGGCATCGGTGGGTAGCGCCGTGAGTTCGCGCGCCTCGATCGAGCCGCCGGTGACGGCATTCGCGGTGTTCAACAGCGGGCGCACCCGCGGGGCCACCACCGATATCGCATCGAGGGTGGCGAGTGCGCTGAGCACGACCGATACCGAGCGGATGCTACCGGCCACGAGCGGCCCCAGCGACAGCCGCGCGGGCGCATACCCACGGGCCACCACGGTGAGCTGCAGCGGCGATCCGGCCACGACCTCGAGCCGGAACCGCCCCTGCGCATCGGTGACGGCCCGAACGCCCTGCCCCGCCGCCTCGGCGCCGGCCACCGGCGCGCCCGGTTGGCTGCGTACCGTCCCTTCGAGAATCGCGGTCGATGCCTGTCCCAATGCGGGGCGAGGGGCGATCATCACGAGAGCGAGCCACAGCAGGCCACGCACCACCGGGCGCCTGCGGGCGACCACCGACCATCCGTTCATCGACACTCCCATGTTCGATATACTCGCCTTTGTGGCGCTGATTCTACTGTTGGCCGGCGCCGGATGGCGCTGGAGCTCATCGTCCGCCGCGTCGGCATCTGCGTCGGCATCGGCCGAGTTCACGGTAGCGTCGCGCGATCTGGCGCTGTTTCCGCTGGTCGCGACGCTGGTGATGACCGAGTTCAATACCAGTACACTGCTCGCCTTCGCCGCCGCTGGCTATGGGGCCGGCCCAATGGCGTTGGCGCTTCCTGCGGTGTTTCTGGTGGGGCTGCTGTTCTACACGGTAACCGTCGCGCGCGCTTGGAAGCGCTTCGACCGTCTGTCGGTGGCCGAGTTGTTTGCCGTGCGCTACTCGAAAGGGGTAGGACGCACGGCATCCCTGCTGCTGCTGCTCGCCATGACCGGCTTCACGGCTACCTACGTGAAATCGCTGACGCTGCTGTTCACGCCGCTGGCGCCGGCGTGGTTGCCCGTCCCGGCGCTGTCGGCCGTGTTGTCCCTCGTGGTGCTGGTGGCGGTGCTTCCCGGCGGGTTGGTCTCGATTGTCCGGGCCGATGTGGTGGCGTTCCTGGCCACGATCGTGCTGCTGCCGCTGCTCCTGGTGCTGGGCATGAAGCAGAGCGCGCTGTCGGGGGGTCTCGCCGCGGTGTTCCCGGCTAGCCAGTTGTCGCTGAACCCGGCGACCCAGTGGAACAGCCAGGCGCTGCCGATGCGCTTCGTGTCCACGCTGATGGTGATCACCTGCTTCACCTACATCGCCGCGCCGTGGTACGGCCAGAAGATCTTCGCCGCGCGCAGCACGCAGGTGGCGTTCCGTGCCGTGGGCATCAGCGCGGTGCTGGTGTTCCTGCTGTATGGCGCCGTCGTGCTGGCGGCCGCCCATCTGCGCGCGTCGCAGCCGTTGCTGGCCGACGCGCAACTGGCCGTGCCTACGATGATTCTGGCCTGGCTCCCCGGCGGACTGCGTGGGTTCGCCTACGCGGTGCTGTTCGGCGCGGCACTTACCACGCTCGCCGGAGTATGGAGCGCGATGGCCACCATGATCGCCGCCGACTTCGGCGGCCCGAGCCTCGCCACGGTTTCGTCGCAGCGCCTGCTGCTGGTGCTCTTCGCGATCAGCAGCTGGCTCGGGGCCACCTTTCTCGTGGACCAGATTCTCGATCGGCTCATCCTGGCCAACATTCCCGTGGCGGCGCTGTCGTTCGCACTGCTCGCCGGTTTCCACTGGAAGCGGGCGACCACCGCCGGGGCGTGGGCCAGCATGATCGTCGGTGTCGTGTGGGGCGTGGGCTGCTACGTGGTGGTTGGCGAAGCGGGCGGCTACACCTGGCCGTGGGCGATGTACGGCATCCCGCTCATCTTCGCGACCGGCATCACCACCTCGTTGCTCACATCGGCCGACACCGAATCATGAGTGCCCCCGCGTCGTCTCCCCGATCGGGCGCGTTGCTGCGACTCGCGATCTTCATCGTGGTCCTGATCGCGATGTGGACCGCAGCGCGCCTGCTCGGCCTCGATGCGTATGTCAGTGCCGAGCGCATCGGCACCACGATTCGCGACGCACGCGAGGTACCGTACTCGGCGCCAATCTTCGTGGTGGCGTACATCGCCGTGACCACGATCGGACTCCCCGCCTTGCCGCTCACGCTCGCCGGCGGCGCCATCTTCGGCGTGGCCGCCGGCATCGCGCTGACGTGGCTCGGCGCCACGGTCGGCGCCACCGGCGCCTTTCTGCTGGCCCGCCTGCTCGGTGGCGACGCGCTCCAGCGCCTGCTTGGCGATCGCGCCGGCACGCTCGACCGGATGCTCGGTGACGGTGCGTTCCTCACCATGCTGCGGCTTCGGCTCATTCCCGTCGTGCCGTTCAATGCGCTCAATTTCGGCGCCGGACTCGCCGGCGTGCGTCTCACCCACTACGTGGCGGCCACCGCCATCGGCATTCTCCCGGGCACCAGCGTGTACACCTACTTTGCCGATGCTCTGCTCGCCGGAACCGACGGCGTACGACAGACCGCGTTCATCCGCGTCGCGATCGCCGGTGCCTTGCTGTTGGCGTTGTCGTATCTGCCGGCGCTGGCCAAGCGCGCTGGATGGATCA
Organism: Gemmatimonas sp.; assembly: GCF_044376735.1. Classification (GTDB taxonomy): domain Bacteria; phylum Gemmatimonadota; class Gemmatimonadetes; order Gemmatimonadales; family Gemmatimonadaceae; genus Gemmatimonas. The sequence continues at coordinate 3,540 of NZ_JBILKJ010000193.1, forward strand.
GCGTGATGCTGCTGTCGCTGGTCACCGCCTCCGCATCGCGTGTGGCATCGGCGCAGCGTCCCGCCGCCGCGGCAGCCGCGCCGGCGGCAGCCACACCGTTGGTGGACCATACCGCGTGGAACGCCATGCTTGGCGCATACGTGACCGCCGGCATGGTGGACTACGACGCCTTTCAGCGCGACCCGCGCTTCGCGACGTATCTCGCGCAACTCGGACGTGTGCAGGCCACCAGCCTCCCGCGCAGCGAGCAGCTGGCGTACTGGATCAACGTGTACAACGCGTACACCATCCAGCTACTGAACAGCCGGAAGGAGCGCCGCTCCATCCGGAACATCAATAAGGTGCTGGGGGTGACGCTGAAGAGCCCGTGGGCCGAGCCGATCGTCAAGGCGGACCAGCGCACGCTCACGCTGGACGACGTGGAGCACGAGATCATCCGCAAGCAGTTCAAGGACCCGCGCATTCACGTGGCGCTCGTGTGTGCCGCGATGGGATGCCCGCCCTTGCGGAGCGAGGCGTTCACCGCCGATCGCGTCGACGCACAACTCGACGATCAGGCGCGTGTCTTTCTGGCGCAGACGGCGAAGAATCGGGTGGACGTAAAGCGCAGCACCGTGTACGGGTCGCCGATCTTCACGTGGTACCGCGAGGATTTCGGCGGCACGCTCGCGGGCGTCGGCGCATTCTGGGCGAAGTACCTCCCCGCGGGGCCGGAGCAGAACCTAGTGCGCAGCGGAACATTCACGTGGGTGGATACGGACTACGATTGGCGCATCAACGTGCGGCGCTGAGGAAACTTCCAACAGCTTAGGGGGCAGGGGGGAGGGAATCAGGGTGGAGGAAGCAGGACAGCGGCGTCGTGTTCCCGTTCAAGGGGTCAGCGTTCAAGGGGTCAGC
>NZ_JBILKJ010000194.1:0-4407 GCF_044376735.1 Gemmatimonas sp.
GAGCTGGACCGGCACACCGGCGTCCTTGCTGCTGGGCGCTGGTGCCGCACTCGGGTCCAAGAGGCGGTCGATGTCGATCTGGCTGAGAGAGTCGGTGCTCATCGTCTGGTCGGTGCGGCGGGCTTACTGAACGACGAACTGGGGGAAGTAGATGCGCTTCACCGAGTTCTTGCCGATGCGCTCGTCGATGGCCTTGATGATTTCGGTCTTGAACTGCTCGCGGGTCGTCATATCCGTCAGCTGCTCGACCTGCTTCATGCCCAGGGTGCTCAGCACGATGTCGCGCAACTCGGCGTCGCGCGCCTTGAAGCTCTCGAGCGCCGCGGGCGAGCCCACTTCGATGGCGACCGTGAGCAGCAGGTAGCGCGAGCCACCGCTTCCGGCCGGGTTGAGGACCATGTTGTCGAGCACGTGGATGGAGGCCTGCGCCGCTTCGCCTTCCTTCCCGCCTTCAGCGGGCGCACCGTGCCCGCCCTCGGCGGCGGCGTCTCCGCCGTGCGCGCCATCGGCGCTCGCGACGATCGGCGTGACCTTGCCCATCTTCTTCGCCACCATCGGTCCGAGCAGGGCCGCCCCGGTTCCGCCACCCACCGCCAGGCCAACGGCAACCATGCCGATCAGCATCGGGAGCTTTGCTTTGGTGGGCGCCGCCGGCGCGTCTTCAGGAGTCTGTGGAGAGTTATTGGACATGGATCGCGTGGTCGAGTCGGACAGAGGGAGATCTTCGACCCCTATAAGAGCAGGTCTGGTGCCACGGCGGATTCCCTCCGGCATTGTCCGCATAAAACATTGTTTTGCAATGACTTACTGGATTTGTCCGGCGATCGCACCACGCGGCCTGCCGGCCTCGACTCACCGGAAATGTCCGGTCCTTTTTGCACGGGGCGGCACTTTCTGCCGGTCCGCCAACGCCAAAGGCGGAGGATGAGGGACCAATCGTTCCCCCATCCTCCGCCTTCTCGCCGCCCGAGTCCGGGCGGGCTGGTTTACCCGGTCACCCGGTTATCGCTTGATGCTCATGAGCTCCTGCAGCATCTCGTCGGAGGTCGAGACGACCTTGCCGTTGGCCTGGAAGCCGCGCTGCGCCACGATCATGTTCGTGAATTCCTGCGCCAGGTCGACGTTGGACATTTCGAGCGCGCCGCTGGTGATCTGCGACTGCGAGCCTTCCTGCGAGAAGCCGAGGACGGCGACGCCGGAGTTGGCCGACTCCTGATACATGTTGTCGCCGACCCGGAGCATGCCGCTCGGGTTGTTGAAGTCGGCGAGGACGATCCGGGCCAACGACAGCGTCGTGCCGTTCGTGAAGAAGCCGGTGATGAGTCCGACCCGATCGATGCTGAAGTTCTGCAGCGTCCCCGACGTGAATCCGTTTTGGTCACGCAGCACGGCCGTGGATGACGTCGACGCGAACTGGGTCAGGCCGCTCACGCCGCCATTGAGCTTGACGTTGAGCTGAACGGGTTCGGCACCCGGCACGCCGAAATTGATCGCGGCCGAGACGTTGGTGTTCATGACACCGGACGAATCGAACGTCAACGTGCCGCTGTTCTCGCCCGGCGTGGCGGTGGTCGGACTCATGAAGTACGAGATCTTGATCGGGGAGTTCGACGGCATGCTCGCCGTGAACTGGACCGCTGGCGGCGGGCCTGCGGCGACGCTGAAGTCGGCCGGCGACGTGTACTCGGTCCCGGACGCGCTGTACACCTTCACGTTGGCCGGCAGGATCTCATAGCCGGTGGGCGGTGTGGGCAGGGCGATGTTCGCCGGCGGCGAGCTGCTGCTGGTTTGGTAGTCCCCGCTCACCCCCGAGGAGATCGGATCGATCTGCCAATTCCACGTGTTCGCGCCGGTCTTCCACATCTGAATCTTGATGTCGCGCTTGGTGCCCTGCGAGTCGTACACGGTGATCTGCGATTCCGTCATGGCCTTCGCGTTGGCCGGCAGGGCGCGATCCACGGCATTCTGGAAATTCCCCTGAAACACCGGGGCCGACGCACTCAGGTTTCCGGTGAGTGCCACTTCGGTCGTCGCTTTGGCGGCCACCTTCTGGGCGAACGGCAGGGTGATATCCCGAATGCCGTCCAGCTGCACACCGTTTTCGTACATCCGTCCCTGCACGGCGAAGCCGTTCACCGGGGACACCAGCTGGCCAGCAGCATCGACCTTGAAGTTGCCGGCGCGTGTGTAGTAGCTCTGGTTACCCTTGCGGACCGTGAAGAACGAGTCGCCCTGAATCGCGACGTCGGTGTTCAGTCCCGTCGTTTCCAGGTTGCCTTGATTGAAGATCTGGTCGATCGAGCCGACCTGCATGCCGAGCCCGACCTGATCGCCGACCGGGCTGCTCGAGCCCTGCAGCAACTGGGTAAAGCCTTCCTTGAACGTCACCCGGCCGGCCTTGAAGGCCACCGTATTCACGTTCGCGATGTTGTTGCCGATGACATCCATGCGCACTTGGCTGTTGCGCAGGCCGGAGACACCGGCGTAGAGAGAACGAATCATCTGTGGTACTCCTCGTGGGTCAGGTCGCGATCAGTTGCGCACTTGGGTGAGCTGCGACATCGGCACGCTGAGCGAATCGCCGATGATCAGGATGGGGTTGCCGCTTTCGTACCGCATGCCGGTAATCCGACCGGCCGTGTACGTCTTCGCTGCTTGCCACGGGCCGCCATCCGTTGCGACCTCGAACTTGTACGTGTACTTCCCCGCCGGGACCGGTGGTGTCGCGGCAAAGTCGCCAAGTTCAAACGACATCTGCCCGCCCTTCACGTCGCCGACGTTGATGGTGCTCACCGTCTGGCCCCGGTCGTTCAGCAAGCTGACACGGCCGGTTCCCTTCGCCGTGCCGCTATCCACCACGACCGTCCCGCGGCCCGCCTTATCGAGGAAGGTGGTGTTGCCGGTGGTCACGCCGATCTTGCCGACGGCGCCCATCGCCATCTGTCCTTCGATGAGCTGCGCGAGTTCATCGGCGCGCTCGGTTTGCGCTGTCCCGAGCGCCTCGATCGCGTCGGCGGTCGCCGTCGCCGATGCCGTCTGGGCTGCCATCGACTTGTTCATCGCGATCAGCTGCTCGACGGTGGAGAACTGGGCGAGCTGGGCCGCCATGTCCTTGCCGTCCATCGGATTCAGCGGATCCTGATTCTTCAGCTGCGCGACGAGCATCTTGAGGAACTCGTCCTGCCCCAACGCGTTCCGGTTGGTCAGGCTGCTGAGCGGGGTGGTCTGCTCGGCCGGGGCGCTCGGCGGTGCGGCGCCCTGGGTGGTCTCCGTCGTGGCGTAGCGCGGCGTGATCGTGTTCGGATCAAACGCCCGGGCGACGTTCCGCGTCGCGGTGATCATCACTTGGTCTCGTTGAAGAGGTTCTGCCAGCCGCGCTGATTCGCCTGCTCGCGCTGCTGCTCGCGGGCCGCCTGCTCCTTCTGCTCGCGGCGCGCATCCTGCTGCTTTTCCCAGTCGCGGCCGGTTGCCCGGTCGCGCTGACTCTGCGACTGCGCGCCCTCGCCCGACGTGGTCGGCGTCGCGCCACTCGCGCGCAGCGCATCGCGCTCGCTGCCGAGGGCGCGCGACGTATCCGGCGCCTCCTGCTTGGCGCCAGCGCTGATCCGGACGCTCTCGGCGTCCAGTCCATGGCGCCCCAGCGACTCCTGCAACTCGCCCGTGCGCAGCTTCATCCGCTCGGCGCTCGATGCGTCGGTGGAGATGAACGTGTCCACCGCGTTGCCGCGCAGATCGACGGTGATGCGGTCCTGCGTGCCGTTCGCGTTGTCGACGTTGAGGGTCATGCGCGAGAGCGGCGTGGCCGGTGCATCGGCGCGCATCGCCTGGACGTCCGAGACCCGCTGGGCCTGTTCGCGGCCGGCGGCCGGAGCCACCGACGCGGTGCGCTCGATATCGGTCGACGGCGTGCGGCCGTGCGCACTGCTGTGCGCCCCACCGAAGCCCGACGCGTCATCCGAGACCTCGGGCTTGCCCGTGCCGGGCTTCCGCCCGGAGGTGAGCGGCTGCCCGCCGTCGTCGCGCGCACTGCGGTCGAAGGTGCGGCCGTTCGGCTCGGTGGTGGTCGTCCTGCTCGTACTGGCTTGGGCGACATACGCCGCCGCCCCGTCGCCATTGGGCGTGGGCGTGGTACCGGCTACGCGGGCCACCTGCGCGACCTCAGCGACGGTTGCGATCGACGCGACGCCGGCCGGTGCAGCCGTGGCCGAGGGCGTGGCCGAGGGCGTGGCCGAGGGCGACTGCCGCTGATACGCCGCCGAGACCTTGTCGAGTGCCTGTGGGACCGCGTTCGCCAGCGTGCGGTCCGCACGATCGGCGAGCTCGAGGTGACCGGGGTCCTTCATGCCCAGCGTGCGGAGCCCCTCTTCCTTGGCGATCTCCTGCAGACGGGCGAAGCCTACGCCGTTC
>NZ_JBILKJ010000072.1:0-13860 GCF_044376735.1 Gemmatimonas sp.
CCCGGGCGGCTGGAGATGTTTCGGTGGGCGCCGGTCACCTACGAGCGATCGGTGCCCTGGATCTCCGACGCCACATTCGTGATCGGCGTGAGCGGGGTCGTGGCTGCGAAGTCGGGGGCGGCCAAGGAGCGCTACAATCGCGCCGCGCGCACGGCGCACCGTCTCGTGGATGCATGGAATCGCCATGGCGGCGCCCTCGCGGACACTCCGGCGCGCACGCTGCGGGAGGCCTTCGAGGCCGCCTCTGGCGGCCCCGTCACGCAGGTCCCCGACGTCCTGGTTGACGCGGCGCGGGCCGGTGCCGACCACGAGTTCTCCGCCAATCATCTCACGGCACGCCTCGAGCAGTTCTTCGATGAGACGTTCGTGATCGTGCCGGATGCGGCCGACGCACTGGCCAACGGCGACGTGAAGCGGTTCGGGGCGCTGGTCGATCGCTCGCAAGGCGGTGCCGAGCGGGCGCTGGAGAATCAGATCGCAGAAACGGTGCATCTGGCGAGATACGCCCGCGAACTGGGGGCCGATGCAGCCAGCGCCTTCGGTGCCGGCTTTGGTGGCAGCGTCTGGGCGATGGTCCCGCTGAGTGACGCCGAGCGTTTCGCCACGCGGTGGCGGGAGCGGTATCTGCGCACCCATGGATCGGCGTCGCATCGCTCGCAGTTCTTCACGACGCGCCCCAGTTCGCCGGCCTTTGAACTGGTGGACGACGACGAGCGCTGCAGCGGATAACACGGCGCGTGGCCGGGCGCCGCGCCCCGTGGTCTAGCGCACCAGCACGTCGGTGGTGGCGAGCGCCGCGACCAGCCGGATTGCCCGCTCGAGGCCGAACTCACTCCCCGTGTCATCGTACCACTCATCGGCGGTGTGCATTGCGCGGCCAGTGCCCCCCGCCCCGATGGCGATGGCGGGGATGCCACGTGCCAGCGGCACATTGGCATCGGTGGATGCCGAGGCGGATTGCGGCTCGCGTCCCACCGCCCGGGTGGCCGACTCGGCGGCCGTCACCAGCGGATGCCGACTCTCGATCCGTCCGGCCGGACGCTCACCGATGACGGTGATCGCACAGTGCAACGCCTGCGTCGGCGACGTGTGCGAGGCGTCGCGCGCGGCGCGCCGAGCGAGGCGTTCCACCTCGCCGCTCATCGTACCGAGTCGGTCCGGATCGAGTGAACGGAGGTCGATGTCAATCCAGGCCTGCGTTGGCACGCCGGTGAGATGCTCGCCCCCGTGCATGCGCGTGACCGCGACCGTGCCGAATGGGCGGTGCGCGTCGGCGAGGCGGGCGATGGCCGCGATGCAGGCGCCCGCAGCATGCACTGGGTTGGGAGTGCCGGCGTTGGCCCAGCTATGGCCACCGACGCCGGTGAACGTGATGCGCCATCGACGTGATCCCACCGCGTGGTGCACGATGGTGCGGTCTCCGGGGCCGTCAATGACGACCGCGGCCACCGGCGTGCCGCCACGCACCGCGGCGTCGTCGAACCACTGCGTGGCACCGCGGAGATTCCCCTCTCCCTCCTCGCCGACGGTCAGCACGAGCTCGACCGGCCGCTGCAAGCGGGCGCGCACGTCCGGGTGGCGCAGAAAGCGCGCCAGCACCGACATGGCCGCCAGTCCGCGTCCGTTGTCGCTGATGCCGGGGCAGTACGTACGCGGACCGTCCTGCCGCACGCACAGCGGCTGCTCGGCACTGAACACCGTGTCGAGGTGCGCCAGACAGACCAGCGGCGAGCCCTCGAAACGATGGCGCTCCCCTGTGGGCGCGACCCGCGCGATGACATTCCCGGCGCGATCCTGCGTGACCGTGTGGCCAACGTCGCGCCAGTCCTGTTGCAGCATCGCCGCGCGATCGCTTTCGTTCCCGGTCGGTGCGGCGATGCGGGCGATCGCGATCTGTTGGTCGAACACCCACGCGCGTCGGCCTCGCCACGTCGCCAGCAGCGGGGTCAGCCAGTCCTTTCCGGAGTCCGTGGTGGTCATCGCATGAGCTCCATCCCGTCACCGCCCGTTGCACCGCCTGCCGCGCGCTGGACACCGGCGCGCAATGTGCTGGCGCTGGCCGCCGTGAGCTTTCTCACCGACGCGTCCAGCGAAATCATCGCACCGCTGCTGCCGCTGTTTCTGGTGGGCACGTTGGGCGTGACGGTGAGCATGGTGGGCGTGATCGAAGGCGGCGCGGAAACAGTGGCCTCACTGCTCAAGCTGGCGAGTGGATGGTGGTCGGATCGGGTATCGCGCCGCAAGCCGCTGATCGTCGCCGGGTACGCGATCGCGTCCTTGGTGCGCCCCCTCGTGGCCGTCGCCCAGAGCGGCTCGCAGGTGCTGGCGATCCGCCTGATCGATCGCGTGGGGAAGGGAATCCGTGGGGCGCCGCGTGACGCGCTGCTCGCGGCGTCCACGCCGCTGGAATTCCGCGGTCGGGCGTTCGGGTTTCACCGGGCGGCCGATCACGCCGGCGCCGTGGTGGGCCCGCTCGTCGCCCTCGCCTGCCTGCAGTGGCTCGGCATGCCGGTGCGACACGTGTTCTGGGTGGCGGCGATTCCGGGAGCGCTAGCGGTGCTGGTGGCGATCGGGTTCGTCCGTGAGCAACGCGCGCCGTCGGCGGTTGCGCCCGTCGTCGCGCCGGTTGTTGCCGCGCCGCCGGCTCAGGCCGCTGAGGTCGCTCCCCTCGCCGCCCTGCCGCGATCGTTCTGGCTCACGATGGTCCCGATTCTCGTCTTCACCGTGGGCAACTCCACGGATGCCTTTCTCCTGCTGCGGGCCTCGCAGCTCGGGGTCCCCACGGCACTCATTCCGCTGCTCTGGGTGTTGCTGCACCTCGTGAAGAGCGTATCCAGCACCCCGGCCGGCGCCTTGTCGGATCGGGTGGGGCGTCGACCGCTGATCGTGGCCGGCTGGCTGCTCTACGCGGCCGTCTACGGCGGTTTCTCCCTCGCGACCGACCCGTGGCATGCCTGGGCCCTGTTCGGCGTCTACGGCGTCGTGTTCGGCCTGTCCGAGGGGACGGAGAAGGCGCTGGTGGCCGATCTCGTGCCGGCGCGGCGTCGTGGTACCGCGTTCGGCTGGTATCAGGCCACCGTCGGGGTCGCGGCGCTGCCCGCGAGCATCGTGTTCGGCACCGTGTGGGAGCGGCACGGGTCGCCGGCCGCCTTCGCAATGGGCGCCGCGCTCGCCGTCGCGGCCGCGCTGATCATGTCAGTGGTCGTCCTGACCCCACCGGAAGCCTAGGGCGCCCAGCGGCACGGTACGCTCAGCAGCAGCGCGAGCCGGGCTGCCGGTAACGGTCCACGAGGCGCTGCCGTTCAAATGCGCGCGCGTCGAGTGGCGTACAGCCGGGATGCTTGCGCTGCATATGCGCCAGGTAGGTCTCGTAGTCCGGCGCGCCGATGATCCGATGCACCGTCGCGACCCAACGACGCAGCGTGACTTTCCACGGGGTGTCCTTCGCAGCGTATGACAAGGCGAGGGGGGAAGAGGCACCGCCGCGCCACGAGAGCGAACTCGTGGCGCGGCGGGCGCGTGAAGAGGGGCGTCGCTTACGCGTCCACGAGCTGCGTGCGCACGTACGGCGTTTCGCTCGAGACCGGCGCCTGGCTGCCGTTCATCACCTTCACCCACTCGATGATCGACGCGGTCAGGATCACCACCACCGATACCAGGAAGAAGGCGGCCACGGCCGCGTCGAGGCGGTCGTTGAAGATCATGCGCTGCGCGGCCTCGAGCGTCTTGATGTTCGCCGGCAGCGTGCCCGCGGCGATCTGCCCTTCGATCAATCGCGCGTGCGACAGGAAGCCGAGCTTCGGATCGCCGGAGAAGATCTTGAGCAGGCCGGCCGACGACGTGACGATCACCAGCCACACCAGCGGGATGATGGTTACGAACGCGTACTTGGCCTTGCCCATCTTCACGATCACGGTCGTGCCGACGCACAGCGCCACCGTGGCCAACAACTGATTCGAGATACCGAACAGCGGCCAGAGTGAGTTGATACCGCCCAGCGGATCGGTGACGCCCTGGTACAGGAAGTAGCCCCACATCGACACGAACAGGGCGGAGCAGATCACCACCGCCGGATACCACGACACGCGGCCGAGCGGCTTGTACACCTGACCGAGGAGATCCTGCAGCATGAAGCGGCCCACGCGCGTGCCGGCATCGAGCGTGGTCAGGATGAACAACGCTTCGAACATGATGGCGAAGTGGTACCACAGCGACATCGCCGCTTCTCCGCCCAGCGCGCGCGAGAAGAGGTGGGCCATGCCGACGGCCAGACTGGGCGCGCCGCCCGTGCGGGAGAGCAGCGAGTTCTCGCCGACCTGGCGGGCCAGGGTCTCGAGATCGGCAGCCGAGATGGTCTTGAACAATGCCCACCCGTTGATCGTGTCCGCCGCGCTCATGGCGGTGGTCCCGATCACGGCGACCGGCGAGTTGATCGCAAAGTAGATGCCCGGGGTGAGCACGCACGCCGCGATCAGCGCCATCGTGGCCACCAGCGACTCGGTCAGCATCGAGCCATAACCGATCAAGCGGGCATCCGGTTCGCGACGCAGCAGCTTGGGCGTGGTCCCCGACGAGATCAGGGCGTGGAAGCCGGAGATGGCACCGCACGCGATGGTCACAAAGACGAACGGAAAGAGTTTGCCGGAGAACACCGGGCCCGTCCCGTCGATGAACTTGGTGACGGGCGGCATCTCCATGTCCGGCATCACCACGATGATGCCGACCCCGAGGGCCAGCACTACGCCGATCTTCACGAACGCCGACAGGTAGTCACGCGGCGCCAGCAGCATCCACACCGGCAGCACCGAGGCGAAGAAGCCGTACACCATGATCGACAGCGAGAGCGTCACCCCGCTGAGCGTGAAGACGGGCGCCCACGTGGCCGACTCCGATACCCACTTACCCGCGTACAGCGAGAGGAACAGCAGCACCAGACCGCCGGCCGTTGCCTCCAGGACGCGACCGGGACGGATCCAGCGGAGATACACGCCCATCAGCATGGCGATCGGAATCGACAAGCCGATCGTGACCGTACCCCACGGGCTGTCGCGCAACGCGTTCACGACGACCAGGGCCAGCACCGAGATCAGGATGATCATGATGCCAAGAATGGAAACGAGCGCCGTGGCGCCGGCCACCGTTCCGATCTCCTCCTTCGCCATCTGCCCCAGCGACTTGCCGTCGCGGCGAATCGACGCGCACAGGATCACGAAGTCCTGGACCGCACCGCCCAGCACCACGCCCACGAGAATCCAGAGCGCGCCCGGCAGGAATCCGAATTGGGCCGCCAGCGTCGGACCCACCAGTGGGCCAGGGCCGGCGATCGCCGCGAAATGGTGGCCGAACACGATCCACTTGTTGGTCGGCACGTAGTCGCGACCATCATCGAGGCGTTCGGCCGGCGTCGACCGGGTGGCATCGAGGCCGAAGATGTCCGCCGCGATGAACCGGCTGTAGAAGCGGTAGGCGATGAGGTAGGTGCAGACCGCCGCGGTAAGTAACCACGCGGCGCTGATCGTCTCACCCTTGTTTAGGGCGACGGTAGCGAGGGCGCCGGCGCCGAGTACGGCGATGGCGATCCACGGGACCTGCTTGAGCAGGCCAGAGGCAGGAGAGGGGGAGGACATGCCATACGGTGTACGCTCTGGTACATGCCGCTGTCAATGCAGGCCGGTTCGAAACCGGAAAAAATGGGGCAGGACGTACCTCAGTTTGGATGGGTCGTGGCGCTCGCGGCGGGTTTCCCCGTCGCGGCTTCTCTCCCCGACGGCGCCCGATGATCTTATTCCCATGGCTACCCTTGTAACGCTCATCCCCGGCGACGGTATCGGACCGTCCATCGCCGACGCCACCGTGCGTATCTTGGCGGCCGCTGGCGCCGAGGTCGAATGGGACCGCCAGGTCGCCGGCATGGCCGGCGTGGCGCGCTGGAACGATCCGATCCCTGATGCCACGCTCGATTCGATCAAGCGCACCCGCGTCGCACTGAAGGGCCCCCTGGAGACGCCGGTCGGCGATGGATTCCGTTCGATCAACGTCGCGCTGCGCAAGACGTTCGACCTGTACGCGAATGTCCGCCCGGCCTACACGATCGTGCCTGGTCGCTTCGACCACGTGGACATCGTTTTGGTGCGCGAGAACACCGAAGGGCTCTACATCGGGGTCGAGCACTACGTGAAGATCGGTGACGATCCGAAGGCGGCCGCCGAGTCGGTGGCGATCATCACCCGGCACGGATCGGAGCGCATCGTGCGCTACGCGTTCGAGTACGCGATCGCGCACAACCGCCAGAAGGTCACGCTCGTTCACAAGGCGAACATCCTCAAGTTCTCGCAGGGATTGTTCCTTGACGTCGGCCGCATGATCGCGCGCGAATACGAAGGGCGCGTCCAGTTCGAAGAGCGCATCATCGATGCGATGGCGATGCACCTCGTGATGCGCCCCGAGCAGTTCGATGTGGTCGTCACCACTAACCTCTTCGGCGATATTCTTTCCGACGAGATCTCGGGTCTCGTGGGCGGACTTGGGCTGGCGCCCGGTGCGAACTTCGGCACCAACGCCGCCATCTTCGAGGCGGTGCACGGCACGGCGCCCGATATCGCCGGCAAGAACATCGCGAATCCGGGCGCCCTTGTGCTCGCGGCCTGCATGATGCTCGATCACATCGGGGATCGCGGTCGGGCCACGAGCATCCGGAACGCCTTCGAAGGCACCATCCGCGACGGCGCCGTGCTCACGCGTGACTTGGGTGGCACGTCGACCACCGACCAGTTCACCGACGCCGTGATCGCGCGCCTTGGTTGAGCGGCGTACGCCTGTGCGCGTGTTGCATGTGTCGGATATCCACTGTGGCCACCCCTTCGTGGCCGAGCATGTGGCGGCCGCGCTCGAGGTGGCGTCGGCGTCGGCGTTCGATGCCATCGTGATCTCCGGGGATTTCTCGCAGCGGGCGCGCGTGCACGAGTTCGAGCGCGCCCGGGCGATTCTCGATCGGTTCCGCGCCATCGCCCCCACCCTCGAAGTGCCGGGCAACCACGATACCGCGTGGTGGCACGCGCCCTTCGGCTGGGGTGACGCAAGCCGGCTGCACGAGCGCTATCAGCAGTACCTCAACCCGGTGCTCGAACCCGTGGTGCGCGTTCCCGGGCTGACGATGGTGGGCCTCAACTCGGCCGCCGGCATGCTACCAGCGGCGGTGACGTGGTATCCGCGCGACTGGCGCGTGAAAGGCGGACTGACCGACGCGCAGTTCGCGTGGGCCACCCGCGAACTGGCCGCCAGCCCGGTGGGCGACCTGCGGTTGCTGGTGGTGCACCACAACGTCGTGCGCGGTCGCCTGTCGCATCGTTGGGGGCTGAAACGGCCGGAAGCGGCGCTCGACCGCATTGCCGGCATGTCGGTGGACGTCGTGTGCACCGGCCACGATCACGAGGAGCGCACCGAGGTGGTGCAGCGCAGCACCGGCCGTTTTCTCGCGAGCGCCGCCAACACGCTGTCGAGCCGCAGCCGGAAGCGTCGACCGTCCTCGCTCAACGTGATCGAGGCAACGGGCACGCAGGTGACCGTGCGCGCGTGGACGTATCAGGACGGCGCGTTCGGGCCTGGTCCGATGTCGGCGACGCTCGCCCGCCGCTGACGACATTTGACGTGAGCGGGAACGGTGATATCTTAGTGCTAAGATAAGAACCGCCCGCCAGTCGGGCAGGAGGACACCATGTCCACCACGTCGTCGATTCTCGGTCTCCATCACGTCACGCTCGTCGCCAGCAACGCACAGCGGACGGTCGATTTCTACGCCCGCGTGCTCGGCCTGCGCTTGGTCAAGACGACGGTCAACTTCGACGATCCCGGCAGCTACCACCTGTACTTCGCCGACGAAACGGGAAGCGCCGGCACGGTCGTCACGTTCTTCGAGTGGCCCCGCGCGCCGCGCGGTCGCCCGGGCATCGGCGGGACGCACCACGTGGCGCTCCGGGTGGCCGACCGCGATGCCCTGCTGCGTTGGAAGCGTCGTCTCACCGACCTCGGCCTCCGTGTGCGCGGTCCCTACGACCGGCACTACTTCACGTCGATTTACTTCCGCGATCCGGACGGCGTGATTCTCGAAATCGCGACCGATGGTCCGGGCATGCTGTTCGACGAACAGGTGGGCGCCACCGTGCAGCGCACGCCCCCGGCGGAGCTGGTGCGCGGTGGCCGGGATGAGGCGCTGATCGCGACGCTCACGTGGCCGGAGCCGGTGGAAACGATCGATCCGGCCATGGCGCTTACCCACGGCATGCACCATCTCACGGCGATGACCGCGAACGTGGAGCGCACCGACGAGTTTCTGCGCGGCGTGCTTGGGATATCGCTGGTGAAGCAAACCGAGAACTTTGACGATCCCGGCACGCGGCATTGGTCGTGGGGCAGCCCGGATGCCCGTCCCGGGTCGCTGATCACGTATCTCGAGCGCCCGGCCACGGAACGTCGCGCACACATGGGCACCGGACAGGGGCATCACTACGCGCTGGCGGTGGCCAACGAGGCGGAGCAGCTCATGTATCGCGATCGTCTGCTCGAGGCCGGGCTCAACGTGTCGCCGGTCATGGACCGCGTGTACTTCAAGAGTATCTACACCAAGGATCCCGACGGACACATCGTGGAACTGGCCACGATGGGCCCCGGTTTTCTGGTGGACGAGCCGGTGAGCACGACCGGCTCCACCCTGCGGCTCCCGCCGTGGCTCGAGGAGCACCGCGAGCAGATCGAGGCACACGTCGAAGACATCGATCGCGCGCCGTGGCCGTATGACGGATCCGATGGCGATCGGGGGATGCTGTCGCATTCCGGTCGCTCGCTGCCGATCCCCGACACGATGGAGGCGAGTTCGTGAACGATGCTGTCGCAGCAGAACAGGCGGGACCGCATGGTGGCGTGCCCCCGCTCGTGGCAGGCACACCGCTCGAGCAGGCGTCCTACGCGCTCGTACTGACGCACGGGCGCGGCGGCAGCGCTGAGGGGATGCTGCCGATCGCCAGGGCCGCCAAGGCGACCGACGCCGCGCTGGTGGCGCCGGTGGCGGTCGGAAACAGCTGGTATCCGAAGCGCTTTCTCGATCCGCGTGAGCAGAATGAGCCGTGGCTGAGCAGCGCGCTGGCGTCGGTCGGTGCGGCGGTGGAGCAGGTGCGCTCGGCGGGGATTCCGAGCGAGCGCATCATCCTGGTGGGGTTCTCGCAGGGTGCCTGCCTGACGCTCGAATACGCCACGATCGCGGCGCAGGCCAACGTGCGCTTCGGCGGGGTGGCCGCCCTCGCCGGCGGATTGATCGGCGACCAGCTCGTGCCCCGGCGCGACCACGGGTCGCTCAGAGGCACGCCGGTGCTGCTGGCCTGCGGGAACGCCGATGGGCATATCCCCGAGGCGATCGTGCGCTCGTCGGCCGACGTGTTCCGCGCGCTCGGTGCGACAGTCGACTTGCGGATTTATGAGGGAATCGGCCACGACATCGTGGGCGACCAGATCGCCGCGCTTACCGAAATGGTCGGCACGCTGCGCCACACGTTGCGCGGAGCCCCGTAAGCGGCGCATCTTCCGCACCGATGAGCAGCCGGCACACGCAACTGGGTTTCGACTTTTTCGACGCGGCTCCGGCCGTGTCCGATTCGTCGTCGACGGCGGTGTCGGTCGGAACGGCGCCGACCGTAGCGGTGCCGAGGGCCACCGCGCAGCCGATGCCGGCGCCGTCGTTCACGCAGAGCGTGACGACCGCGGTGACGCAGCTGTTCACGCAGGTCTTCTCGCCGGTGCTGACGCCGGCGTTCGTGCCGGTGCCGCCGAAGCCGGTGGCCGACGATACGAGGCCGTCGCGCGGTCGCACGGCCGTGCGGGCGCGCACGGCCGTGCTCTTTTCGCGCCTCGAGGATCTTGGGCTGCGCGGCGTGGACGCGCTGGTGCTCATGCGCACGCGCACCGTGATGGTGTCGATCATCGGCCGGACGCTGCGCATTCACGAAGGATACGCGGAAGCGCCGGAGTCGGTGCTGCGCGCGATCGTGGCCTTCGCCACGGCGCGCAACAAGACGGAGCGCACGACCGCGCGCGAAGCGATCCTGGCCTTCGATGTGGAGCGCGGCCCGTCGGTGCGACGGCAGGAACCGGCGCGCCCGGGTGATGTCGCGATGATCGCGCAGCTCATGGAAGCGCACCGCGAACTCAACGCGAAGTGGTTCGACGGCGCGCTGTCGGTGATACCGCTGCGCTTGTCCGGGAAGATGGCCACCCGACTCGGGCACTACGATCCGGGCTCGCGCCACATGCCGCCCGAGATCGTGATGTCACGCACGCATATCTCGCGGCATGGGTGGCGCGAGGCCATGCACACGCTGCTGCACGAGATGGTGCATCAATGGCAGCATGAAACCGGTCAGCCGGTGGATCACGGCACGGCGTTCCGGCAAAAGGCGCGCGACGTGGGCATTGCCCCTGCCGCGCGCCGTAATGTCACGCCGCTCGAGAAGCGACGCAAAGCGACGGGATGAGTTGAGTTCAGTCGTTACGGCGTGATCGTCGAAGTTCTGGCGGCGAACCGCCAGCTGCTGCCCTCACTCGCCACACCGATCGTGCCGGTGATCCCGCCACTCGCCGTCATGGAGGTCGTGGTGGACACACCAGAACGCAGTCCCCACGTGTTGTCGAACCCGCTTACCCCTGATAGGTCGGGGATCTCCTCCGAGTAGGTACCGGCTGCGCCATAAAAGGCACGTGACGACGAGATCGTCCACGCTCGACTCGTGCCCTGGCCCGCCTGCGAGAAGGTCACACCGAGTGCGTCGTTGTACTCAGCCTGCCACGGACCGCTGGCCCGCAGGCGCACATACGGCGCCGTGCCAGCCGTCACTACGGTGGGCGTTGTCAACAGCCCCCCCAACGCGATCGTGCGGTTCGCCAACTCGCGGTTGTATTGGAACACGCCGCGTGTGGTATTGCCATCCTGCGCGCTGGACGTCGAGAAGACGAGATGGAAATCTCCGGTGGCCAAGCGATTGCTCGGTACTCCGTACACCGTGTTGGTGCCCGTGCCGCCGAGCAGCGAACCAAACAGGAACGACCCGCTCGTCCCGTTGCTTGTCACGAAGGACGTAATCGACTGAGAGATCTCGCCCGCGCCGATACCCGTCGTTGTGTACGTCGCGGTGGACGGCGCGAAGGACTCGGCGCCGGTGAAGTCGATCACCGGCATGGTGGAGTTGGCCGCGTAGTTCACGTTGCGACGCAGCACCACACGATCCGGTGTCAGGGAGGGAATGAAGCCCGCGCCGATGGTGGTCGAGAAGCGGAAGGCCAGCAGGTCACCCAGACCGTCACCAACGTTCGCCATGCTGAAGGTGGTCGCCGGGCCGGTCGCGGTGCCGATCCCGCCGCTCAGATACGCATTGCCCGTTTGTCCCGCGCCAAGGTTGGCGAAGCTGCCGTTGAGCGTTTTGCCAGGCGGGTTGGTGGTGCACTCCTGCAGAGCCGTCGACGCCATCTCGGTGGCCGTCAAGTTGTACACCGCCACGCTCGCGACGCCGTTCTCGAGCGGCCGGGCGATCGCCACCGAGCCGAGGCCGCTGAGGCTGAAGCTGTAGGTGTTGTTCGCTCCCGCCGTGACGCGCGTCCACGCGCCCGACGTCCCGTTACGGAAGGCGAAGAACAGCGGCAGATCCGTCGGATCGCAGAAGCGCCACGCGATACTGCCGCCCCCTCCGCCTCCGCTGGCGGTGACGGAGCCCGAGACGCCGGTCGTCACGTTGGCGAGCCCGGTCGCGGTACCGGTGATGGTCGCGCTGAAGGCTCCGGTCGTGGCGTTCGCCGCGGCCGTGAAGGTGACCGTGGCTGAGGTGCCAGTGACCGCGGCCGGAGTGAACACGGCTGACACGCCGCTGGGCAGACCGGCAATCGTGAGATTCACGGCTCCGGCAAAGCCACCAGTACGTGTGACGGTGACCGTGCTGGTGCTGGTGGCACCTTGCACCAGCGTCGTTGCCGTTGCCGCCAGTGAGTACGCCGGCGCCGCCGATACCGTCAACGCGATGGCCGCCGTTTGCGCCGTCACCCCCGTTCCTGACGCGGTCACCGTCACCGTGGACGCTCCCACAGCGGCTCCTGTGGTCGAGGTCAGCGTCAGGGTGCTCGTCAGGGTGGCACCGGTGAGCGCCGCGGGCGCGAATGACGCGCTCACGCCGGCCGGAAGTCCCGTGGCGGCCAGCGCGACGTCAGCCGCGAAGCCACCAAGGCGCGTGATCGTGACGGCCGTCGTCACCGCGCTGCCCGCCGCAACCGTAACCGTGGCCGGCGTGGTGGAGATCGTGATGCCGGGGGCCGCCGTGATCGTGACCGCAACGGTTGTGGTGGCCGCCGTCACACCAGTGCCCGTCGCGCGCACGGTGAGATTGTACATACCCGGTGCCGCGGTGCCCGCGGTCGAAATCGTGAGGGTGCTGGCCGTCGCAGCGGAAAGGACGGGATTCGCCGAGAAGGTGCCGGTCACTCCCGCCGGAGCGCCTTCAAGGGCCAGCGTGACATCACCAGCGAAGCCGCCGGTGCGCGATACCGCGATCGCCGTCGTGCCGCTGGCGCCCGCCACGATGCTGACCGCAGCCGGCGTGGCTGCTACCGCCACCGCCGGCGTCGCCGCCGCCGTCAGCGTGAGAGCGAGACTGGCCGTCTGCGTGGTCACCCCCGTGCCCGACGCGCTGATCGTTACCGTGCTCGCGCCCGGCGTCGCCGTACCCGCGACGATCAGGGTGAGCGTGCTGGTGGTCGATCCCGCCGCGATCGTCGCCGGCGTAAACGTGGCGGTGACGCCGGCGGGGAGGCCCGTCGCGGCAAGCGCGACGGCGTCCGTAAAGCCGTTGGAGCGCATAATCGTGATCGGCACGGTGGCCGAGCCGCCCACCACGATACTCGCCGCCCCACTGCCGGCCGTGAGCGTCACCGCCGGTGCCGGAACGGAAAGCGCATAGGTCGCGGTCGCAGCCGTCACACCACTGCCGGCCGCGCGGATCGTGATCGTGCTCGATCCCGCCGTCGCCGTCGTCCCGACGTTGAAGACCACCGTCGCACTCGCGGCCGATCCCGACAACGATGCGGGAGTGAAGGTGGCCGTCACGCCCGCTGGCAAGTTCTCGGCGGTCAGCGCCACCGTCCCGGCGTATCCACCCACTCGACTCAGTGTCAGCGTCGCCGTACCGGACGCGCCTCGCGCGACGGTGCCCGACGACGCGGAGAGCTGCAACCCGATACTCTGGGTCACTGGGGGCTGGGTGGACCCACTGTCGCCGCCGCTCGAACAGGCCGCGAGGGCGAGGGTGAGAAGGGCGGAACGAAACAACGACGGCCGATAATACATTCGTTCTCCTTGCGAGTGGGTGTGACCGATCACCTCGTAATTGCGCCGCGCGAGGCTGCCCGTGTCAACCAAACTCGAGCATGGTGGCCACTTCACGTTGCCGTTCGCTAGATTTCCGCAACGACCCTTACGCTCCTCCAGCTGAAAGGCTTTCCCAATGGCGACTGATCTGCTGTCCGCGAGCGCAATCCCTGCGCTGCCCTCCGTCGAGCTCAAGGCGCACGCCGCCGATCTGTTCAACATCGATGCCGCGCTCACCGAAGAAGAGCGTGCGATCCGCGACACGATTCGCAAGTTCGTGGACGAACGTGTGCTCCCGATCATCGGCGAGTGCTACGTGCAGGGCCGCTTCCCCGACGAGCTCGTGGCCGAGATGGCCGAACTCGGCGTGCTCGGTGCGAACCTGCCCGAGGAGTACGGCTGCGCCGGGCTCTCGAGCGTGGCGTACGGCCTCATCATGCAGGAACTCGAGCGCGGCGACTCGGGCA
>NZ_JBILKJ010000073.1:0-13844 GCF_044376735.1 Gemmatimonas sp.
CCCGGGATGAGCGAGTGCCACGATGCCTGCGCCGTATCGAGCACGAACGACACGAACTGCACCATCTGCTCTTCGCCGGCGTCGGCCACCGGCGCTTGCTGCACGGCCGGTGCCATGTCAGCACCCGGCACCCCACCACTGAACTCGGTGAGCAGATCGCGTTTGAAGATCAGGCTCAGCACCAGCAGAATCACGGTGCCACCGAGGCCCAGCTTCATGCCACCGCCGCCACCGCCGCGAAATCCGCCACCACCGCTCGCGCCACGACGATCCTCGAGATTGTCACTGCGTCCACCCGGGGTCCAACGCATCTGTCTCTCTCCGCGATTACGGCGCCGCTGCCGGCTTCACCGTTAAAAAGTCCTGATCATCGGCACCCACCGTGCGCAGCCATACCAGCACCTCGGCAATGCGCTCGGGGCCGAAAATACCACGCTGTCCCTGCAATCGGCGCACCTGCCGCAACTCACGTCCATTTTGCGTCCAGGTCGAACTGTAACTGCCGAAGAAGCTCGTGGCCGACACGTTCGCCGGGAGTTCGACCGTCCAGCCGGGCGGCAGCGTCACGATCCACTCGGTCACATTGGCGATCGGGGGCAGAATCCGGCTCGCATCGATCGGCAGCTGCCGAGGGCCACGACTCTCGAGCTCGCGCAGCGCCGTGCGGAAACTCCGCGCCGGTCCGCGGATCACCGATGGCACCGCCAACAGTTTGGTCGATCCGATCGTACGGATCATCTCGTCGGCCGATACCGCATACGCAAGCTGCGCGGGCGCCGAGAGATCGCGGCCGTCGAAAACTACCAGCGAATCCACCCGCAGCTTCCCAGTCGCTTCAGCACCGAAGATGCGCTGCGTGAGCGATCGCGACAACGCCGCGCGGCGCGTGGAATCGAGCGGCGTGCTCAGCCCCACTCGGAGCCCGTACGTGGGCGCCCCTTCGGCCCGCTCCACCGCGCGCCCCGACGCCCGTCCATCCGCCTCGAGCTGCATGGTGAGTTGAAACGATGACACGTTGCGCTCCGCGGGTCGCACGGGCAGCGTGATCCGCTGCGCCGCGCCATCGTCAGCGATCAGGAGGGCAAAACTCCCCTGATACGTCTCAGGCAACTCGCCGTACGGCATCGACTCGGCGGTGAGATCGGTATACACCCAATTCGCTCCGTCGCGCACGGCGGCGATGGCGTGATTGAACTGAAACACCGTGGGCACGTTGGGATCGGGACGCTGCGCCAGCGACAGCAACACCGGATTCGCCGCGATGCGATACCGCCGCAGCGCCGCCACGAACAGCGTCGCTTTATCCTTGCAATCGCCGAGCGCGGTGGAGAGCACGTCGTCGGGCGTGCGCGGTTGATAACTGCCCGCACCGAGGGCTACCGATAGGTACCGGATGTCCTGCGCCACGAAGCGATGGACCGCGCGGATGGTGTCGAGCTTCGTGCGGGCACCACTGGCAGATACGAGCGAATCCAGGCGCGAGGCGGCGCTCACGCTGATCGCGTACCGATCCTTCGACAGTCCGTGATACCATCTCGCTACCTCGGTCCACGTGCCGCGCGGCCCCACCGTGATCGTTTGCACCACGCCATTCGAATCGGCCGCGAACGGTTCGCCGCGAACACCCAGCTGATCGCTGGCCGTCCATGTGTAGCGGCGACGCCCGTTCGCGATCTCGTCGCGACGCGGCACCGTGAGGTTGCGCTCCACGATAACCGGCGCGTACCCCTCGGGCACATCGAGCTCGATCAGTGAGCGCCGGATAGCCACCGGGCCGTTCAAGCCGGCGCGAAAGAGAAAGTCGCCCGGCCGCGGCGGCCCGGATTCCTTCACGGTCCACGCGATATCCACCACCGTGCCCGCCGTGACGCCCGCCAGCGACAGGCGACGCACGCGCTGATCCTGGTAGATCGGATTCGCCATCGCCGCCGGCACATCGGCGTCCTGCATCTGCGCCGGCTTGTCGCTGACGACCACGCCCGAGGTGCGCAGCACGCGCACCCACTCAATGGTCAACGTCTGATGCGATGACGCAAACGCAAACGCCTGCTCGGCCAGGCCGCGCGCGGCGCTCTCGTCAATGACCTGTACCACCCGCCGGTTGCGCTGCTGCCAGCGTCCGTCGGCCTCCACGCGAAAGCTCGATTCCTGCAACAGCACCACGACGGGCTGCCCCGTCGCGCGCGCCGGATCGACGGCCAGCCTCAGCACCGAATCGGACGAAACGAGGGGCAACGGCGATGGCGGCAACGACACCTGCGCCGACACGGTGCGCGCGCACGACACCGCCAGGACGCTCAGCGCCAGAGAACGAAGCATACGGAATGGTCGCATCCCCGCGCCCCCGGCGCGAGGTCAACGACGCGAGGGCGACCTTACGCCGCCATCAGATCTTCTCGCGCGAAGGCCAGGCTGACCGCGCGCCTCGCCCCACGCTTGAGGGCGCGATGCACCGATCGGGCGTGTCGCACGAAATTCGCCCCCGCCCAGGGATGGCGCGCGAAGAAGTCGAATGGGAGCATATCGCCTTTGAGCCGATTGCACGGGCCGCAGGCCGTGACCAGGTTGCCCGGGTCGTGCGCCCCGCCACGGGCCAGCGGCACCACATGATCGAGTGTGGCGGTGCGCTGATCGAGACGCGCCGCACAGTAGACGCACCGTTGGCCGCAGTCACGTAGGGCGGTGCGCCGCATGGCCTTCTTGGCGGCCACGTGCGCCGCGATCTGGGGCCGAAGTGACGACGCCCCGGCGGAGGCGGTAAGCCTCACGACGGGGCGTGGAGTACGGTCGGTTCGAACGAGCCGGCGTGATGAGGGCCGGGATGGTGCCGACGGGTGGGCCGTACGGCGTGGACAGGAACTCCCGCGAGTGGAACGCATCATCCTCCTGGAAAACCGGGTGGACACGCACACCAAAGCCAGATCGATCACGGCGTCGCTCTTTCGGACTCTGCGACGATACGATCACGTTCCTGCTGCCGTCAAGACGAAAACCAGACCGTTACACCATGGGTGCCTAGCCCTTCATGCCGCTATTCGACAGCGGGTCACGCAGCATACTGCCGATGCGGGCCGCCATGCCGTCCAGCTGCTGACGGTTCGGCATCGGGGAGCCCGGGAACGGCAGCGGCACATCGAAGCCGTCGCCCTCGCGGCGCGGGATCAGGTGGATGTGGTAATGCATCACGTTCTGGCCAGCGGCCGCGCCCGAGTTCACGACGATGTTCATGTCGGTCGCGCCCGACGCCGTCTGCACCCGGGGGATCAGCTTGGCCGCCACCATGTACAGGTGGGCGCCCACATCCTTGGGAATGTCCTGAAGGACTTCGTAGTGCTCACGTGGGACGACCAGCACGTGACCGGGGTTGACCGGTTGAATATCGAGGAAGGCGATCGCGACCGCGTCTTCGTAGCAGATCGACACTTCGCCGGCACCGCGAATCAGATCGCAGAAGGTGCAGTGGCCGCTGGACGGCGTCATGGGAGCAGTGGGTGCGTGCATGGGATGTCACCTGAGAGAAGAGACCGTAGGCGCAACCTGCCGAAGAAACCGACGTCCGGCAAGCGCTCCATGAACTCGGCCGAAGAATGTCTCATCTGCTCGGGAACCGCGCTAAGTTGAGGGGTTCGCCGTCTCCAGCCCTTCAGATCACTTCGATGGCCACTTCGACCCGCCCGAGCCGCCCCCGCAAGGGAGCCGCCGCCGAGCCCGCGCTCACCCGTGAGCAGTTGGTGAACGCCTACCGCGTGATGTATACGTCGCGCCGGTTGGACGACAAGGAGATTCAGCTCAAGCGCCAGAATCGGATCTTTTTCCAGATCTCCGGCGCCGGCCATGAAGCCGTGCTCGCGGCGGCTGGCTTGGTGCTGCGTCCGTCGTACGACTGGTTCTATCTGTACTATCGCGATCGGGCCCTCTGCTTGCAGCTTGGCATGACGCCGGCCGAGATGCTTTACAGCGCCGTCGGCGCCGCCATCGATCCGAACTCCGGTGGTCGGCAGATGCCGAGCCATTGGGGGCAGAAGAATCTCAACATCGTGTCGGTGTCGTCGCCCACGGGAACCCAGTTCCTGCAGGCCGTCGGCAACGCCGAGGCCACGCTGCGCGCCGCACAGGGCCAGCTCAGCGACGGGTTCCCCGGCGACGACGTGACGCTCGTCAC
Organism: Gemmatimonas sp.; assembly: GCF_044376735.1. Lineage (GTDB taxonomy): Bacteria > Gemmatimonadota > Gemmatimonadetes > Gemmatimonadales > Gemmatimonadaceae > Gemmatimonas. Next base: position 4,163 of record NZ_JBILKJ010000073.1, read on the forward strand.
CACCGGCGACGGCACGACCAGCGAAGGGGAGTTCTGGGAGTCGCTGAACACCGCGTGCAACCTCAAGCTGCCCGTGGTCTACCTCGTGGAAGACAACGGCTACGCGATCTCGGTGCCGGTGGAAGTGAACACCGCCGGCGGCTCGATCTCGAAGCTCGTGGCCTCGTTCCCGGGGCTGTACATCGAAGAAGTGGACGGCTGCGACTTCCTGGCGTCGTACGCCGCGCTCGACCGTGCCGTCGCCTACGCGCGCGAGCGCAAGGGACCGGCCTTCGTGCACGCCAAGGTCATCCGCCCGTATTCACACTCGCTCTCCGACGACGAAGTGTTCTATCGTCCGCAGGATGAGCGTGAGGCCGACGCCGCACGCGATCCGCTCACGACGTTCCCGCGGTATCTCGTGGCCGAAGGGCTCGCCACCGAACACGAACTGCAGGCGCTGCGCGACGCGGTCGACGCCGAGGTGCTCGCGGCCACCGACGACGCGCTGGCCCAGCCGCAACCGGGCGCCGACACGGTCACCTTCGGCGTGTACTCGCCGGATGTCGACCCCACCGCCGAACCATTCGATACCGAAGACGATCCGCAGTTCGCGGGCGAGCCGACCACGATGGTGGATCTGCTCAACGCCTGCATGCGCGATGAGATGGCGCGCGACGAACGCATCCTCGTGTTCGGCGAAGATGTGGCCGACGTGTCGCGCGAGCAGCACCTGGGCAAGGTCAAGGGCAAGGGCGGTGTGTTCAAGGTGACGCACGGCCTGCAAACCAAGTTTGGCAGCGGCCGCGTATACAACTCGCCGCTGGCCGAGGCGAACATCATCGGTCGCGCCATTGGTCTGGCCCATCGCGGCTACAAGCCGGTCGTCGAGATTCAGTTCTTCGACTACATCTGGCCGGCGTTCATGCAGATTCGCGATGAACTCGCCACGATGCGCTGGCGCTCCAACAACGCGTTCAGTGCGCCCGTGGTCATCCGCACCACGTACGGCGGCTATATCCGCGGCGGCATCTATCACTCCCAGACGGGGGCGTCGTTGTTCACACACACCCCTGGCCTGCGCGTGGTGTGCCCCAGCAACGCGCTCGATGCCAACGGCCTGCTCCGCACCGCCATTCGCAGCGAAGACCCGGTGCTCTTCCTCGAGCACAAGCACCTGTACCGTCAGACGTACAACAAGGGCCGCTATCCGGGTCCGAATTTCATGATTCCGTTCGGCAAGGCGAATGTGCTGCGCGAAGGCACCGACGTCACGCTGGTCACGTACGGCGCCACCGTGCAGCGTGCCCTCGTGGCCGCCAACCAGATCGCCGAGGAGGGCGGACCGAGTGTGGAGGTCATCGACCTGCGCACGCTCGCGCCGTGGGATCAGGAAACCGTGTTCAACAGCGTGAAGAAGACCAGCCGCGTCATCGTGGCCACCGAAGACTCCCTCTCGTGGGGCTACGGGGCGGAGATTGCCGCGAAGATTGCCGACGACTGCTTCGCGTGGCTCGATGCGCCGGTGAAGCGCGTGGCCAGTGCCGACGCGTTCGTGGGCTACGCCCCGTCGCTGGAAGATGCGACGCTGCCCCAGGTCGAGACCTTCAGGAAAGCATACCTCGACATCGTCAGCTTCTAAGGGCACGCGGGACCGAGACGAAGCCCCACGACACGCCATGCGGCGCTGTCGTGGGGCTTTCTCGCGTCAGGCGACCAGGGTGAGTTCCCGAGGCACCGGATGGCGTGTGCCGAGTGCGATGTACTCGGGGACCAGCTCCGCGAGCCGCTGCCGCAGCACCGTGTCGTCCTCGCGGCGCATCGCCGCCTGCACGAGCGCTTCGACGTTGGCATGGACGCCCGCCGGCGGGATGCCGAGACGCGAGCAGAGTACGGCGTGGTGCGAGGTGGGCTGCAAGCTTTCGTCGTCGCGCGAAAGCTCCTCGAACAGCTTCTCGCCAGGCCGTAAGCCCGTGAAGTGAATCTCGACGTCATCACCCACGCGCAGTCCCGACAGCCGAATCAGATCAGAGGCCAGATCGACGATCTTGATCGGCTCCCCCATGTCGAGCACGAACACTTCGCCGCCCGTGCCAAGCACCGCCGCCTGCAGCACCAGCTGCACCGCCTCGGGGATCGTCATGAAATAACGCTGCATGTCCGGATGCGTGATCGTGATCGGACCACCAGCACGGATCTGCCGAAGGAAGGTGGGCACCACGCTGCCACGGCTGCCCAACACATTGCCGAAGCGAACACTCACGTAGTTCCGGCCCGTCGACACCGCCGCGCGCTGTACGAGCAGCTCGGCGATGCGCTTGGTCGCCCCCATGATGCTGGACGGATTGACCGCCTTGTCGCTCGAGATGAGGACGAACTGCGGCGTGCCGTGACGCACGGCCGCGTCGACCAGCGTGCGGGTGCCTTTGACGTTGTTCGTGATCGCCTCGGCCAGATTGTCCTCCATGAGCGGCACGTGCTTGTGCGCCGCCGCGTGGAACACGGTGTTCGGCTGATGCTGGCTGAAGATCGCGTCGAGCCGCGTCTCGTCACGAATATCGGTGATGAGACAGGAGAGGGGCAGCGACGGAAAATGCGCGCGGAGCTCCTGCTGGATTTCGAAGATGGAGTTCTCGCCGTGGCCCAACAGCAGCAGATGCGCCGGGGCATTACGGGCGATCTGGCGGCACAACTCGCTCCCGATCGATCCCCCGGCACCGGTCACGAGCACGGTCTGCCCTTCCACGATCCGACGTACGGCGCCGAAATCGGTCTGCACCGACTCGCGGCGCAGCAAGTCTTGAATTTCCACCGGGCGTAGCTGATTCACGCCGACCCGTCCGGACAGAATCTCGCCGATCCGCGGCATGGTGCGCGTTTCCACACCGGCTGCCGTGCAGATGCGGACGATCTCGCGGATCTTGGCGCCGGGGGCGCTCGGCATCGTGATGATGACGTGCCGTATGCCGTGGGCGCGGATCTGCGCTTCGAGGGCACTCACCGGACCGAGAACGCGGAGACCGCCCACGTGCAAGTGGTGCTTCAACACGTCGTCGTCGAGATAGCCGATCGGGTGGAGTCCCATCGACGGATTCTCGCGCATCTCACGCGCGGTGTTCCGACCCGACGCGCCCGCGCCCAGAATGAGCACCGGCAACTGGACCGTTCGATCCCGACGCTGGCGACGGTGCAGCGTCCAGATCCGTGCCATTAAGCGCGGTAGCGTGAGCGCCGCGATGCTCCACGTCGTATGCGACGAAATCACCGAGAGTGGCAGTCGGGTGGACGACAGTCCGAGCACCGGCAACACGAAGACCGCCAGCATCACGTTGGCGATGGCCGCGACGAGCACGGCGGCCATCATGGCCGTGAGCTCGTCGATCGACGCCATATTCCACGCGCGACGATACAGGCGGAAGGCGGCCATGCTGGCGATCCAGAGCGGAAGCGCCAGCAGCAGTTGATAGCCCGCGGCTCCCCGCCAGGCCGAACTGATCCAGTCCAGTCCTTCGAATCGCAGCGTCCAGGCAAGCGCCCAGACCGCGGTCAGCAACGTGACATCGAGCACGAGCAGTTGACTGGACGTCAACCACGGCGCCTTGCGGCTCTCGATGAGCGACCCGGCGATCGGCGTTTGGTCGGGTGTCAGCACAGTGGAGCGGGGGGTCATAGAATGTTTGGTCCGGGTCCCAATGCGGCATCACGATATCGCGACGCCGCCAGCAGCCCAACACGGCTCTCCGATGGCACCCCTTCGCCCACGCCGGCCAGTGGCATACGGGAAGGAGTATCGGGACGGAGAATCGCGGTCTTGAGGCGCGTGATCGGAGCGCGGTGCCCCGACCGACGCGTTACGCTAGTTCGTTCGGCTCAGCACCACCGCGATGGTCACCAAGCTGCCCAACACCTGCGTCATCGTGCTCAGGAATTGCATGACATCGCGCTTGTCAGCCGGATCGCGGGACGGCACGACGATCTGACTGCCGGGCCGAGGCGTCGGTTGCGTGGAGATCACGCCCAGGTACCGATGCTTCGTTTCCACCTTGCCGTTCGCTTGCACGACGTACGGTCGCTTCGCATCGGCGTTGCGCGTGGCACCGCCGGCCGCGCCGATGTAATAGGACATCGATGCGCCCGGCTCGTACGGAATGGCCACGGCGGAGTTCACGGCCCCGGACACCGAGACCAGCGCGTTGTAGCGCGGCACGTGCACGGAGTCGCCGTCAATCAACAGCAGGTTGTCACGATCGTTCGGGTTCTGCAGCACACTGGGCAGGTCCACACCGACCCGTCCCACCGCGTTCTGTCCGCGATAGAAGGCGACTCCGGCGGCGTAGGCCGCCGGCGTGAGTCCGCCGGCCCGGGTAATCACGTCGGAGAGCCGCTCGGTCTTCGACGTCAGGGCATACGTCCCCGGAAACTGGACTTCGCCCGAGAGGGTCACCACAGACTGCATCTGCCAGTCGGGCTGACGCAGCACGAGGACATTGTCGTACGGCGACAAGCGCGTTTCGCGCACGGGCGTGGCCGCGGCCGGCGAGTCGAGCACGTACGACGAATCGAGCGGCACACGGAACGTGATGGCCAGCTGCCCCAGCGTTCGCCGTTCGGGGAGCCGTGCGATTTCGGCCTCGTCCAGCGAGGCACTCGGCAGCAAGCCGCCAGCCAGCAGGATGAGATCACGCATCGTCATCCCTTCCCGATACGTGTACTGCCCCGGTACACGCACCGCGCCACTCAAGGCGACGTACTGCGGCGCTCGGAACTCCGTCAGCGAGAAGACCGAGATCTCGTCATCTTCCTTCAGCGGCACCGGCGTGGTCGCCGTCCCATCGGTGCGCAACGTGGCGCGAATCTGCTCGCGCGTGGAGTCGGCGCGCAGGCGCGAGATGATGACGCGTCCGAGATACGTGTCGGACTTGATGCCGCCCGCCTGGCGGATGGCGTCATCGAGCGTACTGGCCCGGTCGATGCCTTGCGGGCCCGGCTGCCACACGTTGCCGGTGATCATGATGCGTCCACGCACCCGGTTCGAGACCCGGGGGACGTCCACGAGGTCGCCGGCTTCAATCGGGATCCGAACGGCCGTCGCCCCCTTGCCGGCCTCCGGCATGCTTACATCGAGCACGAGGCGATCGCTGCCTTCGGCGGTACGCTGCGTGGGCGGCACGATGCGCTCGATGCGAATGCGTCGACGCGAGGCATCGTCGGTGAAACCGCCCGCCGTCGCGACGAGGTCGTCGAGGGACTCGTTCGGGCGCAGCTCGTACGTGGCCGGACGCAGCACGCCGCCGCTGATGCGGACGCGGGCCCCGTGCGTGGGAACGAAGAGCACATCGCCGTTCTCGAGCCGCACGTCACCATTGGCATCGCCGCGCAGCAGATAGTCGTACACATCGAACCGCTGCGTCGGCTTGCCGCGGCGACGGATCTCCACCTGTCGCAGTGATCCGCGTTCGCTCGGCCCGCCGGCGGCGTAGAGCGCCGTGAGCGCGGTGCCGGCGCTCGAGATCCGGTAGCTGCCAGGCTGCTGAACGTCGCCGACCACGAACACCTGATTACTGCGCAACCGCGCCACGCTCACGGAGAAGCGCGTGCTGCTGCCGATGCCCGAGTACACGCGCTGGAGCCGTGCGCGCAGCAGGACATCGAGATCGCCCAGCGTGAGGTTCGCCACCGGCACGGTGCCGACGACAGGGATCACCATGAACCCTTCGCGGGTCACATCGAGCGTATAGGCTGCCTCGACATCGCCGCTGAGAATGAGCACGAGCTGATCGCCGGCCCCGAGCTTGTACGAGGCATCCACCGGTCCGCCGGCGTTCGCATCGAACATCGTCGTCGGCTGCGCAAAGAGCCCGTAACCGAAGAGGGTGGATCCGTCCGGGGCGTAGCTGATGCCGAGCCGTGATGTGTCCCCCCCAGCGCGCGCCGCGCTTGGGGCGTCGGGGGAGTCGAGGGAGGTTGGGGAGCGGGTACCTGCAGGCATGGCCGCGGCGCCGGGAGCGCCGGGGATGCCGGGAGCGCCGAGGATGCCGGGTGCGCCGGGGGTGCCCGGCGTGCCCGGGGCGCCGGTACGACTGCCACCCAGCGCGATGCGGCGAAGCGCGACGGCGTCGGTCGAGTCGACGATGCCGAGTGCGCGCACGGCGCTGATCAGCGAATCGGATGGGGGAGCCACGCCGCCGACCGTGGTGCCGCCCATCACCTGCTCCAGCAGCGACTCCGGATAGCCGGCGGCGCGCAAGCGCGCCCGCAGCTGTTCGGCGGAGAGCCCGGAGGCCTGGATGCGCTGCCGCAGTTGCGCCACCAATTCGGGGCGCCGCTGCACCAGATCCTGCGCCTGCGCGGGGGTGGGGAGATTCGCCGGCAGCGACTGGGCATGGACCGGCGCGACCGCCGCGCCAGCCAAGAAGCTCGCAGTGAGCGCCAGAAGCACTCGGGAACAGGCCATCGTCACAGTTTCTGATAGAGAGAAAGGTCGTGCGTCGGTGAAAAGACGAACGACCTTCCGGGGCTGTAACAGCCCGTCGCGAAACCGTGATGGTCCCTGCCGCGAGGTACCGGGGCGGCTTCTGCTTGAACAGGCCGCCCAGCGCCGGCCTTGATGGCCTCCGTGGCGGCGGTCCCCGACAGGTGGCGGTCGCCAGCCCGGGCCGTAGCTTCCCCTCCGTCCACTCTCACCCTTGGAGTCCCCATGTTCGTTTTCCCGAGGCGCCCCCTCGCCATCGGTGCGCTGCTGCTCGCCGCGCCCGCCGTGCTCCTCGCTCAGTCCACCGGCTCCGCTGCAGGCGCCCGTGGCGGTGCGGCACGCGCCATCACCCCGACCGACATTTCGGCCTGGAAATCCATCCGCGGCGCCACTCTCTCGAATGACGGCGCGTGGTTCGCCTACACGGTGGCGCCGAATGAAGGCGACGCCGACGTGGTGGTCCGCCAGACGGCGGCGGGTGGCAAGGAATACCGGTTCCCTATCGGCGAGGCGCCCGCGGCCGCGGGTGGGCCACCGGGCGGTGGTGGTGGCAGCGCCTCCTTGCAGCTCTCCGGCGACGGCAAGTGGGCCGCGATGCTGGTGTATCCCAAGGCGGCCGACCAGAAGCGCATGCGCCGCGAACGTCGTGCCGTGCAGTCGAAGCTCCGACTGGTGAATCTGGCTACCGGCGAGGCGCGCGAATTCGACAAGATCCGGCGCTTTGCGTTCGGCGGTGACACACCGAAGTGGGTGGCGATGCAGGCCTACGCGCCGGAAACGAACGGCGGCGGTGGGGGCGCCGGCGGCGGTGGCGGCCTGCCGGGCCCGGGCGCGCCGGGAATGGGCGGTAACCCGATCGGTGGCGGCGCGGGCCGCGTGGAAGGCACCGACCTGTTGCTTCACGAGCTGGGCACCAACGCCAGCTTTAACGTGGGCAACGTGGGCGACTTCGCATTCGACGACAAAGGTCGCTGGCTCAGCTACACCATCGACGCACGCGATCAGCTCGGCAACGGGGTGCAACTGCGCGATCTCGCGACCGGCACGGTGAAATCGATCGACGCCGGCAAGGCGTTGTACCGCCGCCTGGCGTGGACTGACAGCTTCCCCGCGTTCGCGTATCTCAAGGGCACCATCGACAGCGCCGCGACGGATACCACGTGGTCGGCCGCGGCGGTGTCTCGCGTGGGCACGCCCACGCAGCAGATGATTTCCGTGGGCGGTAGCGGCACGGCGGCCCTCCCCACGGGCATGGAAGTGAGCCCCGAGCGTACACCGCGCTGGCTGGAGCAGATGGACGGCCTCGCGATCGGCCTCCGCGTGGCCACGCCGCCGGTGCCCAAGAGCGAGCAGCTGGAAGACGACGATCGTCCGTCGCTCATCTTGTGGCATGGCAAGGACGCGCGATTGCAGTCGCTGCAGATCGTGCAGGAGAACGCCGACAAGAGCTTCTCGTTCCTGGCCACCTACCTGCCGGCCACGCAGAAGGTGGTGCAGCTCACCGATGACGTGGTCCGCACCGGCGCACTCGGCGCGCGCGATCGCTACGTGCTCGGCAGCGACAATCAGGCGTACGAGCGCCAGAGCAGCTATGACGGCGTGCAGCGTCGCGACCTGTATCTCATTGATGCCCGCACGGGCACGCGGGTTCTGGTGAAGAAGGATTTGCGCGGCACGTCGTCACTGTCGCCGGACGGCAAGTCGGTCCTCTTCTGGGATGACGGCAACTTCCACGCGTACGACGTGGCCACCAAGGCCATCGCCAACGTGACAGCGGGCGCGCCGGTGTCGTTCATCGACACCGAAGACGACCATAATGTGGATCGACCCAGCACCAACATCGTGGGCTGGAGCAAGGATGGACGCTTCGCGCTCATCAGCGACGACTACGATGTGTGGCGCATCGGCATGGCGGGGAAGAGCTGGGCGAATCTCACGGGGAACGGTCGCGCCACTCGCACGCGCTACACGCGCGTGATCAACACCGACCCGCGCGAGCGTAACATCGACCTCGCCAAGCCAGTGTACATGGCGGCCATGCAGGCGCTCACCAAGAAGGAAGCGATCGTGCGCATCGATCCGGCCAAGGCCGGCGCGGTGGCGATCACCGGATGGCGCGATGCCCGTCATGCCCCGATGAAGGCGCGCGACGCCGAGGTGTGGGTGTCGTCGATCCAGACGTCCACGCGCTTCCCCGACTACTGGCGCGTGAGCTTCGGCAACGGCGCGATCGCCGACTCGGTGCGGCTGTCGGATGCCAACCCCAACCTGAACGGCGTCGCGTGGTCAGCCGGCTCGCGGCTGGTGAGCTACGTGACCGAGAAGGGCGACTCGCTGCAGGGCGCGCTGTACCTGCCCGCCGGCTACGAAGAAGGCAAGAAATATCCGACGCTGGTGTTCATCTACGAATTGCAGTCGGACAACCTGAACAGCTTCTACTCACCCACGTTCTCGAGCTCGCCGAACGCCCTCATTGGCGTGCACAACTCGCGCGGCTACGCGGTGTTCCTGCCGGACATCGTGTACAAGGTCAACGATCCGGGCATGAGCGCGGTGTGGAGCGTGGTGCCGGCGGTGAGGGCGGCGATCAAGACGGGCGTGGTGGACTCGGCCAACGTGGGGCTACACGGCCACTCGTGGGGCGGCTACCAGACGGCGTTCCTGATCGGCCAGACCAACATCTTCAAGAGTGCCGTGGCCGGTGCACCGCTCACCGACATGGTGAGCATGTACAGCTCGGTGTACTGGAACTCCGGCAACACCAACCAGGGGATCTTCCAGAGTTCGCAGGGCCGCTTCAAGGGCAACTTCCTGGACAACAAGGACGCCTACGAGCGCAACTCGCCCAATCGCTTCGCCGACAAGGTGAAGACGCCGCTCATCATCTTGCACGACGACAAGGACGGCGCGGTCGACTTCAATCAGGGCATCACGTTCTACAACACGCTCCGTCAGCTCGACAAGGACGTGATCCTGCTGGAGTACGTCGGCGAGAACCACGGCCTCGCACAGCTGAAGAACCGCAAGGACTACGACCTGCGTCTGATGGAGTACTGGGACAGCTACCTGAAGGGGGAGAAGGCGCCGGAGTGGCTGGCCAAGGGGATTCCGCGGCTCAAGCTGGAAGAGCATCTGCGCGAGCAGAAGAAGAAGCTCGAGGGGAAGAAGATCGCGATGTAGTCTTCGTGTTTGGTGGTGTGCTTGCGGATAGGTGGTGAAGCACCGAGGGTC
>NZ_JBILKJ010000195.1:0-4377 GCF_044376735.1 Gemmatimonas sp.
CCGGCGGGATGATTTGTGGCGTACAGGTCGAAGCCCACTTCGCGGGAGTGCGCGATAACGCGGCGAATCGCGAGCGCTTTGCCGACGCGACGGCGCGGGTGCTGGAGCAATACCTTCGGGAGCAGTGGGGGCTGCGCTTGACGCCGTAGCCGCTGCGTCGTCCATACTGTGCGCCCTGCGCGATCGTTTCCCTCCATCGAACCGCCATGCTCGTACACAAGCTACAGTGGACCCGTCCGTCGGGATGGCGCACGGTGCGCGGCAAAGACATTTCCATCGCGCCGCAAATCATGCTGCTCTTCGGTGCCCGCGCGGCGCTGGAGGAGTCCGACGCCGTGGCGACGCTCCGCGCGCGGTACCCGGGGGCGCGCCTCGTCGGTTGCTCGACCGCTGGCGAGATTTGCGGCACCGATGTTACCGACGACACGGTCGTCGCGGCCGTGGTGCAGTTCGAGCACACCCCGGTGCGCGTGGCTGAGCTGCCGTTACCCTCCATGGACGCCAGCAGCCGGGTGGGCGAGGCGCTCGCCGAGGCGCTGCACGCCGACGACCTGAAACACGTCTTTGTCCTGTCGGAAGGACTGCAGGTGAACGGGTCCGAGTTACTGGCCGGCCTTCGTCGTCGGCTGCCGTCACACGTCCTCGTGACCGGTGGGCTGGCCGCCGACGGGGCGGACTTCGCGCGCACCTGTGTGTGCATCGACGACCGCTGCGCCGGCCACGTCGTGGCGGCGATCGGGCTGTACGGCGACCGACTGCGGGTCGGGCACGGGTCCCTCGGCGGGTGGGATGCGTTCGGCCCCGAACGCGTGATCACCCGATCGGCCGGGAACGTGCTGTACGAACTGGACGGCGCGCCGGCGCTGGAGCTGTACAAGAGCTACCTGGGCCCGCACGCCAGCGAGCTCCCGAGCAGTGGGTTACTGTTTCCGCTCAGCGTGCGCGCGTCGCAAGGCGAGTCTGGCGTCGTGCGCACCATTCTTGGCGTGGACGAAGCCGCCGGGAGCCTGACCTTTGCCGGCGACGTGCCGCAGGGGCATTTGGCCCGGCTCATGAAGGCCAACGTCGACCGGCTGGTCGACGGCGCACAGGGGGCTGCTGGTGCGGCGCTCGAGGCCATGGGGAACCCCACCCCGGATCTGGCCATCCTGATCAGCTGCGTGGGCCGCAAGCTGGTACTCAAGCAGCGCGTCGAAGAGGAAGTCGAGAGCGTACGCGACGTGCTGGGCGCCGACGCCCCACTCATCGGCTTCTACTCGTATGGCGAGATCGCTCCGTTCAGCGGATCGACCGTGTGCGAACTGCACAATCAGACCATGACGATCACCACGTTCCGTGAGTAGTGCCCGCCGGCACAAGCTGTTGATCCGTCAGCTGCGGCGGCACTTCGGTGAGGTGGCCGACGTGCCGGCGTCGCTGCTGCCGTTTCTCGACGCCGTTGAGGCCGCGTACGTGGACGCGGACCACGACCGGGCGATGATGGAGCACTCACTTGAAACCGTGTCGCGCGAACTCGCCGACCGGCTGGAACGGATGCGCACCGCCATCGGTGAGCGCGACGCCGTGCGGCAGGCGATGTCGCTGCTGGAAGCGACGCTCGACGCGAGCTCCGACGCCGTGCTGGTGCTCGACCTCGGGGTGAACGAGGTGCGCAGCAACCAGCGGTTACGCCATCTGTGGCGGCTGTCCGCCGCCTCGGGTGCCCCGTTGGATGGCGTCCCGGTGCACGCGCGGATTGCCGAACAGATCGAGTCGGGGCCGCGATTCCACGAATGGATGCGGCGCGCGCACGACGAGCGCCCGCTCCGGGAAGCCGAGGAGCTGCGGACCACCGACGGCCGCCTCATCGAATGGCACGCCAGCCCGCAGTATCTCGGTGAGACGATCGTCGGCTGGGTCTGGGGGTTCCGTGACATGACGGCCCGGCGGCTCCTCGAGGACCAGCTGCGCCAGTCGCAAAAGATGGAGGCGATCGGCCAGCTGGCGGGCGGGGTCGCCCACGACTTCAACAACCTGCTCACGGTCATCGAAGGCAACACCGAACTACTGACGGACGTGCCCGCGATCCCGACGGCGGCGCTGGAACTGCTGCGGGAAATCGCCTCCGCGACCGATCGCGCCGCCCAGCTCACCAGCCAACTGCTGGCGTTCAGCCGCAAGCAGACGCTGCGCACCACGGTATTCGATCTGGCCACCACGGTGCAGGAGCTGATCCCGATGCTGCGCCGCATGGTCGGGGCGGGCACCCGGCTGGACGTCGACACCTCACCGTCCTTCGTGGCGGCCGACCGCACGCAACTCGATCAAGTCCTGCTCAACCTCGTGGTCAACGCCCGGGACGCGACCGTCAACGGCGGTGCGATTGCCGTTCGCTGCGGCGAGCTCCTGTTGGACCACCCGCGCGTTGGGGCACAGGGCGATGCGATTCCACCCGGCCGCTACGCAGTACTCGCGGTGCATGACACGGGCGTCGGCATTCCCGTCGAGTTGCAGGCGCGTGTGTTCGAACCGTTCTTCACCACCAAACCCACTGGCGAAGGCACGGGACTCGGCCTCTCGATGGTGTACGGACTCGTGCGCCAATCCGGTGGATTCATGTCGCTCGACAGTGCGCCCGGCCGCGGCACGCGCATCGAAATTCTGTTGCCGGCGGAATCGACGGCACCCGCGGACGGCACGGCGGCGGGCACGGCGGCGGTCGTGAAACCAGCGCCCGATGCGGTGCCCCTCACCACCGCGCCTCCCCGCACGGTGCTGGTCGTCGATGACGAGGATGCCGTGCGGCGCCTGGTGGCGACCATCCTCCGGCGCCACGGCTTCACCCCCATCGAAGCGGCCAGCGGCCGCGAGGCGCTGATTGCACTCGCCGAGCGCCCCGACGTGGCGCTGGTGATCAGCGACGTGCTGATGCCCGAACTCGGCGGACGGGAACTCGCGCAGCGGGTGCTTCGGGACTATCCGACGCTGCCCATCCTGTTCATCTCCGGATACACCAATCAGGAACTGGCCGACGACGACGGCACGCTCCAAATCGATGCGATGTTTCTGGCGAAGCCCTTCTCGCAGCAGCAGCTGATGGACGCGGTGGAGTCGCTGTTGGACTGACGGCCCGATTGGGGCGTTCTCGCGCACGTCACCGGGGCCATTCGCCCCCCTCAGCGCCCGGGCCCACGATAGCTTTTTCACATGGCTATCGATTCCACCTTCCTCGGCGATCTCCCCCCCGACGACTTCCGTGCAGCGGCCCATGCCGCCGTGGACTGGGTCGCCGATTACCTCGAGCACGCGACCCGGCTTCCGGTGAAAAGCCGGGTGGAGCCGGGAACGGTTCGCGCCGCGCTCCCCGCGTCGGCGCCGATGCACGGAGAGCCGCTCGAGACCATGCTCCGCGACTTTCGCGACACCATCCTGCCCGGCATCACGCACTGGAACCATCCCGGGTTCTTCGCCTACTTCGCGAACTCCGGCTCCTACCCTGGTATCCTCGGCGAACTCCTTGCCGCCGGCCTCAATGCGAACGGCATGCTGTGGGTCACGAGTCCCGCCGTGACCGAGCTGGAGCAGGTCTCGCTGGACTGGCTGCGGCAGCTCATGGGCCTGAGCGACGGGTGGTTCGGACAGATCACCGATACCGCCAGCGTGAGCACCTTCTACGCGCTGGCGGCGGCGCGTGAGCAGGCGGGCTACGACGTGCGCATGAAGGGGATGGCCGGGCGCCCCGACGTGCCGGCACTGCGCGTGTACTGCAGCGAACATGCGCACTCGTCGATCGACAAGGCGGTGATTGCCCTCGGCCTCGGCCACGAGAATCTCGTGAAGATTCCCGCCGACGAGCATTTTCGCCTGCGCCCCGAGGCGCTCGAGGCGGCGATACAGGCCGACATCGCAGCGGGCTTCCATCCCATGGCGGTGGTGCCGTGCGTCGGCACGACGAGCATGACCAGCGTGGACCCCGTGCGCGCCGTGGTGCGCATCGCGCGCGCGCATGGCTGCTGGGTGCACGTCGACGCGGCGTACGGTGGGGTCACGGCGATCGTGCCGGAAATGCGCCATCTCATGGACGGCACCGACGAGGCCGACTCGTTCGTGGTGAACCCGCATAAGTGGCTCTTTACGCCGATGGATTGCTCGGTGATGTACACGCGGCATCCCGACGCGCTGCGGCGCGCCTTCGCGCTGCTGCCCGAGTACCTGATCACCAGCACGCCTGACGAGACGGTGAACCTGATGGACTACGGCATTCAGCTGGGGCGTCGGTTCCGCTCGCTGAAGCTGTGGATGGTGATGCGCGCCTACGGTGCGGAGGGGCTCGCCGAACGCATTCGCTTTCATTGCGACCTCGCCCGCGACTTCGCCGGGATGGTGCACTTCGAGAGC
>NZ_JBILKJ010000074.1:0-13799 GCF_044376735.1 Gemmatimonas sp.
CTGCCGTCGGCAATGCGATATCCACCCCGCCCTGCATGATCGGCGCCGTAATCATGAAGATGATCATCAACAGCATCATCACGTCGATCAACGACACCACGTTGATCTCGGCATTCACGCCAGCGCGCTCCCGACGGCGGTTGCGTCGCATGCTCAGATCCGGCCTTCGCGCACCATCAGTGCGATGAGCTCGGAACCAAAACCTTCAAGCGCGTCATCAAAGCGATTGAGGCGCGCCGCGAACACGTTGTACGCAAAGGCCGCCGGAATCGCGACGGCGAGCGCCGCCGCCGTCGCCATCAGCGCCGTGCCGATGCCAGGCGCCACGGCTTGGATGTTGCCAGAGCCCTTCTGCCCGATGCCGACAAACGCCTCGATCACACCCAGCACCGTGCCGAAGAGGCCAATCAGCGGGCTCACGCTACCCACTGTAGCCAGCCACGGGATATACTGCCCGAGCGCCTCACGGGCCTTGGCGCCCTCGGCGTCGAGTACGAGCCGCAGGGCTTCCACCTGCGAGCCGGACAGTCGCGCCGTGCGCTCGTTGGTCGCACCGAGCGCCGGCTTCGTGTCGTTGAGGAACGACACCGCGCGCGCGAAGACCGCCGTGAAGGCACTCGACTTGGCCCGCTGCGCGCACACCATGGCATCATCCATGCCCCGGGCGCGCTCGAAGTCCGCAACGAAGGCACGGCCGTTCATTTCCGCAACGCGGAAGCTACGCCACTTCGAAAACATGATGGCCCACGAAATGAGCGAAAGCGCGACGAGCAGCGCCAGCACACTTTTCGTGACCGGGTCACTGTTGATCAGCATGCCGAGCATCGAAGACGGCAAGGTGTCCGGTCCGCCGGCCACCGTCAGCGCCGCGAATAATCCCGCTGCTGCCGTCACGCCTGCTGCCCCATGCGGGCCCGACGATCGGCGAAGAACCGGTACGTCTGCTCGAGTCCTTCGCGAAGCGTGACCTTCGGCGTCCAGCCCAGCACAGCCTGCGCCTTCGCGGTGTCGAGCGCCGAGCGCGCCAGCTCGCCGGCGCGCGCCGGTGCGTAGTCGATCGGCGCACTCGCGGAGGAGACCGCACGCAAGGTGTCCGCGAGCGTGTTCACCGAGGTCTCGATCGACGTACCGATGTTGAAGGCGCGGGCGTCGAGCCGGCCACGCGGCGGCAGGTCGGCGGTCGCCGCTGCGAAGTTCGCGCCAGCGACGTCGCCGGCGTAGACGTAATCGCGTGTCTGTTCACCGTCGCCGAACACCGTCAGCGCCCGCCCATCGAGCAGGCGATTGCAGAAGATTGCGACGACGCCAGCTTCCCCATGGGGATCCTGTCGAGGCCCATACACGTTGCCATAGCGCAGCGCCACGTTGTCCAGTCCATGCACCCGGCCGTAGTACGCGAGGTAGTACTCGATCGAGAGCTTCGCAATACCGTACGGGGCCTCGGGATCCTTGCTATTCGACTCGCTGCTCGGCGGCGGGTCGAAATCGCCGTACAACGCCCCACCGGTTGACGACAGAATGGTGCGCGTCGGATGACCGCTCGCGAGGACGGCTTCCATCAGGTTCAGCGTGCCGAGGATGTTGCGCGTCGCGTCGTAAACGGGATCGAGGACGCTGCGGCGCACATCGATCTGCGCCGCAAGATGGCACATGACATCGAACTTGCCATCGCGAATCAGCGCGGCGGCGTCCGGTGTCGTGATATCGCAATGCACGAAGCGAGCTGCCGACGGGATGTTCTCCTGACGTCCGCTCGACAGGTCGTCCAAAATGGTGACCGCCCACCCCTCGGCCAAAAACCTGTCGGCGACATGTGAGCCGATAAATCCTGCACCACCCGTCACCACGACCGTCTTCGTCATGCCGTTCGTTTCCTCGATCCAATGGGGAAATCCGCTGCTACCCGCGCCTCGTCAAGGCGTAAGCTGAGACGCATCGTCCCCAATGTACACACGCGCCGACGCCCACGGGGGCCTCGGCGCGTTGGAGTCGTCGATCGATGGCCGCGCCACGCGGCGCGGGTCACGTCGGGCGCGATCCCTCACTCACTCCGGACAGTCAGGGCGCCTTGGCGAGACGGCGAGCCTCGAGGCCGACCGTGATGTCCGACTGATACTGCCGCATGATCACGGCCGCACTGCCCGTCGCCTCGCTCCGGACCACGCGTACCGTGGCGACCAACGACTCCTGTGCGGGTTCCGCCTTGGACCCGTTTCGATACAGTCCGAACTCGTCGCCGGCCTTGACGCCCTGCGCCGATCCAGCAGCAAGCAGCAGGAAGCTCTGTAACGTGGGCTGTAGCTCATTCGGATCGACCCAACGGACACCCGTCCTCACATCCGACTCCTGGAGGGGCTGCGCCTTCAACCACGGAGCGGGCGCACCGGTCACCGGCAGGAGACGTTGTCCCTGCTCGACACGGCCCGACTGCCGCATGAGGACCGCCAGCACGGGCTTTCCTCGCTCGACTCGCACGACTTCAACGATCCCCGCAGGAATGGCGATCATCGACCGCTTGTCGGTCGATGTAGTCGTAGTCACCGCCACCAACCGCTGACCCACCGCGTAGGTCACGCCCGTGGGCGGGCGTACTTCAACCTGATCGGTCAGGATCGCGCGCTGCGGATACCCGCTTTCGGTGGTGACGGGGGAACCGACGCGCTTGGTGAGCGACCCCGCCTTGGCCGCCTCTGACAGCAACAGCACAAACGGGGCGGCGTCGTACTCGGCCTGTCGTGGGGCCGGCGCGTTGGGGCGCAGCGAGGCACGAGTCCGTCGCTCCGCCTCAGCGGCATCGGGCATGTCGCGATGGAAGACGGTCTGCACTTCGCTGTCCTTCCGTGAGGCCTCTTGTGCGTCCAGATCAACCAGACCGATCGCCTGCACCTTCCGGGCCACCAGGAGCTCGCTCCCGCGCGGCTGCTGGAAACTCATGCGGGACGTCTCCGCGTCGGCTGGCTCAGCGGCTAACCCCGAACCGGTGTCGATCGCCGTCACCGCGGCCACCTTGGACGCCTTCGCCGACGGGCGCGCTGCTGCGGTCACACCACCAGCGGTAGCGTTGGGCTTGCCGGCCGTCTGCGCCGACAGCGACCCAGCCGGAGGGGCTGGCGGCGGTGACGGCAATGTCCCCTGGCCAGCTTTTGCGAGGGCGACGCTTGGTACGCTGGAATCGGCCGGTGCGGCCGCCACCACCGCGGCCTTCGCACCGCGAACAACGGGCGACGCGGGTACCGTCAACTTCATGCCGACCCGCAGAGGCGACGGTCCAGCCGTCGCGATACGATTGCGGCGCGCGAGCGCTGGCCACTGATGCCCGTCCCCGTAGTACCGCGCGGCGAGCCCCCAAAGGGTCTCACCGGCGCGGACCACATGCGTCACCGTCGCCTGTTCCTTCACCTGATCGACCGTCGCCTGGGAAACCGTCACGAGTCGGGGATTGACCTCGTGCCCGTGCACCACAGCGGGACGCCAAACGATCAAGAGCGCCAGCGTCGCCAGCACGACCACGAAAACGCGATGCACGGGATGCAGCACTCGGTTGGATTCGATCGCAGTAGACGACTGCGGCTGGTTTGCAGCGCGCATCAGCGAGCCTCACGGTGGAAAGACTGCGCGCCCCCACCCGGGGCGCTGGAGGGCGCTCGACTCGACGGCGAGACTGCCGACAAGGTGCCCACACCGGAGACGCCTGCGATGGAAAGGCGTAACGGAGGGCGCATCACGCTCACAGTCGGCATCATCACATTTTCCGCCGTCGGGATCTCCCGACGGCGGGTAAACACGAGTTCAAGGGCGTCTAGAACGGCAGATCGTCGTCCTCGTCTTCGAGGGCGCCCGGGAAGTCCCCGAACTCCTCCTTGCCGGCCGACGGCGCGGCCGCGGTCTTCGGCCGCGAGGGCGGCGCGGCGCGACGCGGCGCACTCTCCATCTCATCGCCGCCACCACCACCGGCTCGGCCGCCGAGGAGCATCAGCTCCTTGACCTTGATCTCGGTGGTATAGCGCGTCTGGCCATCCTTGTCCTGCCACTGGCGATACTCAATTTCGCCTTCGACATAAATCTTTTCGCCTTTCTTGACGTACTTCTCCACCACGTCGGCCAACCCGGAGCCACGCGCGCTGTTCCACACGACGCAGCGATGCCACTCGGTCTTTTCCTGCTTCGCGCCAGACTGGTCCGTCCAGTTGCGGCTGGTGGCGAGCGAGAACTGCGCGACGCGCGTTCCGCTGCCGACCGTGCGGATTTCGGGATCCGACCCGACGTTGCCAATCAAGATGGCCTTGTTCAGGCTGCGACTCATGGTGCCTCCTCGAGGTTCGGTAGGAATGGGTGTCGGATAACCTAGGAGGGTTCTCCGACCAAACCAAACCCGAACGACGCGCGCGGGGCTATTGGAACGCGGTCGCGTCGCGGCGGAGGACGAGGGCGTCTTCAACCGGTGACCGGTAGTACCCCCGTCGGCGACCAACCGCCAGAAATCCGCGGGAGGCATAGAGGGCACGAGCGGCCGAATTCGACTCGCGAACCTCGAGGAACATGGCGACTACCCCCGCCGCCGCCCCAGCCGCGATGGCGTCGTCGAGCAGCCGGGCGCCGATGCCTCGGCGGCGATTGCCGGGGGCCGTCGCGATATTCGCAATCTCGGCCTCGTCGGCGGCGCGTAGCATGATGCAATACCCGACAACTCCACCCGACTCGTCCGTGGCGGTTGCCAGCCGAGCGAAGGGATGCGCCAGCAGTTCGTGGAAGGACGTCGCTGGCCACGGGTCGCTGAAGGCGAGTGCCTCGATCGACGCCATCGCCGGCACGTCATCCGCGATCGTCGGCCGGATGGCGAGAACCACGGCAGTTACGCGTCGCGGTGAGAGGGCAGCGGCGCGCCGTGCGCGGCCTCCCACTTCACTTGTGCTTCCGCCATGCGGCCATACTCCGGCTCCCAACAATCCAGCGGCACCGCGGACATCCAGGCCGACGCTGCCACACGCGGGAGGCTCGTCGATGTCGGCGTCACGATGCGCGACTCGCGTTCGGGACAAGGCGACCCCAACACGGCGAACCGCGGGTGCCCCGCGGCATGCGCATCGAGCTGCTCCATCGTCATGCGTTGGAGCGCGGACTGGGACTGCACCCGACCATCGGCGTCGAAAATGACGTCAAGCACGTACCGCTCGCCCCGCAATGCGTCGGCGTGTACGACCGCGGGCCCATGGACCGAGGCCTCTCCCGCATCTGCCGCATCTGCCGCTGCCAGCAGCAGCGACGACACCGCGAACAACGGGACGCCGGCGCCATGCGCCAACCCTTTGGCGAGTGAAGCCGCGATGCGCAGCGACGTGAAGCTACCCGGGCCCGCCCCGCAGACCACGCCGGCCAGCTGTTGCGCCGTCACACCCGCCTCAGCGAGCAGAGCCTGAACGGCGGGAAAGAGCTGATCCTCCCGTCCAGCACCCATCGCCACGGGCCGTACCGCCACGGGCGACCCGTCCGCGATCAAGGCGACGGAGCCGACCGATGTCGAAGCTTCAAGGACGAGGAAGAGCGCCGGCGATGCCCCGGGCAGCTCGAAGACGAGCGTGGGTGCGTGCATGTGATGAGTCTAGCGCGCCCCCCACCCGTTCCCCAGCCCCGTACCGCGAGCTACCGGATCCTAGGCGACGCCGTCGAGACAACTGTACTTCGCCGGCTCCTGACGAAGGTGCGGGAACGGGTCGTCACGTCCCTCGGCCAACAGCGCGAACGTTCCAGACTCCGCGAGCGCGGCGGCAGCGTCGAGGACGTGGCAATCGAAACCCGTTCCGCGGTCGCGTCGCATTATGTCGAGGACGCCCGGAACGTCGAGTCCCGCACGATATGGGCGATCGGCGGTGAGCGCCTCATACACATCGGCCACCGCCAACACCCGGGAGAGCAGACCCAACTGCGGTCCCGCCATCTGCCACGGATACCCGCGACCGTCCAAACGCTCATGATGCTCCGCGGCCTCACGAGCGAATCCGCTGAACGCACTCACTCGCTCGAGGATCTCCCACGTCCATCGCGGATGCTTCCGAATTTCGCCGAACTCCGCGTCGGTCAACTTCGTAGGTTTGTCAAGAATCCGATTCGATACACCCAGCTTGCCAATGTCGTGTAGCAGGCCGGCGCGCAGCGCGTCGCGGCACTCGTCGGCATCGCCTCCTAGCGACCTCACGATAGCCACGGCATAGCGCGCGACGTTCGTCGAATGTCGCGCAGTATAGGGCGTTTTCGCGTCGATCACCGCGGCGAACGCGTAGGCAATGCGGTCGAGCCACTCTTCCGTAATCGGCAGCGCGACGCCGTGCGGTTCCACGGCCAGGATCGACTCTTCAAGGTGCGCACCGTCAGCCAGAACGGCCCACCAGCGACGATCGTGCTTCCACGTACTCACCAGATCGACCAATCGCGGGTCGAACCACCGACCGCGACGTTGCTGCGTCATGTCAATCGCGGCATCAATCCCGTGCTCACTCCAATACGCCTCCAGCGTCTGCGCAATCAGCAGAATGCGAGACAGGAGCGGGATCTCGTCGCCCGCGAGCCCAACCGGATGACCGAGGCCACACCAGTGCTCGTCAACGTGCGCGACGGCCTCGCTCGTGGCGCGCGGGAAGCCAAGAACAATCGCGATCTGCGCCCCACGTTCGCAACGCGCCTGGATGACCTCGCGCGTCATGGTCGGCGTCCGCGCAATGCGCAGGAAATGCGTGGCGCGGGCGACCGGATTCCTCCCAATCCCGCAATTCTTCGCCGTGCGCGCGGCAAGTCTCCATCGATCGTGCCAATCCACCAAACGCATGGATCGTTTCACCTCTCGATCGTCGCTTCCGAAGAGCGCTGACATGCGGGCGGCGTTACTCGAACAACCCGAATCCTTCAGGAGTGCCGCGTAATACAGCGCCCCCAGAGTCACGTCATCGAGGCTGAGTTCACGCCCCAGACGCATGGCAATGAGCGCCGTCCGAAGCGTGTGGCCAGGGCGCTGTCCTTCCGTGAGGTCGAGCGCGTACGTCAAGGCTGAGATGACTTCGGCCGGACGAACGAATGCTCCGCGTGCGCCGAGGACGGGCATGGCGAGGATGCGAGGGAAGAGAGAGACCGCGACCGACGTGTCAGGACCTCCCTCCCGGCAGACGACGACGCCAACGGGGCGGTCACCGGCGCCCCCCCGCACGGCCTGCCGATTCAGCGCATCGTCGGGGCGTGGATGCGGAGCAACCGCCGATCGGCGTTCTCCGGATCATGCCCGAGCGCCAAACGAATGGTGTCACGCGGCAAGGTATTCACGGCGCGATCCGGCCACTCCACCAGTAGAACGGACGCATTCCTGACCAGTTCGTCCCATCCCAGCATCTCCAGTTCCGCGTCCGACCGCAGCCGATACAGATCGGCATGGATGATCGGCCCGCGCGGCGCATCGTACTCCTGAATGATCGAGAACGTCGGGCTCGTGACCGACCCGATGGCGGTAACGCCGACACCAGCACAAATCGCCCGCACCAATGTCGTCTTGCCCGCCCCCAAGTCACCTTCGAGTGCGATCACCACTGGACGCGGGAGCACCGCCCCGACCGCCCGCCCCCATGCCTCGAGCGAATCCCGACCGGGCGCGCGAGGGGCGCCGCGTCCCAGTAGGTACGTCAGCGAGTCAGCGCCCACGCTTGCCCCCGGCCTGGCGCAGCGGCGCACTGCCGGGCGGTCGCTTCGGGGGAGCCGTGTTCCCTCGCGCCTGCTCGGGCCTTTCGCCAAGCGCGGTGCGCACCTCGAACAGCTGATCGCGCAATCGGGCCGCAGCCTCGAAGTCGAGGGCGATCGCGGCTTCTCGCATGGCGACTTCCAGCTCCCCGACGAGCGTCTGCAAGTCCTCGCGCGATCGCGGCGTGGTCTCGGCGCCCAGCCGCTTCGTCGCCGGCGCGACATCGTCGTGCGGCGCCCGGGCGTCAGCCACGCGGGTGATCAACCGCACGTCATCGATGCTCTTGAGCACACCATGCGGCGTGATTCCGTGCAACGTGTTGTGATCGCGCTGAATCGTCCGACGACGATCCGTCTCATCGATGGCGCGCTGCATAGAACCGGTGATCCGGTCGGCGTACAAGATCGCCATGCCGTTCAAATGGCGCGCGGCACGTCCGATCGTCTGGATCAAGGATCGATCGCTGCGCAGAAAGCCTTCTTGATCGGCGTCGAGGATCGCCACCAGCGAGACCTCAGGCATGTCGAGCCCTTCGCGCAACAGGTTGATCCCAATCAGCACGTCGAACTCGCCGAGCCGCAATCCACGCACGATCTCCATGCGCTCGATCGCGTCGATGTCCGAGTGCATGTAGCGCACGCGAACGCCCATCTGCTGTAGGTAGTCGGTGAGGTCCTCCGACATGCGCTTCGTGAGCGTGGTCACCAGCACACGCTCCCCCGATCGCTCACGCAGGCGGATCTCGTGGAGCAAGTCATCGACCTGCCCCTTGACCGGACGAATCTCCAAGACCGGATCGAGCAGCCCTGTCGGTCGGATGACTTGCTCGACCACGACACCTTCCGACAGCTGTAACTCAAGTTCACCCGGTGTCGCCGAAACATTCACGAGTCGCGGCACCAACTGCATGAACTCGTCGAACACGAGCGGTCGGTTGTCGAGCGCGCTGGGCAGCCGGAATCCGTAGTCGACCAACGTCAGCTTCCGCGCACGATCGCCGTTGTACATGCCGCGAATCTGCGGGAGCGATACGTGCGACTCGTCGACGACCACGAGGTAATCGTCGGGAAAGTAGTCGAGCAGACACGCCGGGCGCTCGCCGGCCTGCCGCCCGCTGATATGTCGGGAATAGTTCTCAATGCCGGCGCATGTGCCGATCTCGGCGAGCATCTCCAGATCGAAGTTCGTTCGCTGATCGAGCC
Organism: Gemmatimonas sp.; assembly: GCF_044376735.1. Taxonomy (GTDB): domain Bacteria; phylum Gemmatimonadota; class Gemmatimonadetes; order Gemmatimonadales; family Gemmatimonadaceae; genus Gemmatimonas. The sequence continues at coordinate 8,920 of NZ_JBILKJ010000074.1, forward strand.
GCTGCGCTTCCAACAGCTTCCCCTGGATGCGCAGCTCCGCCAGCCGCTCGGCCAGTTCCTCGCGAATCGCGATGCTGGCCCGCTCGATCGTGGGGCGGTTCGTGATGAAGTGCTTCGCCGGGTAGATCGCCATCCGCTCGAGCGTCGAGATCGTCTCACCCGTGAGCGGGTCGATCTTTGAGATCCGCTCGATCTCGTCGCCCCAGAGTTCGAGGCGCACCGCCTGCTCCTCGTATGCCGGATAGATTTCCACCGTGTCGCCCCGTACGCGGAACGTGCCACGATCGAATGCCACATCATTGCGCAGGTACTGAATGCCGACGAGTGCACGCAGAATGTCATCCCGCGCAATCGTCTGCCCACGCGACAGGGCAACCATGCGCTCGCGGTAGGAGACGGGATCCCCGAGCCCATAGATCGCCGAGACGGTCGACACGATGATGACGTCGTCTCGTTCCATCAGCGACGATGTGGCGCGCAACCGTAGGCGATCGATGTCCTCGTTGATGCTCGCGTCCTTCTCGATGAACGTGTCGCTGGAGGGGACGTACGCCTCCGGCTGATAGTAGTCGTAGTACGAGATGAAGTACTCGACCGCATTCGTCGGGAAGAACGACTTCAGCTCACCGTATAGCTGCGCCGCCAGCGTCTTGTTGTGCGACAGCACCAGCGTCGGTCGCCCCCACTGCGCGATGACGTTCGCCATCGTCATCGTCTTGCCCGAGCCCGTTACGCCAAGCAGCGTCTGAAAGCGGTCGCCGCGCGCCAGCCCCTTGGACAATTCGATGATCGCGCGCGGCTGGTCGCCAGCCGGGGCGAAGGGACTCTGAAGACGGAAGGGAGCGGACATACGCGGAATATAGCCGGATCGGCTTTTCTTCGGGACCCACAAACCGCGCGCGTGCGCGCCCCGCCGCCTAGGCGTCGGCCGTCATCTTCTCGCGTCTGGAGACGGCCGCGATGCCCTTTACGCGACGTGCCGCCTTCATGATTCTCTCCAGATGCGCCAAGTTTTCGACCTCGACCATTGCCGAGCCCGTCACCCGCCCATCTGTCGTCTTGAGCTCCAGACTCCTGATATCGGTGCCCGTGGCGCTCACGGCGGCCGCAACATCAGCGTACAATCCGCGGCGATCCGTCCCCTCCATCGCGAGCCGGACGATAAACCGCTCCCCCGCCATCTCGTGCCAATCGATGTCGAGACGTCGCTCGGGCTCGTGTGCCAACAGGAGCAGGTTCGGACAATCCCCTCGGTGAATACTCACCCCGCGTCCACGGGTCACGTACCCGACGACTTGGTCGCCCGGCACGGGCTGACAGCACTGCGAGTACCGCACGAGCAAGCCGTCCGCACCCTGAATACGGATGCCCTTACCGGTCCCACGGACACGGTCGACGATGCGCTCGAGCGTACTCTGCTTCTCGGCCGGTTCGGCGGTCTCGACGTCGGGGTGCAACGCCTTCAACACCTGCATGACGTGCACGTCGCCGGCGCCCACCGAAGCGATGAGGTGGGTCGCGTCCTTCAGCTTCAACAGCTTCGCGACCGGCTGCAAACCGGCGTCGTCGAACTTCGGCAGTCGCCGACGGCGCAGCTCGCGCTCGATGATCTCGCGACCTAGGCGCATCGCGGACGAACGTTCTTCAAGGCGCAGCATCTGCCGGATCTTGTGCCGCGCCCGCGTGGTGCGAACATGCGACAGCCAGTCACGGCTCGGCTTCGCATTCGGATTGGTCAGAATCTCGACGGTTTCCGAATTCTTGAGTTCACGCGACAAGGGCGCGATGCGGCCGTTCACCTTGGCACCCGAGCAATGCGCGCCGACCTGCGTGTGCACCGCAAACGCGAAGTCCAGCGGCGTCGCGCCCTTTGGCAACTGAATCACGTCACCGGTCGGCGTGAACACGAAGATCTCGTCCTGGTACAGGTCGAGTTTCAGGAACTCGAGGAACTCACCCGGCGTCTCGGCGTCGAGCTGAAGCTCAAGCACCTGGCGGAACCACGCCAGCTGCCGATCCAGTTCATCGGCGCTGCGCGACGACTCCTTGTACAGCCAGTGGGCGGCGATACCGAAATCCGCGGTGCGGTGCATGTCGCGCGTCCGGATCTGGATCTCGAACAGCTGGCGCCCCGGGCCGAATACCGTCGTATGCAGCGACTGGTAGCCATTGGACTTCGGCTGCGCGATGTAATCCTTGATGCGCTCCTGCACCGGCGTCCAGCCGTCGTGAATCACGCCAAGTGCGTGGTAGCACTCGAGCACGTTGGGCACGATTACGCGAATCGCGAGGAGGTCGTAGATGTCCTCGTACGGCCGGTCGCGCTGCTGCATCTTCTTGTAGATCGACCACAAGTGCTTCGGTCGGCCGGTGACTTCGACATCGGAGATACCCGCGTCGGTCAGCCGCTTGTCGAGCGGCTCTCGCATCTGGGCGATCAGCTGCTCACGCTCGCCACGCTTCGCCGCGACCAGCTTGGCGAGCGTCTTGTACGCGTCGGGCTCGAGGTGTTTGAAGGCCAGATCCTCCAGCTCCCAGCGGACCTTCGCCATACCGAAGCGATGGGCCAGCGGCGCATAGAGATCTCGCGTCTCCTGCGCAATGCGCCGCCGCTTCTCCGGTGCCAGATAGTCGAGCGTCCGCATATTGTGGAGACGGTCGGCCAGCTTGATCAGGATGACGCGGGCGTCCTTGGCGATCGAGAGCAGCAGCTTGCGATAGTTCTCGACCTGTCGCTCTTCGCGGGACGAAAGCGGAAGACTCGCGATCTTCGTGAGGCCATCGACGATCTGGGCGATCTCGGCACCAAACTCCCGTGCGACATCCTCGACCGTGACGTCGGTGTCTTCGACAATGTCGTGCAGCAGCCCGCTAGCCACCGTCGTGGTGTCAAGCTGCAATTCGGCGAGAATGCGCGCCACTTCAACGCAGTGCGAGACATACGGTTCACCAGAGTGGCGCACCTGTCCGGCGTGCGCGACGTCGGAGAACTTGTACGCGCGCACGAGCAGATCGTGGTCGAGCCGATCGTAGGAGATATCGGCACTCGGCCCGAACCCGGGAATCATCTCGTGCAGCGCGATCGTTGTCACAGCAGACCTGCCTCCGCAAAGCTCACATAACGCCCACGTCCCACGATGATGTGGTCGTGCACCGGGATGTCCAGCAATCGCCCGGCCGCCACCAACTGTGCCGTCACGACCTTGTCCTCCGCCGATGGCGTCGGGTCGCCACTCGGATGGTTATGGACCAGGATCACCGCGGCTGCCCGCTCGGCGATCGCCTCCCGGAACACTTCCCGCGGGTGTACAAGCGACGAGTTGAGTAACCCCCGAGTGATCAGCACGTCACGTTCGAGACGGTGCTGCGCGTCAAGAATGGCGACGTGGAACTCTTCGACGGGTGCATCCTGCAACCGAGGCGCGAACACCGCCGCCACGTCGCGTGGGCCACGCAGCGGCACCCCCGCTTCACGAGCCTCACCCGCCATTCTCCGACCGAGCTCGAGCGCGGCATGGATCGCTGTTGCGCGCGCCCGTCCCACGCCGCGTACACGCGTCAACGTCGCCAACGGCAGCGTTCCGAGTCGTCCGAGTGAGCCACCCGCCTGCCCTAATACAAGCTGGGCACAGGCGAGGGAGGATACCCCCTTTCCACCCGAGCCAAGCACCGTGGCGATCAACTCGGTGGTACTCAACGCGTGCGCGCCGAGGCTCCGAAGCCGCTCGCGCGGCCGCTCAACGCTCGGCATCTCTTTGATCTTAAGGGCAGCAACAGTGGGCTGGCTAGTCGGGACCGTCACAGATTCACTCCAGGAGAGGGGAAAATGCCATCTCCGTAGGATGCGGATCTCGGCGAGGACCACGGTACCGCGGCGTTGCCGGCTGGCGCATTCCTCTGCAACACTCCGCGGCCTGCATCCGCGGGCACAGGTTCCAGCAGCCCAGCCGCTGGTGATCTCCACCACGGACGCCGATCTGGCGACGGTGATGTGGGCGGCGGTCACGTTCTGGGACACGCTGGTGCCGGCGGTGAGCGATGAGTGCCTCAAACCGGGGCCGCGCGTGGGTGTCAAGGGTAGTGCCACGCAGAAGCCCCCGCCACCGGAATCCGTAAGGATTGGTGACGGGGGCTTCACAAGGTGCCGGCATCGGCCTACTCTCCCGCGGTCTCTCGACCGGAGTACCATCGGCGCTGCTTGGCTTAACGACCGTGTTCGGGATGGGAACGGGTGTGGCCCAAGCGCTCTAGATGCCAGCGATTTCCGGGGAAATCGGTCCTACGGGTCTCTCGATAATCACGGCCTCGCGGTCGCCGGCGGGCGTCGCGCGCATTGACCAACGGATGGGGAAGTGATCTTGGGTGGGTCGTCGCCGAAGCGAGGCGACCCAGACGTGCGCATGCTTTGCGAATGCTGTTTGGTGTTGCTTGGTCCCCTGGAAAACCAGGGGGGAGTCAAGCCGCACGGGCGATTAGGACAGCTGCGCTCGGAACGCCTCGCGGCGCTTCCACGTGCTGCCTATCGACGGAGTAGTCTCCTCCGGCCCTTTAGGGAGCTCACGGCTCCTGGGAGAATTCATCTTGGGGGGCGCTTCCCACTTAGATGCTTTCAGCGGTTATCGCCACCGATCATCGCTACCCGGCGTTGCAGCTGGCGCCACAGCCGGGACACGAGCGGATCGTCCGACTCGGTCCTCTCGTACTAAAGTCCGCTCCCCTCAATTCTCCAACGCCCACGACGGATACAGACCGAACTGTCTCACGACGTTCTGAACCCAGCTCATGTGCCACTTTAACCGGCGAACAGCCGGACCCTTGGGACCTTCTCCAGCCCCAGGATGTGACAAGCCGACATCGAGGTGCCAAACCGCGCCGTCGAT
>NZ_JBILKJ010000075.1:0-13750 GCF_044376735.1 Gemmatimonas sp.
CGCGATGCCCGACGCGTCGTTGCTCGAGCGCGTGGTGCACCGCATCGAGCATTGGCGCGTGTTGGGGGTGCTGCAGCGCATCGGCTTGGCGTATCTGCTCGGTGGACTGTTCACGTGGCGTACCACGCTCCGGCAACAGGGCGCGATCCTCGTCGCGTTGCTGTTTGGATACTGGGCGTTGATGACGCTGGTGCCGGTGCCGGATACCGGCATCGCGGGGCGCTTCGTGCTCGACAAACCCGACCAACTGCTCAGTGCCTGGCTCGACCGCACGATCCTTGGCCCGAATCACCTCTGGATCGGCGCCAAGACGTGGGACCCCGAAGGCTTGCTCAGCACGATGCCAGCGATCGGCACGATGATGCTTGGCACCTTCGCGGGACGGTGGATCGCGCATCAGGAACGCCCGCTCACTGATCGACTGGCGGGGTTGTTTGCGGTCGGTGCGCTGACGATGATGCTGGGGCTCGTGTGGCATTGGGTGTTCCCGATCAACAAGAGCATCTGGTCGAGTTCGTACGTGCTCTTCACGGCGGGCATGGGTGCCGTCTCGCTCGCCACCTGCATGTGGCTCATCGATGTGATGCAGGTGCGACGCTGGACGTTCCCGTTCGTTGTCTACGGGACCAATCCGATGCTCGCGTTTCTCGGGTCGGGATTGATGGCGCGCATCATCGCCTCGCTCTGGACATGGGAAACGGGCACCGGCAGTCGGATCTCGGCGCAAGGATACGTGTTCAACACCCTGTACGCGTCGTGGCTTCCGCCGCGGGAAGCCTCGTTCGCCTACGCCCTCAGCTTCGTTGCCCTGTGGTTCCTGATCCTCTGGGGCGCGTGGAAACGCGGGTATGTCCTCAAAGTCTGACGATGACGCCTTTACGGCTCACTAGTTCCGTTGGTCGTGGTTCGCTCGCGCTGATCGCGGGCGTGCTGCTCCTCATCACCGCCCCGGTCACGGCCAACGCGGTGTCCCCGAGCACCGTGGCGGCGTCGAGCCGGCTGGTTGTGCAGGCACGCGCCACGCGCCAGCCCAAGCGTCCCGCTCCCAAGAAGAAGACGCCGGCGAAGCGGAGCACCCGCAGTGCGCGTGGGGCGCGCGCGCGGGCGCCCATCGTCCCGGTGCTGCGCTTCACGACCCCGCGGGGCGACGCCGCCCTCACCAGTGATCTCACGACGCTCTTGAGCAGTCGTACGCGCAACGGCGAGTGGGGGGCGATGGTCGTCAGCATCACGCGCGGCGATACGCTGTTCGCGCATGGCGCCGACAGCAAGATGGTGCCGGCCAGCACCATGAAGCTGTTCACCTCCGCTATCGCGTTCGAGAAGCTTGGCCCTGAACACAGCTTCAGTACCGATGTGCTACGCGACGGGCCGCTGGAGGCCAATGGCGTGGTCCGCGGCAATCTCGTGCTTCGCGGCGATGGTGATCCCTCCATGTCGCCGCGCTTCGTACGCGGGGGCCCCGAGGCCTCCATGACCATGTTGGCACGCTTTGTGGCCGGTGCCGGCATCAAACGGGTGACGGGTGACCTGGTGGCCGATGCCTCGGCGCTCGAGACGCGCGGCATCCCGGAAGGCTGGTTGACCCGCTACGCCGGGGCGGGCTATGCCGCGCCATTCTCGGCGCTCACGCTCAACGAGAACATCGTGATCGTGGGCGTCACCGCGGGCGGCGTGGGCGGTGCCGGAAAGGTCTTTCTGGAGCCGGCCACCAGCGGTCTCACCATCACCAACACGGTCCGCACCGTGGCCGGTAGCCGCACGCGCATCAGCGCCCACCGCGTGGGCAACGATCGCGTGATGGTTTCGGGGACGATCGGCGCACGTGCCGGCACCGTACGCTACCAGCTGGTGGTAGGCGACCCGGCCACGTTCACCGGCGGAGCCTTCCGGGCCGCGCTCGAAGCGCAGGGGATCACCGTGGATGGCGCGATGCGCGTGGGGCGAACCCCGGAGTACGCGACGCTGGTGACCAGTCTGCCGTCGCCATCGTTGGCCCGCTTGGTGTCGACCATGAACCGCGAGAGCATCAACATTTTCGCCGAGCTTCTGTTTCGTGGCGCGGCCCGCGGCGCGGACAAGCAGACGCTGGGGTCGGCCGAGAATGCGTCGGCCACGTTGCGTGAGTTCATGGTGCGTGAGGTCGGTGCCGCGCCCGACGCGGTGACGGCCACCGATGGCAGCGGTCTCTCGGTCCTCGACCGCGTCACGCCGCGCGCGTTGGTGCAACTGCTCGCCCACGCCCACCGCTCGCCATGGGGCAGCGCGTTCCACGCGTCGTTGCCAGTAGCCGGTGAATCCGAACTGCTGCGCAATCGCATGCGCGCGACGCCGGCGCAGGGCAACCTGCACGCCAAAACGGGCACGACGAACGAGGTGATCGGCCTCTCGGGCTACGTGACGGCCGAGAACGGCGAGATTCTCGCGTTTGCGTTCCTGTACAACGGCAAGGATCGCTGGCATGCCCGCGAAACGATCGACGCGATGGGCCCCACGATGGCGGCGTTCTCACGGGAGTGAGTCGCCGCCCCAGTGCCTACCGCTTGCCTCGTGACTTCCGTGCTTTGCCACTCGGCATCGGTCCACGCACGGTGCGCGCACCGGCCGACGGGTCGAGGTCGATGCCCCGGCCCACGTTCATCGCGCGCGCCATGGCGGTCGAGAATGGCGATCCGTTCGAGCCGGCGACCACGGTGCTGTTGTAGCCCACCGCGAACGCGCCGCCGATGCCGTCTGGCGCTCCGGTAACACTCCAGAGCAGATCCGTCGTGCCAGTGGCCATCGTGCTCCAGGACGAGCCGTTGAAGCGCAACAGTGTCCCTTGTTCACCGGTGGCGTACAGGTCCGAGGCGGTCGGGCCCCAAATGGACGTCAGCACCCGGCTGCTGCCCGTCGAGATCGACGTCCACGACGTGCCACTGTAGCTGAACGCGATGCCGCCGGTTCCGGTGGCCGACGAGCCGACCGCGGTTGCACCGGCTCCGTTCGACCACACGCCGGCCAGTGTCCCGGTCGTACTCGCGGTGATGGTGCTCCAGACGCTCCCGTTGAAGCGTAGCGCCGCGCCGTTCTCGCCGGTGGCCACGATCGCCGTGGGTGACGAGCCGTGAATGCCCCACAGCGCGTTGGCCGAGTTGGCCACCACTGACCACGAGCTGCCATTGAACCGCACTACTTCGCCGGCTGCCGTTACGGCGAAAACGTTCGACGCGCTGCTGCCCCACAGGCCGTACACGCTGGAGGTGGAGGGGAAGCTCATCGTCGTCCAGGACGATCCGTTAAAGCGCAGCATCGTGCCGCCGTCGCCGCCGGCGAACGCCTCGGAGGCACTCGCGCCCCAGACCGCGTTCAACGTGGCGGTCGTCGGAGTTGCCTGACGCGTCCAGGCCGTGCCATTCCATCGGTAGATGAAGCCGAACTCGCCCACGGCCCACGCGTTCGTGGCCGATGTCGTCCACGCGTCGATCAGGTCGGGGGCGAGGCCGATCGTTTCCCAGCTGCTGTTCACGAGACGCTGCACGCTGCCGCGCTGCCCGCCCGCCCACACTTGCCCGGCGGCGTCCACGGAGACCGAGAACATGCGAGGCGTATACGGGGTGGTCACCCGCGTGAGCGAGCCGTTGTTCAGCAGCAGCAACCCGTCGTCGCTGGCGATGTAGAGCCGCGTGTCGCTTGGCGACACGGCGCTGACCGCGTACAAGTCGGCCGAGATCCCGTTGCTGTTCACCGTCGTCCAGACACCGCCGCTGAGGGAGAGGACCGTGCCGAACGTACCGACCGCCACGACGCTCGTGCTGGACATGCCCGATACGCCAGTCAGCGATTCGCCGGTCGGCACAGTCTGACGCGCCCAGCTCCCGCTGGCGAAGCGGAGCACTTCGCCATTCGTGCCCACGGCAAACGCGGTACCGCCGCTTGCCCAGACACTGTTCAGCGATTGCGTCGATCCGGTGCTGCTGGCGCTCCACGACGCACCGTTCCAGCGCAGCGCGGTGCCATTGTCACCCACGGCGAAGCCGCTACTCGCGCTCTCCATGAACACGCTGTTCAGTCGGTTCGTGGTCCCCGATGCGGCGGCGCTCCAGAAGGAGCCATCAAAGCGGATCGTGACGCCGTTCGTGCCGACGGCCATGACGTTGCTGGACGACGAGCCATGGACCGCCAGAAACTGCGTCCCGTACGACGAGCCGCGTGCCGCCACCGTCCACGTGCTGCCGTTCCAGCGGAACACGTCACCGTTCAGATTCACGGCGAAGGCGTTGGCGGCGTCGACGCCGCGCAGGGAGACGATATCTTCGATGAGTGCGCCGCCGAGCCGCGTGGCGGCCCAACTCGTGGCGAGTCGCGACCCGACGGAGACGGTCACCGTATCCCGCTTGGTGGCGTCGGCCACCGAGGTCGCCGTGATCAGCGCCGAACCGGAGGCCACTCCCAATACCGTGCCTCCGCTGCTCACGGTCGCAATGCTGGGAGCCGCCGATGTCCAGGTAACCTGCGTGGAGATGCCGGGATCCGCGGTGACGGCCGCGGTCAGCTGTGTCGTGCCCCCGACCATGGCCGTGACCGGACGCTGCATGATCGAGACTGTGACCGGTCGGCTGGACACGGTGATCGTGGACGTGGCGCGCTTCGTCGTGTCGGCCGCCGAAAGCACGGTAATCGTGGCGCCGCCGGCGGCGAGCGTCGTGACCAGACCGGTGGCGCTGACAAGCGCCACCGCCTCGTTGCTCGAGCGATACGAGACGCCGGTGGACAGCGATCCCTGCACGCTGACGGTGGGACTCAGCTGCACCGTCTGACCCACAAACAGGGCGGCCGAAGCGGGAGTGACGCTGACGGATTGCACGAGGGGTTGCACCGTGACGGTCGAACTCGCGCGACGGGTGGTGTCGGCCTGCGAGATGGCGAGGATCGTCGTGGTGCCGAAGCCGGTTGCGGTGACCAGTCCGCCGGTCGTAACCGACGCGACGGCCGCATTGCTGCTTCGCCACGTCACGGCGGTGCTGAGCCCCTGATCTGCGGTCACGGTGGCCACGAGCGTCCGCTGCTCTGCGAGGGACAGCACGAAGCTGGGTGGTGAGACCGTGACGGTCGGCGCCGTGAGGACGGTGACGGAGGCGGTGGCGCGCTTGGTGGTATCGCCGGCGGCGAGGGCGGTGATGGTCACGCTGCCCACCGCCAGGGAGGTGACATCACCCATGCCGGAGATCGATGCCACCGAGGGATTCGAGCTGCGCCAGATCACCGCGGTCGACACGCCGACATCGCCGAGCACGGTCGCCGTCAGGCGACGGACGTCACCGATGACCAGCGTGTTGGCTGACGGCGTGATGGACACGCTGTTCACGGCCGGCGATACGATGATGGTCGCGGTGGCTTGCCGCGTCGAATCGGCCAGCGAAATCGCGGAGACCGTGGTCGCGCCGTAGGCGACCGCGGTGACGACGCCGCTGGCGGATACTGATGCGATCGTCGCGTTGGCCGTGTGCCAACGGACCTCGGTGCTGACGCCCGCTTCGGCCTGCACGGCCGCGCTCAGTGTGCGCTGCTCACCGAGCCTCAGGGCAACACTATTCGGGGAGACCGTGACGGTCGGCGCCGCACGGACGGTGACGGATGCGGTTGCGCGCTTGGTGGTGTCGCCGGCGGCGAGGGCGGTGATGGTTACACTGCCCACCGCCAGGGTGGTGACATCACCCATGCCGGAGATCGATGCCACCGAGGGATTCGAGCTGCGCCAGATCACCGCGGTGGACACGCCGACGTCGCCAAGCACGGTCGCCGACAGGCGACGGACGTCACCAATGACCAGCGTGCTGGCCGACGGCGTAATGGCCACGCTGCTGACGGCGGGCGCTACGATGATCGTTGCGGCGGCCTGCCGCGTCGAATCGGCCAGCGAAATGGCGGAGACCGTGGTGGCGCCATAGGCGACGGCCGTGACGACGCCGCTGGCGGACACCGACGCGATGGATGGGTTGGTGGTACGCCAACGGACCTCGGTATTGACTCCCGCTTCGGCCTGCAAGGCCGCGCTCAGCGTACGTTGTTCACCCAGCCGCATCGTGACACTGCTTGGCGAGATCGACACGGTCGGTGGGGAGCGCACGGTGATCAGTGCGGTGACCCGCTGTGTGGTGTCGGCCTGGGCGATCACCGTGATTTGGGCCGTGCCGGCAGTGATGCCGGTGACAAGTCCCGTTGCCGAAACGGATGCGACCGCCGGATTGCCCGACCGCCAGAGTACGGCACGAGTGAGTCCTGCGTCCGCGCTGACCGTCGCGGCCAGCTGTCGTGTTTCTCCCATCAGCATGGACACGGCGGCCGGCGAGACGTCGAGATCGCGCACGACCGGCACCACGGTAACCGTCGCGGTCGCGCGAACGGTCGTATCCGCCACCGACACGGCGGTGATGAGGCTGCTGCCGACCGACACGCCGGTAATGACACCGGTGGATGAGATGGTGGCGACCGCACCGTTCTGGCTTTGCCACGTGAGCGCCGTGCTCAGGCCGGGCTCGAGATTGACGGCCGCCGACAACGCACGCTGTTCGCCGGCACCAAGAGCGAGGGTGGTCGGCGTGAGCGTGATGGAGCCGGCGGAGGTGACCGTCACTTGCGCCGTCGTCGTGACGCGCGGATCGCCCACAGCGCTGACGCGAACGATGGTATTCCCCGGCGTCACGCCCGTGACGATCCCTCGCGTGTTCACCGAGGCGATGGCGGGATTGTCAGATGTCCAGCGGAGATCGAGTAACGCCCCCGCATCGCCGGCGACCACGGCGTTGAGCTGCAGTTGCCCGCCGGCGATCACGGACACCGACTGCGGTGCGATCGTGATCGACTGCACGCGGAGGACATCGACGCCGATCTCGAGCAGTGCGTCGCCGCTCCGGGCACTGATGATGGCCCGCCCCGGTCCGACCGCCGTCACCATGGCGGTCGAGCCGCTGCCGGTGACCTCTGCGACGGTGAGGTCGGAACTCTTCCACGTCACGGCAACACCGGGGATGGCGTTGCCAGACCGATCGCGCGCCGTCAGGGTGATCGCCTGCGTGGCACCGACCGCGTTGAGGCTCAATACGCCAACCGAACTTTCGAAGCGCTGGGGCGTCGTCTTGCCGCCGCTTTGCGTGCCCGTGACGCCATCAGCGGGTGCCGCGCACGCCTGCACACCCAAGGCGAGCAGCGCGCCGAACAGCATCGGCGACCAGCCACGTGCGACGCCACGAACGGCGCGATGCATGGCGGATCGCTCCCCGTGCACTTTCAAGATGTCTGCCATGGCAACTACGTCCACCAGCATAAGGTCGGCGTGCGCTGCGCCGGAATCAGCGGTGCAATCCTGCGGACCGCGGCAACGCACAAGGTCATCCCACACGCCAACTGGACGACCGAAAGACGGGCGCGGCATCATTTCTCTCGACGCGCAGGTGGCGGGCGTTACACTGCCGGCACGATCGTCACCGCGGCGGAACCATCGCCCACAAGGCCCCGCCGCACCGGACCACGCGCTGCAGGCGGTGGGCGGAAACGACGAACGGCGTCGTGACCGTGGTCACGACGCCGTTCGTCGTCCGTACTACCTGCGAATACTGAGCCGAAGCCGCCGTGTGCGGTGCGCCTCGCGGTCAGCGCGCGGTCTTGCGTTTCCGCGCGGCACCGTGTGGATGCGGACCACGGCGCAGGCGCGCGGCCGCCGACGGCTCGAGTGATCCGGGCGTCCACGCGTCCGCCGCCGCCCGTGAGGCGGCGCGGAAACCCGTGCCGCCGCTCGCCGCGACGACCGTGCTGTTGATGCCGACCGCGAAGCCGGCCGTGGCGTTGGGGGCCCCGGATACGCTCCACAGCAAGTCGGTCGTGCCGGTGGCCATCGACGTCCAGCTGTTGCCGTTGAAGCGCAGCAGCGTACCGTTGTCGCCGGTGGCATACAGGTCGAATTCACTCGGCCCCCACAGTGCCGTGAGCGCCGAGGTCGTGCCCGGCTGGAGCGAGGTCCACTCCGTGCCGTTGTAGCGAGACGCGATGCCCGCATCGCCGGAGGAATTCGCGCCATCGGTGAACACGTTGGTCGCGCTCGTAAGCCAGATGCCACCCAGGGTGCCGATCGCGGGGGCAGGCAGTGCGGTGAAGACGTTGCCGGTCAACCGCCAGACCGCGCCGTTCTCGCCGGCCGCAAAGACATCGGCGGCCGATGCGCCGTACAGCGCCCACAGCGGCGCCGTCGCGGTCGTGAGCAGCGTCCACGCCGAGCCGTTGAAGCGCAGGATCTCACCGGCCTTGGTGGTCGCATAAACGTTCGCGCCGTTCGTTCCCCACACGGCGGACACCGTGCTCACACTCGGAAACGCCATCGGCACCCACGCCCCACCGGTCAAACGCAGCATCGTACCGGACTCGCCGCCGATGAACCCGTCACCGGTCGCGGTGGCCCACACACTGGTGAGCGTGGCCTGCGTCGGCGTGGTCATCTTCGTCCACGTGCTGCCGTTCCAGCGATACACGAACCCGAATTCGCCTACCGCGAAGGCGTTGTTGGCTGCCGTGCTCCACACGTCGAGCAGATCGGGGGCCAGGTTGTTGGTGGTCCACGTGGAACCACCACCATCGGCGCTGCGCAGCACCGCGCCCCGCTCCCCGCTCGCCCACACCGTGCCCGTGACATCCACACTCACGCCGAAGAGCTGCGGCGCATACGGGGTGCTGATCAGGGTGGCGGTGTTGCCATCGAGCTGCGCGACGCCGCCGTCGCCCACCAGATAGCGCCGGCCACCATTGGCGGCGGAGCCGCTGACCTGATACAGGTCACCCGCCAATCCGCCCACGCTCAGCACGGCCCAGGCGGTGCCGTTCCAGCGCAGCAGGGTCCCGTTGGTGCCCACGATCACCACGTCCGACGCGTTGTTGCCGTGGACCCCGTACAGGAGCTCCGCACTGGGCACGGTGACACGCGACCACGTCCCGCCGGTGCGCCGCCGGACTTCGCTGTTCGCCCCCACGGCATAGACGACATTGTCGCCACCCCACACGCCGTTCAGCGGCTGGGTGGAGTTGGTCGTCTCGGTGCTCCACGTGTTGGTGGCCAGCTGCAGCACCGTGCCGTTGTTGCCGGCCGCCCACGCCACGGTTGGGCTTTCCACCCAGATGGCATTGAGCGTTTGGGTGGTGCCCGAGGTCATGGTGCTCCACGCCGTACCGTTCCAGCGCGCGATGGCGCCGTTCGTGCCCACGGCGATGATGTTGGTGCCGGACGAGCCGTGCAGGGCGACGTAATCGGCGCTGCCGGACAGCGACAGCGTCCAGGCGGTGCCGTTCCAGCGATAGATGTCACCCAGCATGTCGATGGCGAACACGTTCGCGGCGCCCACCGTGAAGATCGACAGGAGATCGTCGCGCAGCACGCCGCCCAGTCGTGTGGCACTCCACGCGGTGGCCAACCGCGGCACCACGTTCACGGTGACCGTGTCGCGCTTCGTGGCATCGGCCACCGACGTGGCGGTGATCACCGTGCTGCCCAGGCTGATCGCGCTCACGACGCCCTGCGCATTGATGGTGGCGACGGTGCCCGTGCTCGAGCTCCACGTCACCCCTGTTGGCACGCCCGGGTCGGCGCTCACGACCGCCGCGAACGTGGTGCTGGTGCCGGGGTTGAGGCCGACGTTGCGCGGCGTGATGCTGACGGTCAACGGACGCGGGGCCACCGTGATCGCGCTGGTGGCCCGGCGGGTGGTGTCGGCGGTGGACAGCACGGTAATGGCCGCGCTGCCCAGCCCCACGGCCGTAACCAGGCCGGTGGCGCTCACCGTCGCCGCCGCGGGATTGCTGGAACGCCACGTGACCGTTTGCGCCGCACCGGCATCGGCGGTCACGGTGGCGCTGAGTTGCTGTGTGCCGTTGATGAACAGCGACGCCGTGATGGGCGTGACGGCGACGGCACGCACGATTGGCACGACGTTCACGGTGGCGGTGGCGCGCAGCGTGGTGTCACCCACCGAGACGGCGGTGATGGTGGCGGTGCCGAGCGCCACGCCCGCGACCACGCCGGCGGCCGATACCGTGGCGACGGTCGCCGCACTGGTACGCCACGTCACGGTCGTGGGAAGCCCGGGATCGATCTGGACCGTGGCTTGCAGCGCCTGTGTTTGCCCGGCGCCCAGCGAGACGGTGGTGGGCGTCAGCGAAATGTTGCGGGCCGCCTGCACCGTGATGGTCGCGGTGGCACTGACGCGGGTGTCGGCGGCGGAGGTCGCGCGGATGGTGCCCGTGCCGATCGCGATGGCGGTCACCAGCCCCGTGCTGCTCACCGAAACGACGGTCGGCGACTCACTGCTCCACGTGACGCCAGTGCCGGCGCCGTTGATAGCATCGACGACGGCGCTGAGCGACTGCGTTTCACCCACCCGAATCGTGGCGACGGTCGGTGTTATCGCGACGCTCCGCACCGTGGGCGGGTTCACCACCACGGGCGGCCCCGAGGCGTCACCTCCGCCGCCGCAGGCGAGCAGCCCAAGGGCAAGGGTGGTGGCCCGGAAGCGACGCAGGACCGAGGGGAGGAGGGTCCGGGAAGACGACGGGGATGAGTGCATGGGATCGCGAAAGTGACGGGCGAGCCGGCCCGGGCGGCGGCAGGTCCCCCGAAGACGCTCGGGGACCCGCGGCGCCCTACGCCGACGGAATGGTGGTCAAGCTGAACTCGTGCGTGTCGCGCGGCGCGGTCATCGCCGCCGGATTGAGGATGTCGTCGAGCTGCGCGCGCGTCAGCAATTCGCGCTCGAGCACTAGGTCGAAGACCCCGCGCCCGCTGGCGAGGGCGGTCTTGGCAATGTCGGTCGCGACCTCGTAGCCGAGCACGGGCACGAGCGCGGTCACGATGCCGATCGAGTGCTCCACGAAGTACCGCATGCGGTCGGGGTTGGCGGTGATCCCGGTGACGCACCGCTCGCGTAGCACCATGCACGCGTTGCGGAGCATATCGATCCCACGCAATAAACGATACGCTATGATCGGCTCGAACGCATTGAGCTGGAGCTGTCCGGCCTCGGCCGCCATCGTCACCGTGACGTCACCGCCGATCACCTCGAAGCAGACCTGGTTCACCACTTCGGGGATGACCGGATTGACCTTGCCCGGCATGATCGACGAACCGGGTTGCATCGCCGGCAGATTGATCTCGCCGAACCCGGCCCGCGGTCCGGACGAGAGGAGGCGGAGATCGTTGCAGATCTTGGACAGCTTGGTGGCCGTGCGCTTCATGACCCCCGAGAGCTGCACGAAGGCGCCCGTGTCGCTGGTCGCTTCCACGAGATCGAACGCGGTCATCACGGGCACCTCGGCGATGACGGCGAGATGCTTGCACGCCAACGCCGCGTAGCCGGGTGGCGCGTTGATGCCCGTGCCGATCGCCGTCGCACCGAGGTTGATCTCACGGATCAGCGACTGCGCTTCGGCCAGGCGCTCCACGTCTTCCTGCAGGGTGTGCGCGAACGCCATGAACTCCTGTCCGAGGGTCATCGGCACGGCGTCTTGCATCTGCGTGCGCCCCATCTTGATCAATGGCGCGAACTCCACGCCCTTGGCGCCGAACGCATCGGCCAGCCGCGCGAGCTCGACGCGGAAACCCGAGAGGCTCTTGTGCAGCGCCACGCGCACCGCCGTGGGATACACGTCGTTGGTGGACTGGCTGAGATTGACGTGATCGTTGGGAGAGATCACGTCGTAGGCGCCACGCTGCTGGTTGCTGAGCTCGAGCGCGCGGTTCGCGATTACTTCGTTGGCGTTCATGTTGGTGGAGGTGCCGGCGCCTCCCTGAATCATGTCCACCAGAAAATGCTCGTGATGTCGCCCGGCGCGTATCTCGCGGGCAGCACGCATGATGACCTCGGCGTGCTGCTGGTCGAGGAGACCGAGCTCGAGGTTGGTTTGGGCGGCGGCCTCCTTGACCGCGGCGAGTGATTCGATGAGCACCGGGAATTCGCGGAGCGGAATACCGGTGATCGGGAAATTCTCGAGCGCCCGCAAGGTCTGCACCCCGTACAACGCTTCATACGGCACATCGCGCTCGCCGAGGAGATCGTGCTCCTGCCGGCTGCGGTGGCCGCCGAAGCCGAGGGTACGGCCTCGGCCGACGAGGGTGGCATCGGCGCGGCGCAGGCGCATCGAGATCGCGCGGGCGGCGCGGGCCACGAGCGCGGCGTACAATTGCGGCGCCTCGCGCGTGATGTCGTCGAGCAGGGCGCGGGTCAGGACCATCGCGGTGCCCGGCATGATCACTCGCGCCGTGGTCCCGTGGGCGGAGTCGTCGAGCAGCAGCCCTTCACCCACCGCTTCGCCGGTGCCGAGCGTCACGAGGCGCGTGGTGCGGCCATCGGACGACTTCTCGATCGCGACCGCGCCGCTGATCAGTATCGCGAAGCGCTGACGCGCTTCGCCTTCGTTGAAAATGGTCTCGTCGGGGACGAGGGTGAGCGGCGTGACGTGCCGCGAAAGCTTCCAGAGGTGCGCGTCGGTGAAGCCCTCGAGGAACGAGGTCGCGCGCAGCGCATCGGCGATTTCGGCCGGAGTAGTCATGGGGGGAGTAAAAGTGGGAAAGTGCTTTAAAGAAGGTGCCAGACGAACCCGCCTCTCGCCAGCAGTGGCGTTGGGCGATATCCTCGAATTGCCTGACCGCTGACCATTCGTTGTACCACGTCGTTACCCGACCCTGTTCCGGAGCCTGCCGTGCCGTTCTCCCGTCGCGACTTTCTCGAGCGTTCCGCCGCGCTGGCCGCGGCCGGCTTCGTACCCCGTCTCCCCGACCCGTTCGGGCAGGCGCCGGGGCAGCCGCTCGCGCCGGTCGCGTCGACCCCCGGCTTTCGGGGGCGTCCGCTGGTGGTGTCGTCGTCGAACGGCATCAAGGGGGTGAAGGTCGCCTACGACCAGATGCTCACGGGCGTCGACCCGCTCGACGCGGCCATCGCCGGTGTGAATCTGGTGGAACTCGATCCGACCGATCAGTCGGTGGGCCTCGGTGGCCTGCCGAATGAGGAGGGGGTGGTGCAGCTCGACGCCTCCTGCATGCATGGCCCGACGCGGCGGGCCGGCTCGGTGGCGGCCATCGAGGGGATCGCGACGCCGTCGCTCGTGGCCAAGGCGGTCATGGACTACACCGACCACATCATGCTGGTCGGCGCCGGTGCCACGAAGTTCGCCAAGGCCATGGGCTTCAAGGAGCAGAATCTGCTCACCGAACAGTCCCGCCAGGATTGGATGCGCTGGAAGTCGCGGCTGAACGCCAACGACGCGTGGCTGAATCACGACGACGACATCAAGATCAAGTTCACCACCGGTACGATCAACATGAACGCGGTGAACGGGGCGGGGGACATCGGCTCGGTCACGACGACCAGCGGCATGGCGTGGAAGGTGCCGGGCCGTATTGGCGACTCGCCGGTGATCGGCGCCGGGCAGTACTGCGACAACCTGGTCGGCGCCGCCGGCAGCACCGGGCGCGGCGAGGCGAACATCAAGACCTGCGCCTCCTTCCTGATTGTCGAGTTCATGCGGCAGGGACTCGGCCCGCAGGACGCCTGTCTGAAGACGCTCGAGCGCGTGGTGGCGATGACGGAAACCCGCCTCATGGGCCCCAATGGCCGTCCAAAATTCGATCTCGAGTTCTACGCGCTCACCAAGGACGGTCGCTTTGGCGGCGCGACGCTGTATTCGGGTGGGAAGTTCGCGGTGTGCGACGAGAAGGGGGCGCGGCTGGAGGAGG
>NZ_JBILKJ010000196.1:0-4350 GCF_044376735.1 Gemmatimonas sp.
CTCGCCGAAGTCCGCACGCAGCGACTCCGGCGCGGCGCGCACGGAGACCTTGCGATAGGTGTACTCCTTGCAGCCGATGCAGGCGTGGGCGCGCGCAATGCGTTCGGCGCGCTCCTGCGATATCACGATGCGCCGCCGGTCGAGCCGCCGTCGGTCAATGACTTCGGCACATCGGGATAGCCGAGCCCAGTAGACGCGGCCGTGCGCGTCCCCGACGCGCGCGGCACGTCGCTGGCGCTGTCGGTGTTGCGACTCGTGGCGTTGAGCAGCTCGCGCAATCCACCGAGCGCGCCCATGACGCCGCTGGCCTCGGCCGGCAGGAAGATCGTGGAGCCCTTGCCCTGCGTGAGCAGTGGCAACGCTTCGAGATACTTGAGCCCCAGCATATACATGGCCGCCTGCCCTTCCGGCAGCGCCGATGAAATGCGTGCGATGGCTTCCGCTTCGGCATTCGCCACGGCAAGTCGTGCTTCGGCCACACCCTGCGCGCGCAGCACGCTGGCATCCCGTTCTCCCTCGGCCTTGCGCACCTGCGATTCGCGCTGCCCTTCCGATTCGAGAATGGCTGCGCGCTTGCCTGCTTCGGCATTCGTGACGGCCGCGCGACGCTCTCGCTCGGCGCGCATCTGCAGCTCCATGCTCTGCTGAATGTCACGCGGCGGCTCGATGCTCTGCAGTTCGACACGTGTGACGTCGACGCCCCAGCCGATCGACGCTTCTTCGATCACTTCACGCATCCGCGTGTTGATGATGTCGCGACTGCCGAGCGTCTGATCGAGCTCCATCTCACCCACGATGTTGCGCAACGTGGTGCGCGTGAGCGTCTCCAGCGCGTACGGCAGGTTCTGGATGGAGTACGTGGCCTTCTGCGGATCGGCCACGCGATAGTACATCACGGCGTCGATGTCGATGGTCACGTTGTCCTTCGTGATCACCGGCTGGCTCGGAAAGTTGAGCACCTGTTCGCGCAGATCGATGCGCGTGGTGGCGCTCTGGATCACACGGCGCGCTCCACCAACATCGGTCTCGAAAAAGCGCACGTCGATCGAGCGCGGACGTTCGATGAACGGGACGAGCAGGTTGAGTCCCGACCGCGCAATGCGGTTGAAGCGGCCGAGCCGCTCGACCACCATCACTTCTGCCTGTCCGATGATCTTGACTGACGCGACCAGAATGACCGCAATCAGCACGCACGCAATGATGAGGACAGGCATAGGCGGTCAGTTCTTCCAGTCAGCGAGGAATAAGTTGGTTTCGCCCGGCTTCGCGTCGTGCCGGTTCGAGGCCCAGATCAGCGACTTGCCGTCGGGGCTGAACATCGGGAAGCCGTCGAAATCTTCGTGCGTGGTCAGACGCTCGAGTCCCGTACCATCCACGTTCACGAGAAACAGATCGAAGTTGCGGCTGCGCGGATTGCGATGATTCGATGAGAAGATGATACGCTTGCTGTCGGGCGTCCACGAGGGGCCGAAGTTCGCACCGCCGAGCTTGGTGATCTGCGTCTGGTCGGATCCGTCGGCGTTCATGACGAACAGCTCCATGCGGTTGGGCCGGATCATGCGCTTGCCGAGCAGGTCCTGATAAGCCTTGAGTTCGGCCGGGTCGGTGTAGTGCCAGGCGCGATACACGATCTTCTTGCCGTCGGGCGACCACCACGGACCACCGTCGTAGCCGGGCGTGGTGGTGAGGCGCTTCACGTTGGTGCCGTCGACGTTCATCGTGTAGATGTCGAGGTCGCCGTCCTTGAGCGACGTGAACACGATCGACTTCCCGTCGGGTGAAAGCACACCCTCGGCGGTGTACACGCCGTAGTTGGTGAGGCGCTTGAGATCCTTGCCATCGCGGCCAACGGTGTAGATGTCGAACGGATCGATACCCCACACGTAGCCCTGCGACGGATCCGGCTTCACGGGGCACGCGCTGTCGGCGGCGTGCGTGGAGGCGAAGAAGAGGCGCTGGCTGCCCGGCAGGAACCATCCACAGGTGGTCTTGCCGCCGACCGACACCTTGGTGAGTCCCGACCCGTCGCGACGCATGACGTACTGCTGATCGCAGGTGCGACCGTCGCGGGTGGACTGGAAGGTGATCCACTGGCCATCGGCGCTGAAATACGCTTCGGCATTCTCGCCGCCATTCGTGAGCTGGCGGATGTTCGCGATGTGCGACTCGCCGCTGTCGGGGGCGATGACGTCGCCCATCGGGGCGGCACTGGTGGTCGCGCTGGAGCGCGACGAGGGGGTGCAGGCCGCCGCGAGGCTGGCGACTGCAACGAGGATCGGAAGGGGGGCAGAAATACGCATGGGCTGAACCGTAGAGAGGTTCAGCCCATGCGGCAATTCAGTAGAGATACGTACAGTTACGAAGGCCTACGCCCGTGTCGGCGGGCGGTCAGTTGCCGCTGCGGCGGGCCACGCCCGCCTTGGTCACGGCCGGGGCGGAGCCGGCGGCGGTGAAGACGTCCCTCTGCGTGGCAGCCTTCTTGAGCAGGTCGATCGCGGCGCGCAGCTGGTTGTCGTCCTTCAGGCTGCGACGACGGACCAAGGTGTCGCCGAAGGCGACCTTGGCCACCCGGTCTTCGATGGCGCGGTCGATATCCGGTGCGCCGCCGTCCCAGATGGCCTTGTCGATCTTGACGGTGTCGGCGGTCAGCTTCTGGAAGAGCTCTTCGCGCCACGCCGGGTTCACCGCGAAGTCGGGCTTCACCTTGCCCTTCTGTCCCTCGGCGATGAGGGCGATGTGATTGAAGTACTTCTGGAAGCTCGGCGCGATGGCACGACGGAATGCCTGCTCGGCCTGGGACAGGGTGTCCGGGGCGACGATCACGTCGGGGGTGATGGCGCCACCGCCGTACACCGTGCGCCCACCCGCCGACTTGAAGGTCGGGCGCGCTTTCCGCACGGAATCCGTTTCCATGGAGTCGGGAAGCACTTCGGCGAACTGGCCGTCCGCGTTCATTTTGCGCTCCTTCTGGATGGAGCGACCCGATGGCGTGAACCATTTGCCCGTCGTGATCTTGAGGGCGTAGCCGCCATCGAGATTGTAGACCGACTGGACGAGGCCCTTGCCGAAGGACGTGGTGCCGAGCACCAGCGCGCGGTCGTAATCCTGCAGCGCGCCGGCCACGATCTCGGACGCCGACGCGGAGCCGCCGTCGACGAGCACGACGAGCGGGACGTCCGGAGCGAGCGGATCGCGCTCGGCGACGAACTTCTGAAATTCACCGCGACCGCGCACGGACAGCAGTTCCTTGCCCTTCGGCAGGAACAGGTTCGACATGGCGAAGGCCTCGTCGAGAATGCCGCCCGGGTTTCCGCGCAGGTCGATGATGATGCCCTTTGCGCCGCGCTTGCTCAGCGCGATCACGGCATTGGCGATGTCTTCGGTGGCCTGCTCGGAGAAGCGCTCGAGCGGCACATAGCCGGTACGGTCATCAAGCATCATGCTGTACCGAACCGCAGGTGCCTTAATCTCGGCCCGTGTGAATTTCATCTTTACGGGCTGGGGCACACCAATCCGGCCGAACGTTACGACGACTGGCGTACCCACAGGGCCGAGCAGCTTGTTCTGGACCTGCTGCGTATTGAAGCCACGCGCGTTGGTGGTGTCGATGATCATGATCTTGTCGCCTTCCTGCACCCCACCGCCCTCGGCGGGGGAGTTCGGGAAGACCTTATTGACGGTCACGTAATCGCCGACCTTCGAGATCTCCATGCCGATGCCGGCGTAGCGACCGTTGGTGTTGCGCGAGAACTCTTCGAGCTGCTTGGGGGTGAAGAGTTCGGTGTAGGGGTCGTTGAGTTCCTTCACCAGGCCGCGCGCGGCCTTTTCGTACAGCTGTTGGGCGTCGAGCGTGTCCACGTACCGCAGCGCGACGAACGTGAGCACCTGGTCGAGGAGTTGCGCGCCGCCACGCGTGGACCGCGCCTGGAGGGCGAAGCCCCCGGCGAGCACGGGAACGAGCAGCAGGCTGGCCAGGGCGGCCTTACGGGTACGTGTCATTCGGCTGTTCTCAAAGGAAGGACCGGGGAAAACTCTCTAAAATACGTACGCCTGCCGCTCGCTGCTGTTCCGGTACGCGGGGGTCAGGTGTCTTCGCGGGGACGGGAGCCGAGGACGTAGTCCACGCTCCAGACCCGGTCATGCTGCCGAACGGCGATATCTCTCACCAATCCGGCACTCAGCAGCATTTCGTGCGCCGGCTGCAAAACGCGCTGGAGGTGCGATGGGTATCGCTGCGTGAGCGGCAGCTGCTCGGCCAGTCGTTCCAGCGAGACGCGCCAGGAGAGCCGACCATCGGCGCGGGCGACCTCGAGGATGCGGTACAGGCGCCGGGCGACGGGTGACGACAGG
>NZ_JBILKJ010000197.1:0-4348 GCF_044376735.1 Gemmatimonas sp.
GTGCCGGAGGCGGCGGCCCTGCTGCCGTGGTCGCAGCAGATCGCTCTTCGCGAAGAGTGGCTCACCAAGCGACATGCGCTGTTGTTGCCGATGATGCGGCGCCACAAGATCGGGATGTGGATCGTGGTGAACGAGGAGTTTCATGACGACCCGCTGTCGCAGTACGTGGCGCCACCGCGCCCGTACACGGGCAATCGCGACTTCTTCGTGTTCATCGACGGCGGCGAGCAGGGGCTCAAGAAGTTCGCCATCACGGGCTATACCGAGGAGAATCTGGCGCGCTTCTTCGATGCGCCCTTCACCGAGCCGCGGCCGCCGGCCACGACGTTGCGTGATCTCTATCAGCAGTACAAACCGGCCACGGTGGGGCTGGGCATTCGCGGGCGACGCGGGCAGACGCGCTCGCTGGGCTACGACGCGTACCGGTTCCTGGCCGAAACGCTCGGCGAGGACGCCGAGAAGACGTTCGTGAGCGCGAGCGACCTGATCGAGGAGTATCTCGACACGCGGCTGCCGGAGGAGGCGGAACACTACCGCGCGGCGGTGTCGGTCACGGAGGCGATCGTGAAGCGGGCGCTGTCGAATGCGGTGATCACGCCGAATCGCACGACCGTGGGCGATGTGCGTCGTGCACTGTTCGACATGCTGGGGGCGGCCGGTGTGCGCACGTGGTTTCAGCCCGATCTGCGCGTACAGCGCACGGGCGAGGACATCGCGACGTCGCGAGGCTTTCTCGCCGTGGCGCCGGAGAGCACGGTGATTCGCCATGGCGACGTCGTGCACGTGGACTTCGGCATCAGCTACATGGGCTTCGATACCGACTGGCAGAAAATGGCGTACGTGCTGAAGCCGGGCGAGCGCGATGTGCCCGACAGCTTCAAGCAGGCGATGGCGAACACCAACACGTTGCAGGACGCGGTCATGCTGCGTCACGCGCGGCCGGGGGCGACCGGCGGATCGGTGTTCACCAATACGATGGTCGAAATGAAGCAGCGCGGCATCGAAGCGATGGTGTACTCGCATCCCATCGGCACGCAGGGGCACGGGCTGGGGGCATCGATCGACTTCCGCAGCCCGCTGCGCAGCGATACCACCGCGCAGAACTCACGACTGCGACTGGGTTCGTACATCTCCATCGAACTGAATACGGCCACGCCGATTCCCGAGTGGAACGGCAAGAAGCTGTTCGTGATGATGGAGGATGACGCGTTTCTGACGGAGCAGGGCTTTCGCTTTTTCCGACCGCGTCAGACGTCGTACTACCTGATCAAGGCGTCCGGCAGCGCGATGTAGCGCTGCCGGACGGTGCGGCGCTCAGTACGCGTAGCCGAAGATGATGTTCATCTCGTCGCTGGAGAGCAGGCCAAAGCCGATGGTGCGGTCGGTGACGTTGTTCCAGGTGACGACCGAGACGAGCGCGTCACCGGGTTGGAGCACGATCGGCGTGTCGAAGTTCGTGAAGCCCGGGTGCTCCCAGTCGGTGTTGACATACACGGTGGTTTCGGTCGCGTCGGCCCGGCGCACGCGGATCTCGTAGCGCTCGCCCATCGAGTGCATGTGCGACGTGAGCCCCAGCACGGTGGTGCGTACCGACATCGGAAAGACGGTGCGGATGGTGGTGCGCTGCTTTGGCGGCAACGAGAAGCTGGTGTTGGCGAGATTGAGGGTGCGGGCCACCGTCTGCACCTGCGCCCGATCTGCCGTGTAGAGATTGGCGAACGCCTCGCCGGGCAGGTCGATCGGCGCGCGATTCACGTAGTGCACGTTGAAATCGAGCGAGGTGTTGGCCGGCAGACGCAGCGCCACACCGGGAGGAAACCGGTAATCGAAGTCGGGCGTCATCGCGCCCGCGAAGTACACGTGACAGGCCATCGGGAGCATGTTTACCACGTTCATCGACCCATCGGTGTTCCGGATGTCGCGCACCGTGTTGGCGGCGGGGCGCAGATTACACGGGAACGTGGTGCGGCTCTCGTCGAAGGTGTAGAGCAGCAGATGGTGGCTGCCCGGACGCATGCGCGACTGAATGCGTGTGACGTAGAGGTCGTTGGCATTGCCGACCCGGCGCAACACGAACAGCTCCCGCTCCGAACCGGGGGACACCGCGAAGCTGTCCACCTTGAGCTGCAGTCCCGCCGCGGTGGGGGCGGCGAGCGGCGTAAAGCTCGCCGTCTGCAATCGGGCGTCGGCGAGTACGGCGGTGTCGACCACGTGTCCGGTACGCGGGGCGCCCGCTTCGATCCAGCGACGCACGTACTCGAGCTGGCCGGCGGTGAGTCCCTTGGTGGTGCCCATCGGCATGAGCTGGCCATAGTCGCGGCTATGGTGGCCGGGGACCCACGCCAGCTTGTGATACAGCAGCGAGCTGTCGGCCCGATACGGCTTGACGCGGGCCACGCCATCGGCTCGCGCGATCTGCTGGACCGACCCGACGCCAACGAGCTGCTGGTAGGCGGAATCGCTGGTGAGCACGAGCTGCGATTGTCTGGCGTTCGCGTCACCGGCGCGATGACAGGACACGCACGACCGATCGAGCACATCGCGCTGGATCCGGGCGAACGTGCCGTCGGCGACCGCGCTGCTGGGCGTGTCTTCGGTCGCCCCGTCACCGCCACAGGCGGCCATGGACAGGAACAGCATCGGCAGGGCGATTCGACGAAACAGCACGGGCACCGGACCTGGTTTTTCAGGGTTCAGCGGTCTCTGGCAGTCCGCGGGCGGACTTCAGGGGATGCGCGATAACGTAGGTGAACGCAGGCTGGGTGGCCAGCATGCCGAGCTGCCGCCGAGCTGCTGCTGGACTGCTGCTGGCGCCCGTCGTCGGGGAGACCTACCATGCAGGGTGACACCTATTGTCGTTCGTCTCGTGCTGCTGGGGCTGGTAGTCGCGCGCGGGTTCGTCGCTCCGTGCCGTGTCGTCGCGCAGGATGTTCCGTCGAGTCCGGTCGGCGAGGCGTTGCAGCGCATTGTCTCGTCGAACCGCCTGGCCGCCCAACGTTGGCCACAGCTGAGTGACGTGGCCGCCGATCTGCGCACGGTGTACACCGGCAGCGGCTGGGCTCCGCTCTGGACGCAGGGGGGTCGTCCGACCGCTTCGGCGCTCACGACGCTCGATCAGCTTAGGCAGATCGACGCGCGCGGCCTCGACCCGGCCGACTACGATGTGTCCCGTCTCGTCGCGTTGACGGCGGCCCTGCGCGGCGGCGCTTCCGCGCCGGCCACCCCGGCATTGATCGCCGAGTTCGACGCGATGCTCAGTACGGCGGCACTCCGCGCGTTACGCTCGTTGCAGTACGGTCGCGTCTCGGCGCGAGTGGCACATGCGCAGCTGCGCTTTCCGCATGAACCGTGGGATGCGCCGTCCGTGCTGCGCACACTGACGACCTCGGCCGACCCGTCGCGGCAGTTCGCCGAGGCTGAGCCGCCGTATGAGCACTATCGGCTGTTGGTGGCCGCACTCGGGCGTTATCGGGCCCTGGCGAGCGATACTGCGTTGCTACGTGCGACAGTGCGCGACACCACCCGAAAGCAGGGCGCGCCGGAAAGCATGGCTGCGCTGCGTCGTCGTCTCGAGGCGCGCATCGGGCAGATCACGATAACGCTGGAGCGGTGGCGCTGGCTGCCTCACCGATTCGCGACGCCGCCGATCATCGTGAACATCCCCGCTTTCGAGCTCTACGCATTCCGTGGGCTCAGTGAGCGCGAGCGCGATGTGCTGCGGATGAACGTCGTGGTCGGCAAAGCGTACGATCACAAGACGCCGGTGTTCAGCGGCGCCTTGCGGTACCTGGTGTTCTCGCCGTACTGGGACGTGCCGCCGAGTATCGCGCGCAAGGAAGTGATCCCGAAAGCGCGTCGCAACATCGAGTATCTCACGCGCAACGCGTTCGAGATCGTGGGTACCGACGAGCAGGTACGGGCCACGACATCTTCTGCCCTCGATGCGGTGTCGGCGGGCAACGCCCGCATTCGGCAGCGTCCGGGGGTGCTGAATGCGCTGGGCAGCGTGAAGTTCATCTTCCCGAACGAGTTCAACGTGTACATGCACGATACGCCGGCACAGGAGTTGTTCGGGGAAGCGCGACGCGATTTCAGTCACGGCTGCATTCGGCTGTCGCGGCCGGCCGAGCTGGCGGCGTTGCTGCTGCGCGATCAGGCGGGATGGGACTCGACGCGGATCGCGGCGGAGATGCACCGTGCCACGCCGCTGCAAGTCCCGCTCACGACGCCGGTACCGGTGCATGTGGTGTACGCCACGGCGGTCGCGCGGGAAGACGGCACGGTGGTTTTTCACGACGACATCTACGGGCACGACCGACGGCTGCGCGGATTGCTGCAGGGCGGCTAC
>NZ_JBILKJ010000019.1:0-47691 GCF_044376735.1 Gemmatimonas sp.
ATGCGGTGCTGTTGTCGCATAACCACTACGATCATCTCGATCGGCGCTCCATGCGCGACGTGGCGCTGCAGACCGGTGGACCACCGGCGTTCATCGTGCCGCGCGGTACCGAGTCGTGGTTTGCCGCGAACCTGCCGCGGGCCGCTCGCGACGCTCAGGTGATCGGTTGCGCGTGGGACGACGTCGTTCGGTGGCCCGGACGCACGCGCGAACTCGCCTTGCATTTCCTGGCGGTGCAGCATTGGTCGAATCGCACGATGCTCGATCGCAACCAGTCGCTCTGGGGCAGCTGGGCCATCGTGCATCCCGGTTTCCGGTTCTGGTATTCAGGAGATCTCGGGTATTCACATGAGCCGCGCGAGATCGGCGCGCGCTTCGGCTCCTTCGATGCGGCCGCGATCGCCATCGGCGCCTACGAGCCGCGCTGGTTCATGCGCACGCAGCACGTGAACCCCGAGGAAGCCGTGCAGGTGATGCTCGACGTGAACGCGCAGGAAGCCATCGGTGTGCACTGGGGTACGTTCGCGCTTACCGACGAGCCGCTCGATCAACCGCCGCGCGATCTGGCGGCCGCGCTCACGGCGCGCGGGTTACCGCCGGATCGGTTTCGCGTGCTGCGCCACGGGGAGACGCGTCGCTACCGGTGGCCAGATACACCAACAGCGGCGGACATCCCATGATGAGGGTGGCCGGCCACCACCAGATGGCGCGGCCACGGGCGCGCAGATCACGCGCCAGCCACACGAGCACGATGGCGGTGAACACGCCCATGTCGTTCCAGGCCATGAACACCATGGGGTCCTGACGGAGCGTGGTCCACGCGTGCGCGAGCCCGGCCGAGGCCGTGCCGTGCATCTGCATCCACGTATAGAACGACCACTGTTCGTAGGCGAAGAAGATCGCCGCGAACACAAGCAGAGCAGGGCGTCGCATCAGCCGGGGGGCTTCTCGTACTCTTCGGTGGGGAGCTTGAACGCCGCCACGAGCTTCGGGTCGCCCGTAATGCCGAGCACGCGCTGGGCGACGTACTCGCCAACGACCGGGCCGAACTTGAAGCCCTCGGCCTGCCCCACGCCGGCGATCCACGCATTCGACGCGCCAGGAACGTGATCGATGATGAAGTTGCTGTTCACGCTCGACTCGTAATGGCAGGCGCGAGTCTCCAGCAGCGGCGCGTTGGCCAGCGCCGGGAAGCGGGCCGCCAAAAAGCGACGGGAGCCGTCGATGCGGTCCTGGCTGGCCCAGCGACTACTGGTGTCCGGATCCTGCTGGAGCGGATCGGCGGGTGCCGGCGCGCCGGCGGCCGGTCCGGCGCCGGCGGGCGCTGCTCCGGCTCGGGCCGGCGAGGCCGCGGGCGCGATGGCGCCGCGCACGCGGAAGCCACGGGAATCGACCGGCAGCACGGGCCAACCGGTGACGCCGGGGAAGTTGAAGCTGGGGAGATTCGGGAAGGTGAAGCGTGAATCGCCAACGGGGACCCCGAAATAGCACGCGACACCGATGGGCACGCGCATCCGGTTTTCGAGGTAGGGAAAGAGTTTGCGCAACCATGGACCGCAGGCGAAGACATAGGCGTCGCCGCGCACGGTCGTGCCGTCTTCCAGGATCACTCCATCCATCGCGCCGTTCACCATTTGTCCGGGGCGAACCCGGCTGATGACGAGCTTCACACCCATTTTTTCGCCCACGGCGGCGACGGCCTGCGTGGCGGCGCGACAGCGCACGACGCCGGCATCGGGCTCGGTGATGGCGATGGTGATGTCATCGGCCTGAATGACGGGATAGCGCTTGCGCACTTCGGCGCCGTTGAGCACCTCGTGCGGCACGTTGTTCGCCTTCCACAGGTCGAGCGTCTTCGTGATGAACGGCTCGGCGGTGGCGCGCATGATCACGTCGCCGGTTTGATGGAAATACGACGTCCGGAACACCGGCGCCCATTCTTTCTCGAACAGCCGCCAGCGCTCGATCGCCGCGCGGGCCCATGGGGTCCAGAGCTCGCCGGTCGCGCGATCGCCGTAGGAGGAGCGGATGCCGCGCGTCTCGTCGCCGCTGGTCGAGCGCGAGTTGCCGGGGCCGTAGGCGTCGATGAGGGTGACGCGGGCCCCGCGTTGGCGCAGGTGATAGGCGGTCCATCCGCCCCACGCGCCGGCCCCGATGACGACGACATGGCCGACCCCACCGTCCTTGGCGCGGCCACGCTCGATGCCGCGGACCGGTGCGGCGGCGGCAAAGGCCCCCGCGGAGGCGCAGCCGGAGGCGAGCAAGGCCCCCGCGCCGACACCGGCGATCCGGAGAAAGTCGCGACGGGGGAGGGCTGACGGATCGTCGGTGGGATCCGCAGCGGCATTCAAACGTTCAGGGTCAGGCGGGGTAAGCGTCATAGGGCGAAAATGCCGACGGGCCCGCACAATCGCAATCGACTTTTTCGATAGGACCACGAGATGCCGCGTACAGCCCACCTTGCCAGCGTTCTCCCCGCGACACAGCTTGATCGGCCATGACGATCAGCAAAACTCTCCCCAGCGCGTTTCTCGCGACGGTAATCGCCGCCAGCGTGTTTGGTGGCAGCCGGATGTCCGCTCAGCGCCCTCTGGCCGCCTCCCCGTTGCGCGCCGCGATGTTCATGGTCGACAGCGCGAAGATGTACACCGAAGCCCAAGCGGCCGAAGGGGCGAAGGTGTGGACCGCCACCTGTGCGGGCTGCCATGAGTCGAAAGACGTGACGAGCGCCGATTTCAAGACGAAATGGGTCGGTCGGTCGTTGTTCGAACTGTATGAGCAGATCCGGACGACCATGCCGGACGACGCTCCGGGGACGCTCACGCCCGACCAGTACCTGACGTCGGTGGCGTACATCCTCAAGCTCAACGGCCTTCCGGCCGGTGAGACGGCGCTCGTGCCTGATTCGGCGACCATGTCGACGCTCAAGTTCGCGGTGCCGTCGCCGCCGTCGCCGTCGCTCTTCGTACCGTAGCTCCTGTCGTCCCCGTCGGCGGACGTGTCGTCCGTCGACGGGAATGACAGTGCGGTCGTCGGTGCGCCCGAAGTGCCGTCTGATATTGACAGGGGACGTGCCGCGCCGTACCCTCACATTTCTGTATCATTCCGATACCAGTCCAGTAGCGGCGCGACCGGTTTTCGCGGCCCTCGGTGACGGATTGTCGGTTCGGGCTGTTGTACCGCTCAACACTGCTTTTTCCAGAAGTTCCTGCCGCGTGCTCGTCACGCACCCGGGTCCGATGCGCGTTGTCCGCCGCGTCTGCCCGCTCCTCTCGCGCCAATCGGGTGTTTCGACGCCCGTGCACCGTAGTGGCATGGTCAACCGAATCGCGCGCCGTCCGGCGTGCGAGGGACGTTGGTCGTGGCCATATTCGGCCACACTGGGTGGCCGTTGAGTGATCCAGCTCTCTGAGGGAGTCCCGAGATGCGATTGTTCGGACCCGTCGCGACTGATCGTAGCGAGCGTCGTCGCTCGCTACATCATGCCGCTTATCGCCGCCCACTGGCCGCTGCTTGCGCCCGACTCGCCCTGCTGGCAGGGCTGTTCGGCGCTTCTCTGACCGCGGCGCCGCGTGCGGAAGCACAGGCCGCCGGCGGCACCATCACCGGCCGCGTCACTGATGCCGCCACCGGCACCCCGGTGGGGCAGGTGCGCGTGCTGGTCGCCGGCACGCAGAACGGCACCCTGACCGCCGAGAACGGTCGCTACACGATTCGCGTGACGACGAACGGCGTGGTCACGCTGGACGTGAACCGCATCGGCTACGAGGCGAAGAAGGTCACCGCCACGATGACGGGGGCAACGGCCCCAGTCGTGGTAGACGTGGCGATCACGCAGGCCGCCTTCTCGCTCTCGGCCGTCGTCACCACGGTGACTGGTCAGCAGCGTAAGGTCGAACTGGCGAACTCCACCACGCAGATTGCGGTGGCCGATAAGATCGCCGAGCTGCCGGTGGCCAACATGGGCAACCTGCTGTCCGGCCGCGCGGCTGGCGTGCAAGTGGTGTCCGCCGGTGCCACGGGCGCTGGCTCCCGTATCCGTATTCGCGGCCAGTCCTCGCTGTCGCTCAGCAACGATCCGGTCGTGATCATCGACGGCGTGCGTATGACGTCGACGTCGGGCAGCTCTGCCATTGGTGTCGGTGGCTCGGCACCGTCGCGTCTCGACGACCTCAATCCCGAGGAAATCGAGACCATCGAAGTCGTCAAGGGCCCGTCCGCCGCCACGCTGTACGGCACGGAAGCGGCCAACGGTGTAATCAACATCACGACCAAGCGCGGCAAGGCCGGCAAGACGCGCTGGAATGTGTACACCGAGAACGGTGCGATCACGAATCCGAACGTTTTCCCGGATATGTACTACGGCTGGGGCACGGCGTTGACCGGCGCCAATGCTGGCAATCGCGTGCAGTGCTTCGCGACCGCGATCGCGTCGGGCTCCTGCCGAGCCGACAGCCTGCGCGTCGGTAACCCGTTCGGTATCGACAGCCTGACGCCGATCGACCGTGGCGCGCGCAGCCAGTATGGCATGCAGGTCTCGGGCGGTACCGATCGTGTGCAGTTCTTCGTCGCCGGCGAAACCGAAGTCGAGACGGGTATTTACAAGATGCCCGAGATCGAAATCGCGCGCCTCAAGACGGAGCGCGGCGTGAGCGGCCTGCCGTCGTCGCAGATCCGTCCGAACGCGCTCGACCGCAACAGCTTACGCGCCAACCTCACGGCGCAGATTTCCGAGAAGGCCACGTTGCAGGTGTCTTCGGGCTTCATCAACAGCCGTCAGCGGCTGCCGCAGAACGAAGACAACGGCAACGGCCTCATGGTCGGCATGCTCGGCGGCAACTGGCGTCAGGATCTGGTGGACAGCCGAGGCGTGAAGCTGCTCGGTTGGCGTGCGTTCCCGATGGGCGACATCCTGTCCACCACGGTGTCGCAGGACGTCAACCGCTTCATCAACAGCGCCCAGGCGCGCTACGAGCCAACCAATTGGCTCTCGACCCGCGCGACGGTCGGCATGGACTTCGCGTCCCGCGCTGATCGTGGTGTCCAGCTGTTCGAACAGGGCGTGCTCGGCGTGAATCGCGTCGGCAACATCAGCGATCAGCGCTCCGAGATCAACCAGCAGACGGTCGACCTTGGTGGTACGGTCACCAAGCAGCCGTTCTCGTGGTTGGGCTCGAAGACGTCGTTTGGCATGCAGTACATCCGCAACTACTTCACGCAGACGGGCGGTACCGGCAATTCGCTGCCGCCGGGCGCCACCACGATCACTGCCGCCGCCGTGCGCAACGCCGCGGCCGGCACCGAAGAGAAGCGGACGCTCGGGTACTATATCGAGCAGATCTTCTCGGTGAACGAGAAGCTCTTCATCACTGCCGGTCTTCGCCGCGACGCCGCCAGCGCGTTCGGTAAGGACTTCCGCGCCGTGAACTACCCGAAGGTCGGTGCGTCGTGGCTCGTGTCGGAAGAGGGCTTCTTCCCGCAGACCGACGCCATCAACTCGCTGCGTTTCCGTGCCACGTACGGCGCGTCGGGGCAGATTCCCGGCGCCACCGATGCCTTGCGCTTCCTCTCGCCGTTCGGCACGACGATCTCGGGCACGGCGGATCAGCCCGGTGTGTCCATCGGCTCGCTCGGCAACGCCGTCTTGAAGCCGGAGTACTCGGCCGAACTCGAAGGCGGCTTCGACCTCACCATGTTCAGCGGTCGCAGCAACTTCGAAGTCACGTACTACAACAAGAACACCACCGACGCGCTCATCGAGCGTCGTATCGCGCCCTCGATCGCCGGCGTCACGTCGCGCTTCGAGAACATCGGCAACGTGCGGAATTCGGGTCTCGAGCTCGTGTACAACCAGAAGGTCCTCGACCGGAAGGCGCTCGCCCTCGACTTCGTCGTCACTGGCTCGACGATCAAGAACGAATTGATTACGCTGGGCGAAGGCGTTTCCCCGATCCCTACCGGCAACCGTAATACGCAGCTGAACTCGCCGGGCTTCCCGCTGTTTGGCCTCTGGGGCCGTCCGTACACGTACAACGACGCCAACAACGACGGCATCCTTGTCGCCGGCGAGATGACGTACGGCGCGAACCAGTTCATCGGCCCTACGTACCCCACTCGTGAACTTGCCTTCTCGCCGACGATCGAACTGCTCAATCGCAAGCTCCGCATCAGCGGTCAGCTCGATTCCAAGTGGGGCATGAAGAAGCTGAACAACACGAAGCGTCACCAGTGCCAGGCCGGACAGTCCTGCCAGGGCCTCTATGCTGGTGCACCGCTCGAAGAGCAGGCCAAGGCCGTCGCCGCGGCGGGCTCGATCTTCACAGGGTTCTACGAAGACGGGTCGTTCACCCGCTTCCGCGAACTCGCTGTTTCGTACACGATGCCGACGAAGTGGGCCAATGCGCTTCGGGCCGACCGCTGGAATGTGGTGTTGACCGGCCGCAACCTCGGGGTGTGGACGCCGTTCACCGGTGTCGATCCCGAAACGACCGTCGGCAATGGCGATCAGCGCGGCAACGAAGAATTCTTCTCCACGCCGCCGATGCGCTACCTCACGTTCCGCATGAACTTCAACTTCTGATCAGGCGATCACACCGATGCAATTTTCTTTCGTGACTCGCCGCGTCATCCGACCGGCGAGTGCCGTCTTGCTCGCCTGCGGCGTCGCCGCGGGTTGCAGTAGCAGCACGCTCGAGATCACCGATCCGGACGTGCTCAACGTCAGTGACTACCAGACCGTTGCCGGCGCGACGCCGCTCCGACTCGGTGCCCTTCAGGATTTCCAGAACGTCTTCGCGGGCAATCTGAGCATCGAGAACGTGGTCATCGTCACGGCCAACATCTCGGACGAGATCTACTCCACCGATACGTTCGACGACCGTCTGTTCCCGAACCAGCGCGCCATGGTCGAGAATCTCCCCGCCATGGACGGCTTCTATCGCAACCTGCACCGTGCTCGTGAAGGCGCCACGCAGGCGATTCTCGTGCTCCAGAAGTTCGCCCCCACGCCGGTGCAGAACATCGGCGAGCTGTACGCGCTCCGCGGGTTCACCGAGACGTTCTTCGCCGAGACCTATTGCTCCGGCGTGCCGTTCTCCGGTCAGAAGGACGGCGTCACGTTCTTCGGCGATCCGCAGACCACCGCGCAGATCTACACGCGTGCTCTGGCGTCCTTCGATTCCGCGCTCGCGGCCTCGGGAACGAGCGCGAACGTTCAGAATCTGGCGCGCATCGGTCGTGGTCGCGTGCTCCTGAATCAGGGGCAGTTCGCACAGGCCGCCACGGCCGTGGCGGGCGTGCCGACCTCGTTCAAGTACCTCACGGCCCATTCGACCTCGAGCGCACGTCAGGAGAACGGCGTGTGGAACGCCCTCTCGATCGCCAATTCGCGGTACGCCATCGTGAACCGCGAGGGCGGAAACGGCATCGACTGGCTCCGCACGCCGGCCGATCCGCGTATCCCGTGGACCCCGTCGACGCGTGTCGGCTTCAACGGGACCAGCACGAACCTGCCCACGCAGGGTAAGTACGCGCGGACGGGCTCCGTGGCGGTTGCCGAAGGCATCGAAGCGCGCTTGATCGAACTCGAGGCCCAGCTCCGTACGGATAACCAGGCCGCTCGTGACGCGGTGTTTGCCGGGCTGAACTCGCTCCGCTCCACGGGCATTTCGCCGGCGATGGCGCCGTTGCCCGGCTCGGCAGCCACCACGCAGGCGGCCGCCGTGTCACAGCTGTTCGAGGAGCGCGCGATCTGGTTGTACCTCACGGGTCACCGTTTGGGCGATCTGCGTCGTCTCATTCGTCAGTATGGCCGCACGGCCAACTCGGTGTTCCCGACGGGCAACCTGCCGTCGCCGCTGGCTGGCACGTACGGCAACGACGTGAACGCGCCGATCCCGTTCGACGAGCGCAACAACCCGAAGTTCAACGGCTGCCTTGACCGCAACCCGTAACGGTCGGTTGATGACGTCGTGAACGAAGAAGGCCGCCGATGCAGAGTGCATCGGCGGCCTTCTTCGTTCTGTACGGCAGAAGCGGTTAGCGACCGGCGACGCCGCGGCCGATCTCGACGGCCTTGAAGCCCGGCTCGCCCCAGCCGATCACGAACACGCTGAACCCCTGCTTCATGCGCATTTCGATGTCGGCGGCGCCGGCCGGATAGCCGCACGGCACGTTGAATTCCTTGCAGGCCGAGAGCACTGACTGGATGGCGGCTTCCCACGCCTTCTCGTCGAACGTGCGCTTGCCCGCCGCGTCGGTGGTGGTGAAAACGCCACGGAGCGTGCCGGCGCCGGGGAAGAGCACGCCAACACCCTTCACGGCGGCGATCTCACGAATCTTGGCCAGGCCGGCCTTGCTCTCCACGATCGTGAAGTTGTACAGCTCACCCTTGGGGTTGAGCGGCCACAGATCGGCCTTGGCCTTGTAGTCGGCCGGCGTCATCCCCCACATGGCGGGCGCATCGCCCACGTCGTCGGAGCGCGTGCCGCCGTTGCTCTTGAAGCGCATGGCGGCGAGCCCCTGCTCGAGCTCTTCCGGGCTGTCCACATCGACGAACACCACCCCCGC
The DNA here is from genome assembly GCF_044376735.1 of Gemmatimonas sp. GTDB lineage: Bacteria > Gemmatimonadota > Gemmatimonadetes > Gemmatimonadales > Gemmatimonadaceae > Gemmatimonas. The sequence continues at coordinate 8,569 of NZ_JBILKJ010000019.1, forward strand.
CACACCGAGATTGAGCTGCTGCCCGATGCGCTTGACGGCGAGGGCAGGATCGGGTGAGATGTCGTGCGTCTTCACGTAGATCGGGTGCGTAAAGCGCGGGGATTTCCCCTTTTGCAGCGAGCCTTGTTCGACCATGCCTTTCGAGAAGGCGGCGAACTGTGGCAGGGCGGCATCGAAGTCGCCTTCCATGCTCCCGTCAAAGATGTAGTCGTTTTTCTTGTAGCCGAGCGCCTCGGTGGCGAGCTGCGCCGGTGACTTGAGCGAGTCGGGGGAGATGGCCGGCTGGCCGGGGCGGGCTCGGCGGTTGGCGGGGCCGTACAGACCGAACACTGGTTGCTTCTTGGCAATCAGATCGATGATGGGATTCAAACGCGCCTGAGCGTGCAGGGGGGAGACAGCGCTCAGAGAAACGGCCACAGCAGCGGCCGACAGCATCCAGCAGGGGCGCACGGAGAGTCCTCCAGGTGGGAGAGGGGCAGGAGTGCCCCCAGGTAGGGCGTATATGCCCCCCAACGAGATCGAGGGCAAGAGTGTTGAGACTTCGTCGCCAAATCCGATCCCGCCCGCGCGTCGTGCTGAGCCGTGGCTATATTGCAGCGGTTCCCAACCGCCGCGCGTATTCCTTCACGCGCGATTGTTGCCGTATCCTGCCCGCTCCCGCCAGAACCCAGAGGTCCGGGGATGAAGTCCTTGGTTGCTGCCTCGGTCGGTGGCCTGTCGCTCCTCGCCGTCGCGATCATCGATCGACCTGATCCGACCGCGAGCCCGACGCTGACACCGCCGCTTGCCACGTCCGCCGCGTTCACCGCCCCGCTGGTGGACCCACCTGCGCGTTCTGTGGCGCCTGCGCGTCGCGGCCTAGGGCATCCGGTGTTGGCTCCCGCAGCCACGGCGATCGCCCCGTCGGCGCTGACCGACGTGGTCAAGAAGACCTGCGCCGGCTGTCATAGCGAGCAGCGGAAACAGGGCAACCTGTCGCTGCAGGGCTTCGACATGGCGAGCATCAACGAGAGCCCGGAGCTGGCCGAGAAGATGATCGGCAAGCTCCGGGCCGGGATGATGCCGCCGCCGGGGCGTCCGAAGCCGGGTGGCGACACGCTGAACGTGCTCGCCGGTACGCTCGAACGGATGATGGACGCACGCTACGCGCTGAATCCAAATCCGGGCACGCGCACCTTCCAGCGCTTGAATCGCGCCGAGTACGAGCGGTCCGTGAAGGACCTCCTTGGCGTGGACATCAAGGCGGAGTCGTGGCTGCCGCTCGATACCAAGAGCGCCAACTTCGACAACATCGCCGACGTGCAGATGCCGTCGGCCACGCTCCTCGATTCCTACCTCGACGCGGCCAGCGAAATCAGCCGCCTGGCGGTGGGCGACCCGAAGGCGAGCGTCTCGACCTCCAGCTACAAGATTGCCCGTCTGGCGTCGCAGGTCGATCCGGTGGAAGGCGCGCCGGCCGGCACACGCGGTGGCACGTCGGTGGTGCACACGTTCCCCGCCGACGGCGAGTACGTGTTCACGATCACCCTGCACGCGATTCCCACGGGCCAGCTGTTCGGTTCCGCGGCGCCGTTCGACGAGAAGATCGAAATCTCGGTAAACGGCGAACGCATGTCGGTGCTCGAGGTGGACCGCGGCATGTCGCAGGCCGACCCGAACGGCATGGAGATCCGCACCAAGCCGATCTCGGTGCGCGCCGGACCGCAGCGCATTACGGCGGCGTTCATCCGCACCTTTGAAGGTCCGGTGAACGACAACATTGCGCCGATCGGGCACAGCATTGCCGATACACAGATCGGATCGCAGGCCGGTATCACTACGCAGTCGCACGTGCAGATGTTTGCGGTCACCGGCCCGTTCAACCCCACCGGGGTGTCAGATACGCCGAGCCGCCGTCGCATCTTCAGCTGCCGCCCGCTGGCGCCGAGCGAGGCGCGTCCGTGCGCCGAGAAGATCATGACGCGGTTGGGTGCGCAGGCGTATCGTCGCCCGCTGGCGCCGAATGACCTGAAGGGACTGCTCACGTTCTACGACGCCGGTGCCAAGGACGGCGGCTTCGAGCTCGGTATTCGCACCGCGGTCGAAGCGTTGCTGGCCAGCCCGCACTTCATCTTCCGCGTGGAAGAGATGCCGGCGGTCTCCAAGCCGGGCTCGCGCGTAGCGGTGAACGGCGTCGACCTGGCGTCGCGTCTCTCGTTCTTCCTGTGGGGCGCACCGCCCGACTCCCAGTTGGTCGCGCTGGGGCGTCGTGGTCTCCTCACCGATACGACCGTGCTGATCGCGCAGACCAAGCGCATGCTCGCCGACAAGCGCAGCAGCGCGTTGTCCACGCGCTTCGCGGCCCAGTGGCTGCGGTTGTCGGATATCGAGAAGGTGCATCCCGATGCGCTGCAGTATCCCGACTATCGCGAACAGCTGGCGTCGGACATGGTGCAGGAAACCGAGCTGTTCTTCGATCATCTCGTGCGGGAGAACCGCAGCTTCCTCGACCTGTATACGGCCAACTGGACGTACGTGAACGAGGATCTCGCCAAGCACTACAGCATCCCCGGCGTGGTCGGTACCGAGTTCCGTCGCGTCGAGTATCCGGCCAACTCCGGCCGTGTCGGTATCTTCGGCCACGGCAGCGTCCTCACGCTCACGTCGCATGCGAACCGCACCTCGCCGGTGCTGCGCGGCAAGTGGGTGATGGAAGTGCTCATGGGCACGCCGCCCCCCGCGCCGCCGCCAAACGTTCCCGATCTCGAGAAGACCGGTGACAGCAAGGAAGGGCGCATGCTCACCACGCGCGAGCGCATGGAAGAGCATCGCGCCAACCCGAGCTGCCGGTCGTGTCACGTGTTCATCGATCCCATCGGATTGGCGATGGACAACTTCGATGTGAACGGACAGTGGCGCATTCGCGAGAACGGCACGCCGCTCGATACCCGTGGCGACTTTTACGACGGCACGAAGATCACCAATGCGCTCGAACTCCAGAAGGCGCTGCTGAAGCGCCCCACGCCGCTGGTGCGCAACTTCACGCAGAACCTGATGGCGTACGCCCTTGGCCGTCGCGTGGAGTACTACGATCACCCGGCGGTGCGGAAGATCGAGGCGCAGGTGAAGGCCAACAATTACCGCATGCAGGACTTCATCGTCGGTGTCGTGAAGAGCGACGCCTTCCGACTGAAGAAGGTGATGGAGCAGGCTGACTCGGGAACGAAGGGCGCCAGCGCGCCCGGCGTTCGCTGAACTCATTCGCAAACGAATAGCACACCCGTTCACGATACCGGAGACGCCACACCATGTACTTCCTCAGCGGCAAGGCGATGCCCCGCCGGCAGTTCCTGCAGAATCTCAGCGCCACCATCGCGTTGCCGTATCTCGACGCGATGATCCCGACGGGTCGTGGCTCGCGCATCCTGGCCAACAAGGCGCCTCGCCTGGTGGCCATCGAAATGGTGCACGGCGCGGCTGGCTGCAACGAACTTGGCGCGAAGCTCAACCTCTGGTCGCCGGCGGCGGCCGGCAAGCAGTTCGATCTCTCGCCGACGGCCATGTCGTCGCTCGAGAACTATCGCGACTACCTCACGATCATCAGCAACACCGACGTTCGCGAAGCGGAGCCCTCGTCGCCCAACGAAATCGGCGGTGACCATTTCCGCTCCAGCGCCACGTTCCTCACGCAGGCGCACGCGAAGCAGACCGAAGGCTCGGATGTGAAGGTCGGCACGTCGCTCGATCAGCTCTATGCGAACCGCTTCGGCCAGGATACGCCGATCCCTTCCATGCAGCTGTGCATCGAGAACGTGGACCAGGCGGGCGGTTGCGCGTACGGCTACGCCTGCGTGTACACCGACTCCATCAGCTGGTCGTCGCCCACCGAACCGCTGCCGGTCATTCGCGATCCGCGCGTGGCCTTCGAGAAGCTGTTCGGCGTGGGCGGCACGAGCGCCGAGCGCGCCGAGCGTCGTCGCACGCGGCGCAGCATTCTCGACTTCGTGTCGGGGGAGATGTCGTCGCTCAAGGTGAACCTCGGTCCCGACGACCGTCAGCGCCTCGACAAGTACCTCGAGGATATCCGCGAGGTGGAACGCCGCATTCAGCGGGTGGAAGCCCGCAACCAGAGCGGCGATCCGCGCGAGCTGCCGGAAGCGCCGGCCGGCGTGCCCGACTCGTTCGCCGAGCATGTCAAGCTGATGTTCGACATTCAGGCTCTGGCGTTCGCGGCCGACATCACGCGTGTGTTCTCCTTCAAGATGGGTCGCGACGGCTCCAGCCGGACGTACCCGGAGAGCGGCACCGACAAGCCGTTCCACCCGGCCTCGCACCATGGCGGGACCGAGCGCGGCGTGAAGGACTTCAACATGATCAACAAGTACCACGTCTCGATGCTGCCGTACTTCCTGGACAAGCTGAAGAGCATCCAGGAAAGCGATGGCAACATGCTCGACAAGACGATGATCATCTACGGGTCGCCGATGGGCGACTCGAACCTGCACAACCATCGCCGCTGCCCGCTCATCCTGCTGGGCAAGGCCGAAGGGCAGCTTGCCGGCAACCTGCACATCAAGGCGCCGGACGGCACGCCGATGGCGAATGCGATGCTCAGCATGATGCACACGCTTGGCCTGAACGATCAGACGAAGTTCGGTGACGCCACGGGTGCCCTCAACCTGAACTCCTATGCCTAAGTCCGGATCGCCGATGCGCTATCGTCTGGCGGTGATCGCGTCGCTGTTCGGTGCCTCGTTGGCGCTGGGCGCGGCGCGCACGCCGGCCGACGAATCGCCGGTTGCCGACGCGGTCATGCGCGGCGACAGCTCGCGGGTGCGGCAGCTGATCAAGCAGGGACTCGACGTCAACGCGGCGCAGCCCGACGGCATGACGGCGTTGCACTGGGCGGCGCAGCGCGGCGATGTCGGCGGTGCCCAGATGTTGATGTACGCCGGTGCGCGCGTGGACGCGGTGACCCGCAACGGCAACTACACGCCGTTGCACCTGGCGGCGCGGAGCGGCCGCGCGGCCGCCGTGAAGGCGCTGCTCGCCGCTGGTGCCGATGTGAACGCGGTGACCACCACGGGTGCGGTCACGGCGCTGCACTTCGCGGCGTCGAACGGCGACCCGGCCACGGTGTCGGCGCTGCTCGACAAGGGGGCGCCGGTGGACACGCGCGAAGGGGCGTGGGGACAGACGCCGCTCATGTGGGCGGCGTCGGCCAATCGATTGGCGGCGCTCGATGTGTTGATCAAGCGCGGCGCGAATCTCGAACTCGCGTCGAAGATCGAAGACATCTCGGCCAAGGAAAAGGCGGAGCGTGCCATGCTGGTGCAGCGCGGACGTCGCGTGGCGGCCATGAAGGCGGCCGATGCGGCGCCGACGGTGGCGGCGGCTGGCCCCGGTGGTGCGGGTGCGGCTCCGGCCGCGCCGGCGACGCCTCGGGTGGCCGTGGCGGTCGCTCCGGCTCCGGCTCCGGCTCCAGCGGCGTCGAAGGCGCCCGCGGCCGCTGGTGCGCCGGTGAAGCGTGATTCCGCTCCCACGCCTCCCCCGCAGACGGGGTTCAACAGTCGTGGGCCGACGTACGGCGATCTGATCGGCAACAAGGGCGGCCTCACCGCGCTGCTCTTCGCGGTGCGTGATGGCAGCGACGCCTGCGTCGCGCGGTTGCTCGAGGCTGGCGCGAAGATCAATCATGTGAGCGAGGGCGACCATACCAGCCCGCTGCTCATGGCGACAATCAACGGCCGCTTCGACATGGCCAAGATGCTGCTCGAGAAGGGCGCCGATGTGAAGCTGCAGAGCGACGCCGGTGCCGCGCCCTTGTACGCCACGATCAACGTGCAGTGGGCGGCCAAGTCGCTCTATCCGCAGCCCACCGCGCAGCTGCAGCAGACGACCTCACACCTCGAGTTGATGGAGGCGTTCCTGAAGGCCGGCGCTGACGTGAACGTGCGGCTCAAGAAGCACCTGTGGTTCATGTCGTACAACTTCGATCTGCTGGGCGTGAACACCGTGGGCGCCACGGCGTTCTGGCGTGCCGCGTACGGCACCGACGTGCCCGCGATGAAGCTGCTCGTGAAGTACGGGGCCGATATCACCATCCCGACGATCAAGCCGTCGGGACGTCTGCCGGGCGACGATTCGGGCGGTGACGACGCGGCGGCCGGTGGTAAGGATCCCTCGGGGCTCGACCCGATTCCGGACGGGGGGCCGGGGGTGTATCCGATTCACGCGGCCACGGGGGTGGGCTACGGCGAAGGCTTTGCGGCCAACTCGCACCGGCATGCGCCCGACGCGTGGATGGCGTCGGCCAAGTATCTGATCGAAGAGCTCAAGGTCGACGTGAACATGCGCGACCACAACGGCTACAACGCCGTCCACCATGCGGCGGCCCGCGGCGATAACGACCTGATCACGTATCTCGCCAGCAAAGGCGGGGACATCATGGCGATCAGCCGTCGTGGTCAGACCACCGTCGATATGGCGAATGGTCCGGTGCAGCGCATTCCGCCGTTCCTCGAAACCGTGGACTTCCTGGTCAAGATGGGCGCGAAGAACAGCAACAAGTGCAAGTCCTGCTGAGCCGCTGACCGCCCAACTCCGCGTTCCGCTGAGCCACGCCGGCCGGGCCCATGTGCCCTCAGTCGTCGTGGCTCAGTTCGTATTTGCGCTGCTCGTGCATCCGGTCCTTGCCCTGCGCGGCGTCGCGCTTTTTGGCGGCGTGCATGGCCTGTCCATGGGTGGACGAGGTCTTGATGGAGGGCAGTGCCATCTGCTTTTCGAGGGCGGTACTGCCGCACGCCGGGCAGGTCGGCGGCGTGCTGCCGCGCACCAACGCCTCGAAATGCTGTTGACAGGCCGTACACACAAAGTCGAACATGGGCATATGATTCCCGCTCCCGTCTACCTGGAGGATTGCTGATGCGTCGTTCGTTCGTTGTTGCCGCCACTGCCGCCATCGCGGCGTCGCTCTCTACTACGCTGCTCGCCGGCACCGCGCTGGCGCAAGCGAGTGCTGCCCGACAGCAGGTGATTCCCGAAGGGCAGAGTGCGTCGCCCACGCTCACTCCCGGCATCCGCGTGGGGAACATGCTGTTCGCCTCAGGGCAGCTGGGCATGAGCCGCACGGCGCCGGACACCACCATTCAGGGGCAGACCCGTCTGGCGCTCGAGAGCACCAAAAAGGTGTTCGAGGCCGCCGGGACCACGCTCGCCAACGCCACGAAGTGTACCGTATTCCTGACCGACGTGAAGGATTTCGCCGGGATGAATTCGGTGTATCGTGAGTTCTTCCCGGTGGCACCGCCGGCGCGCTCCACGGTGGTGGTCGCCGCGCTGGTATCGACGGGCGCCAAGGTCGAGATCGAGTGCGCGGGCGTGATTCCCTAAGGTCAGGTCGCACCGCTTTTCAAAACAAAGACAACTTTACCGCGGATTGCCACGGATCGAACGCGGATTGGCACGAGCGAATCCGCGTGATATTCGTGCTAATCCGCGGCAAGCCGTTCTTTTGTTGTTTTTTTGAGGGATAAGAAAAGGCCAGCGCGAGAACCGCGCTGGCCTTTCTGTTCTGCGGTCTACAGCCGCGGATTCTGAGCTACTTCCCCGTCGGCCAGACCACGCCCTGGTTGCCGCGCTTCACCTGCCCGATGCCCTTGTAGCGGAACTTCTGCAGCCGCTTTCCTTCGTAGGTCTCGGTGGTATAGATGTTGCCCTTGGAGTCGGTCGCGATGCTGTGCACGGCGAAGAACTGGCCGGGCTGACGGCCGCCGTCGCCGAAGCTGGTGAGGATTTCCAGCGACTGCCGGTCCATCACATACACGCGCTCGTTCTTGCCGTCGGCCAGATACAAGTACTTCTGCGCCGGGTCCTTCGAGAAGGCGATATCCCACACCGAGCCGTCGCCGCGCGTGGCCGGCGCGACGCGCACTTCCTTCACGAACTTGCCATCCTTCTGGAACACCTGGATGCGATCGTTGGGACGGTCGCACACGTACACCAGCCCATCGGTGGTCGGCTCGGCACAGTGCACGGGGTTGCGGAACTGCTGCGCCAGCGGCGCCGACGGATCGTACGGCGGCATGCGCGCGTCGTCGGGCTTGTTGCCGTAGGCGCCCCAGAAACGCTTGAGCTTCCCGCTGTTCATGTCGAGCACGGCCACCCGCTTGTTGCCGTAGCCGTCGGCCACATACGCCTCGCCGGCCTTGGTGTCGAAGGTGATCTTGGCCACGCGACCGAAGTGCGAGCTGTCGTTGCTGGCCGATCCCTGTCCGGGCGTACCGTACTGGGCCAGGAACTTGCCGTCGTGCGAGAACTTCAGGATGTGCGAGTCGGTGGGGCCGTTGCCGCCGATCCAGATGTTGTCCTTGTCGTCCACCGCCACGCCGTGGTTCGAGCCGGGCCACACGTAGCCGTCGCCCGGTCCGCCCCATCCCTTGACCAGGTTGCCGTCTGGGTCGAACTCGAGGATCGGCGGGGCCGACGCGCAGCATTCGCCGATAGGCGGCTTTGCGTTCATGCCGGCTTCCGTGCGCTGATTCAGCGTGGAATCGCCGCGGTGGATGATGAACACGTGGTCGCGGCTGTCTACCCCGACGCCGATCACCGAGCCCAGAATCCAGTGGTTCGGCATGGGCTTGGGCCACACGGGGTCGACCTCGAACCGCGGGGCCTGCACCATTTGCCGGTCGGTGGCCCGGAGCGACGCTTGCGCGACGCCCAGCGCACCGATGGTCACGATCAGGGCGGTCCAGCGCATCGTCTGGCGCTTCCTCGTCATCAGCGTCTCCATCAGGGTAGGACCCCGTGTGGATTCCGGGGCGGGATGGTACGTTAGAGTAATTGCGGCCACGCCGCGAATCCCTCCTTAGTAACGCCGCACCCCCCGCCTGTCCAGAGAATCGACGCCCGCTTCGCGATGCCCTTTCTCTTCCCGCTGTTCGCTCTGCTGTTGTTGCTCGTGCCTGGGCATCGTGCGCAGGCGCACGAAATCCCGGCCAGCGTCGTGGTGCGCACGTATGTGAAGCCGGACGGTGCGCGCGTGCGGGTGCTGGTGCGCGTGCCGCTGGAGAGCATGCGCGACGTGTCGTTCCCCACGCGTGGAGCGGGGCTGCTCGATGTCGCGCGGGCGCAGCCCACGCTGCGCGATGCGGCGCAGCTGTGGATTGCCGATGGATTGCGCCTGCGGGTTGGTGATCGCGCATTGGCGGCGCCGCAGGTCGTGGCCGTGCGAGCGGCGCTGCCCAGCGATCGCGCCTTCGATACGTACGACAGCGCGTTGCGCGCCGTGCAGACGTCGCCATTGCCGGCCAGTACCGACATTCCGGTGGGACAGGTGCTGCTCGACGTGTTGCTGGAGGTGCCGTCCGGCGGGCTGCCGGTGGGCGACGACGCCGATCTCGTGCTCGAACCCACGTGGGCGCATCTTGGGGTGCGCACTACGACCGTGGTCACCCTCATGCTGAGCAGCGGTGCCGAACGTGTGATCACGTTCGATGGCAACCCGGGTGCGGTACGACTCGATCCGCGCTGGTGGCACGCGGCGTGGCGGTTCGTGCTCACGGGGATGGCGCACATGTTCAGCGGCATCGATCATCTGCTGTTCGTGCTCTGTCTGGTGTTGCCCATTCGTGCCATGCGGCCGCTCGTCGGGGTGATCACGGCGTTCACGATCGCGCATTCGATCACCTTGGTGGCGTCGGCGTTGGGGTACGCGCCCACGGCGCTCTGGTTTCCACCGTTGGTGGAAGTGCTGATAGCGGGCTCCATCGTGTACCTGGCACTCGAGAACATCGTCGGTGCCCGCGTGCCGCAGCGCTGGGTGATCGCGTTCGCTTTTGGTCTGGTCCATGGCTTCGGATTCTCCACCGCGTTGCGCGAGCAGTTGCAGTTCGCCGGGTCGCATCTGCTCACCTCGCTCGCGGCGTTCAACGTGGGCGTGGAGCTCGCACAGCTGGCGGTGTTGGCGGTGTCGGTGCCGGTACTGCGCTTGGTGTTCGCGCGCGCGGTGCCGGAGCGCATAGGCGTGATCATCGCGTCGGCGTTCATCACGCATGAGGCGTGGCATTGGCTGCTGGAGCGCGCGGCCACGTTGCGCACGTACCGATTTGCGCCACCAGTGCTCGATGCGCTGTTTCTGGCGGATGTCTTACGGGGAGCTATGGGGGTGCTGATCGTGATCGGGGTGGCGTGGGGACTCTCGGGCGTGATGCGTCGACTGTCTGGGGCGTGCGTCGCGTCGAAAGCAGCCGCGACTGGACTGCTGCTCGTCGGCGCTGCCGCGCTCTTTGCTCCGCGCACGAGCACCGCGCAGGCGCCCAAGTCGACGACGCAGGGTGTGTACACGCTCGGACAGGCCGCGAAAGGCAAGAACGTGTTCAATGGCGCGTGCCTGGGCTGTCACACGACCGCCACGCACATGGGGGCCGCGTTCGAGCTCAAGTGGTTCGGGCGTCCCTTGTGGGATTTATACGGCTACCTCAGCAACCTGATGCCCAAGTCGGCACCCGGTACGCTCACCGAAGAGGAGTACGTGTGGGTGACCGCCTACATCCTCAAACTGAACGGGATGCCCGCCGGCAAGGTCGAACTGACCGCCGAGCCGAGTTGGTTGAAAGCGGTGCGCATTGACGCAGTACCGAGCAATGCGCCATCGCCGTTGGAAGATCGTTGGGAAGTACGCAGGTTCAGACTCGTCCCGCAGCTTTGACGGAGATCAGATGATGCAACGCAGGACCACACGGCTCGTCGGCTTTGCGCTGGTCGCAGGTGCCGCTATCATCGGCGCGACCTTCACGCGTGTCGCTCCCACGGTGGCGCAACAGGGCAAGCCCCTCGTGCGCGGTAACGCATATGGCGAATGGCGGCACTGGGGAGCAGACCAGTGGAGCACGCGCTACTCGCCGCTCGAACAGGTGAACGCCGGCAACTTCGATTCGCTGCAGGTGGCGTGGGAGTGGAAGGCCAGCGCGTTCGGCAAGGACGAGTACTATCGCACCACGCCGATCTTCGCCAATGGCCGCTTGTTTACCGTGGCCAGCACGCGTCGCGTGGCCACCGCACTCGATCCGGAAACGGGTGAGACGTTGTGGATGTACCGCTTGGACGAAGGCATCCGCTGGCAGAAGGCGCCGCGTCAGTTCGCCGGTCGCGGGTTGTCGTACTGGACCGACGGTCGCATCGAACGCGTGCTGTTGGTGACGCCGGGCTATCATCTCGTCTCGCTCGATGCGAAGACGGGCAAGCCCGATCCGTTGTTCGGCAAGAACGGTGTGGTCGACCTAATGGACGGCTTGGGCTACCCCATGGTGCCGCTGGCGGTCGATGACTCGGGGCCGCTCATCATCTCCGACGCCGCGCCGATGCGCAAAGCCAAGCCCGGCGAAACGTGGGATCCCGTGAAGAAGATCGGTGCCGACGGCACGGTGGGCCTCGACCCCGCCGCCGGACAGATCGCCGCGAGCTCCCCGCCGATGGTGGTGGGCAACATGCTCGTGGTCGGTAACTCGTCGATTCACGGTTACTACCCGATCCGCACGCACAACGTCACCGGTACCGTGCGCGGCTTCGATATCCGCACCGGACGTCAGGCGTGGAAGTTCAACCTCGTGCCGCAGCCGGGCGAGTTCGGCGCCGAAACGTGGAAGAACGGGTCGAAGAACGGCTCGAAGGGAGTGGGCAAGAACGACGCATGGGCACCGTACGCCGCCGACGAACAGCTCGGCCTGGTGTACATCCCGGTGGGTATGCCGCTGATGGACGAATACGGCGGACATCGTCCGGGCAACAACCTGTACGGCAACTCGCTCGTAGCGCTTGATGCGAAGACAGGGCTTCGCAAGTGGCACTTCCAGATGGTGCATCACGACATCTGGGACTACGACACGCCGATGGCGCCGAACCTGATGGACGTCACGGTCGACGGCAAACTGAGAAAGGTCGTGGCGCAGACCACCAAGCAGGGGTGGGTGTACACGTTCGACCGCGCCACCGGTGAGCCCATCTGGCCGATCGTGGAAACGCCGGTGATGAAGAGCGACGTGCCGGGCGAGGTGTCATCGCCCACGCAGCCGATTCCCAGCAAGCCCGCGCCGTACTCGCAGCAGGGGCTCGTGGAGGCCGATCTCATCGACTACACGCCGGCCATCAAGGATTCGGCACTCAAGATGGCCAAGCGGTGCCGCATGGGCCCGTACTTCATTCCGCCGGCCGCGGCCGACGGCAAGGGGAGCACGGGGCTCAAGTGCTCGTGGTACGCGCCCGGTGCGAGCGGTGGCGTGAACATCGACGGTGGTGCCACGGTGGACGTGGAAACCGGCATGATGTATGTGGCGTCGATCACCGGCATGAGCACCGCGCAGTTGCAGAAGGATCCGTGCTCGGAGTTCGACTACAGCTCCCCGCGCAACAGCTGCGGCTTGCTGGGCGCGTTGCCGGCCCCGCCGGGCTACGAAGGCCCCGTGCGCGAGCGCGGCGGTGACTTTGCCGGGCGCGCCGGTGGCTCGATCATCGGTGGCGTGTCGATCGTGAAGCCCAAGGAATTCGGCGGCATCACGGCGTACAACATGAAGAGCGGCGACAAGTCGTGGTGGGCACCGAACGCCGGTATGCTCAAGGTCACGAGCCGCGATCCGCTGTTCGCCGGTGTCACGTTGCCACCGCAGGGCGGACGCGGACAGGCGCAGGCGATCACCACCAAGACGCTGCTGATTTACGGCACCGGCCGCAGCGGCGGGGCGCCGGGTGAAGCGCCCAAGCTGTACGCGCTCGACAAGGTCACCGGCAAGCAGGTGGGCGCCGTGGAAATCGCGTCGAAGACCACGGCGGTCCCGATGACCTTCCTGCACAAGGGGCGGCAGTACATCGTGTTCGCGAGCGGCGCGGAAAACGAAACGCAGCTGACCGCGCTGGCATTGCCGGTGAAGAAGTAAGCGCGACGCATTCCGTCACGTCGATGGCAACGCCCTCAGCGCAGTTCGCGCTGAGGGCGTTGTCGTTGGGCCCGGATTCAGGCGACTGAAACGGTCAGCCCCCGCCGGAACGTCACCGCGCGCGTGAGGATGATCGTGGACCAGTACAGGTTCATTCCCACCACGACCAGCGGGAGAAACCAGAAGGGCGACCCGGCGATGAGGCACACGATCAGGACGAAGGCATGCGTGCCGAAACAGAGTGCGGAATTCGCGACCATGAGGTTGCGATGGTCGAACCAGGCATCGTTGGTTGGATGCAACGGATCTTCGTGGAGCCCCGACCGCTCGCGTTGCCATCCGTCATGTCTGGCAATCATGCGGTCCTGCCAGCCGAACCAGAGGTCGTAGACTCGGGCCAACACCGCCACGATGCCGCTGTCCGTTTCAGCCCGCTCGTCGAGACGACTGGTCAGTGACGCTCCGGAGCGTCTCACGTAGTGCAGCTGGTGGTAGTTGAAATACGAGCACTGCAGGAAGAGCGACAGCCACGCGGCCACGGCGAAGGACAACGTGACCGGAAGGGTCAGACCCGCCTCCAAGCCGCGATACGCGCCGGCCGCGATCCAGGCCGTGAACACGACACCGTCACCGATGGTGTCCAGGAAACGGCCAAACCGGTGACCGGTGCCTGTGAGGCGCGCGATCGCGCCGTCACAGGCATCGAACAGATCCTTGGCGTGCACCAGAAGCGCGGCGAGCAGGAAGCCGGACATCGTGTGCGCCCGCACGATCACGTAGGCGGCGGCGAGCCCCGAACCGATCGACGCCAACGTCGCGACTTCATGACGCACGCGCAGACGGTACAGCGCGTGGATGACCCGCTCGTAGTAGAAGATCCAGAGAACGCTGATGTTGAAGTAGCGCCGCTCAGCAGGCAGCTTATGAGGAGACCCAGTCTCCGGGGAGACTGCCAATGGTGCCAGGAGCGTCAACGGGATCGTCTGATGATGGGATCGTCTGGTGCGAGTTGTGGCAACCCAGAGCCATGACAATCTACCCGATGAGCAGTCTCAGACGTACCGGCTATTTCTTCTCGTACCGCTTCAGCGCCTTCTGTCCCACTTCGGCGCCGTAGATGTTACCAGCGGCGTCGACCGCCACGCCCTCGGCTGAACTCGTGCTGGGGGCTTTGTCGTCTGGATCGGGAATGAACGCGGTCACCTTGCCATCGCGCGCGCTACCGATGCGCATGCCGCGCTTCCACGCGACGTGCGGCGGGTTCACCGAGCCCGACTCCGAGTCGGCCACGTAGATCACGTCGTTCTTGTCGATGTAGATGCCGCTGGGACGGCTGAACTGATACCACGTGTCGAGCACGTTGAAGTTCTGGTCGACGATGATGATGCGGTCGTTGCCGCGATCGCCCACGAACAGGCGTCCCTTCGAGTCGAAGGCCAACGCGTGCGGCTGATCGAGTTCCGTGGCGCCTTTGCCCCATGAGCCCCAGGTCTTCAGCAGTTTGCCGCTCTTGTCGAACTTGAACACGCGCGCGTTGGAGGTGTTGCGCGACGAGTGCCCCTCGGCCACGAAGATGTCGCCGTTCGGGGCCGTGATGACGGCGTTCGGCTGCCAGAAGTACGAGGTGTCGCGCTGCCCGCCGCCGGGCGTGCCGAGCGTCATGAGCAATTCTCCCTTGGGGGAGAACTTGTAGATCTGGTGCCCCTTGCCCGCGTTGGCCGGCGCGGTGGCCGCGGCGCCGAGGGTGCAGGCGCAGTCCACCACCCACACGTTGCCGTCTTTGTCGACGTGAATGCCGTGCGGCGACAGGATCATGCCGGCACCGAAGCTGGTGACGAGATTGCCCTTGTCGTCGAACTTGAGCACCGAGGGCAGCGGCGAGCCGGCGCAGTTGTTCACGCCGCAGCGTTCCGCGACCCAAATGCTCTTGCCGTCCTTGTCGATGGCCACTGCACTCGTAGAGCCCCACGTGCGCCCCTCGGGCAGCTTGGCCCATCCGGTCACGGTGCGGTACGGATTCGGCAGGTCGTTGACCGCCGGCATCGTGGCGGACGACGGCGGAACGGACTGCGCAAGCGCGCTCGACGACGCGAGCACGAGCAGGAGGGCGAGACGGCGCATGAGGGCAGGGGCGGGAGGTGGAGCGGACGGGGGCGTCGCGTACGCGGGCAACCCCTCGGGCATCACTAAACTGTAGACTGCAGAGGCGATCACGCCAGCGCGTCGGTTCCGCCGGTCCAGGCGCGAGTACGGGGAGGCGAGCGGCCAGGGCGAGTGCGTTGCGCGGCCGCCGTATATTCCACCGCTCCGCCCCTCCGCTTCGGTGTCAGCTCCGCACCCATGAAGATCCTCCTCTACGTCTCTTGGCCCGTGCACGCCTGGAGCATCCCGGACACCGCCGTCGAGGCGTTGCGTCGCCGCTTTCCCGACATCGAGTTCGTGCATGCGCACACGGCTGACGAGGCGTTGACGGCGCTGCCTGACGTCGATGCGGTGTTGGCGGCGCGGCTGGCCCCTGAAATGGTTGCGGCGGCAACCCGCCTTCGCTGGGTGCACTCGTCGGCCGTCAACGTGCTCGGACTCCTGCCGCTTCCCGAGCTGGCCGCCCGAGGCATCGCCATCAGTAATTCACGCGGGATTCAAGGTGGTCCGATCGCCGAAACGGTGCTCGGCGGCTTGCTGATGCTTCGCCGAAAAATGGTGCAGACGCTCGATGCGCAGCGCGAGCACCGCTGGATTCAGAACGCGCTCGTCGACGACATGCCCATCGTGTTGAGCGGGCAGCGCATGGCGATCATCGGCCTCGGTGGGATCGGCCTCGAAGTCGCCGCCCGCGCGCACGCGTTCGGCATGACCGTCGTCGGTGTGCGCCGTCGTCTGGAGGAGCCGCTCCCGGATGCTGTGTCCGCGGTGTACGGTCCTGATCAGCTCGACGAGGCACTGGAGGGCACCGATGTCCTCGTCGTCGCCGCGACCAGTGGCCGTGCCACCGAGCGGCTCGTCGGCGCCCGCGAGCTCGCACGTCTCAACCCCGGCGCCATTCTCGTGAACGTGGCTCGCGCATCGATCGTGGATCAGGAGGCCATGCTCGCCGCCCTCCGCACCGGCGCGCTCGGCGGGGCACTGCTCGATGTCTTCGAGCAGGAGCCGCTCGATCCGGGACACCCACTGTGGGACATACCGAACGTGTTGATCACCCCGCACTCCGCCGGCTTCAACGCCCGTCACTGGGAGCACGTGATCGCGCTGTATGCTGAGAATATCGAGCGGTTCCGCGCGGGTGCGCCGCTGCGCTATGCGGTGGACAGCACGACGGGGTATTGAGCCGGCTGCATCAACAGCGTGAGGCCGCGCGGATGATGCGCCATGCGTACTTGCCAACCCCGCGCCGAGGATCGCAGCTTATGGCCATGCCCGCACTGGTCGCCGATTGGACGATCGACAGGCTCGACGCCTTGCCCGACGATGGCCAGCGCTACGAGCTCATCGACGGAGTGCTCCACGTGCCCCCCTCGCCCAACGAGGGGCACCAAGACGTCGCGCTGGCACTGAGTCATTCGTGCTCGATCTGCCGTCGTTCTTCGATAACGCATTCCGATAGTCGTCGGCTTTACTCTTTTGCTGAGATGCTCGCATGAATCGCTCGCTCCGCACCGTCGCCGCGCGTCTGCGTCCGGCATTTGCACTCGGCGTGGCCAGCCTCACGGCCGCCATCGCGTGGCCAACGGCGCATGTGTCTGCCCAGGCGGCTCCCACGGTGACGCTCACCCGTATGTCCTGCGGCACGAACGCGCCGCCAACTGACGTGGGACTCCGGTTCTCCGACACTTACGCGTTCAGTGGACTCATGGTGCAGCTCACGTATAGCTGCTATCTCGTACGCCACAACGACGACTACCTGATCTGGGATACCGGCTTCGCCCTGGGGCCCGGCGCCACCGCGCCCAAGCAGAGCCTGGTGGACATGCTGGGTGAGCTGAAGCTCCCGACGGCGAGTGTGAAGTACGTCGGCATCAGTCACTATCATGGCGATCACACCGGGCAGACCCGGCTCTTCCCGCAGGCCACGTTGCTGATCGGGAAGGGTGACTGGGATGCGATCACCGATCCGAAACAGGCCGCCGCCACCAACCCCGCGAACTTCGCGCCGTGGATCAGCGGCGGAGCCAAGGTCGAGCCGCTCGCAGCCGACAAGGACGTGTTCGGCGACGGTTCCGTGATGATCCTGAACATGCCGGGACACACACCCGGTCATCACAGTTTGCTCGTGAAGCTGCGCGACATGGGACCGGTGCTCATCACCGGCGACTTGTCACACTTCCGCGAGAACTACGAGAGCGATGGGGTGCCCACCTTCAACACCGATCGCGCGGCATCGCTGGCGAGTATCGATCGCTTCAAGCGGATCGCCAAGAATCTCAAAGCCACCGTGATCATTCAGCACGATCAGCGGGATGTGACCAAGTTGCCGGCGTTTCCGGCGGCGGCGAAGTAGCGCGAGCACGCGGCGCCCACCTCGCGTACGCCTTCCAGCTCTCCCTTCCGGCACCTGATCATGGTTCGCATCTCGCTCGTCGCCCTGCACCTGTCCGGCATGCTCGCAGTCGCCGCCACCGCCAGCGGCCAACCTGCCGGCGGCGCATTGGTCACGCCCCGGTCCGCGCTGTCGGACCCAAGTCTCTCCCCCGATGGGCGCGAAATCGCGTTCATCGCCGGCGGGGATGTCTGGACCGTGGCCACCGGCGGCGGCGTGGCGCGCCTGCTGGTGGCGCACCCCGCGACTGAGTCGCGTCCGTTGTTTTCTCCCGACGGTCGCTCGCTCGCTTTCGTGTCCACGCGCACGGGCGGTGGCGACATCTATGTGCTCGATATCGCGAGCGGTACGCTGTCGCGCCGCACCTTTGACGATGGTCGCGACGGACTCGATGCGTGGTCGCGGGACGGCAAGACGCTCTACTTCACGAGCAGCAGCGGCGACGTCGCCGGCATGAACGACATCTGGCGCGTGCCGGCTGCTGGCGGACAGCCCGTTGCGGTGGCCGCCGATCGATATGCGAGCGAGTACTGGGCCGCCCCGTCGCCCGACGGCCGGGCGCTGGCGATCACCGCCCGCGGTTCGGTGTCGGGGCAGTGGTGGCGGCACGGCCACTCGCATATCGACGAGAGCGAGATCTGGACCGTGCGCAATCTCGAGAGTGGTGCACCGGTGTACGAGCGCGTCGGTGACGCTGGTGGGGGCAAGGACGCCTGGCCGATGTGGCTGGATGGACAAACGCTGTACTACATGAGCGATCGCAACGGCCAGGAGAACCTCTGGCGCCGCACCATCGGCGGTTCGGCGCGTGCGGTCACGCGCTTCGGCCGTGGACGGGTACTCTGGCCGAGCATGGCGTACGACGGCAGCGCGATCGTATTCGAGCGGGACTTCGGTATCTGGCGGTACGATGTCGCGAAGGACGCGGCCACCGAAGTGCCGATCACACTGCGCGGCGTCGTCGCCGAAGCGAGCGCCGAACGTCAGACGCTATCGCAGGGATTCCGCGCGCTCGCGGTCTCACCGGACACGCGCAAGGCGGCGTTCATTGCCCGCGGCGAACTGTTCGTGGTGGGGGCTCGCGACGGTGGCGAGGCCACCCGCCTCACAGCGTCCGTCGAGACCGAGGATACGCCGGAGTGGCTCCCCGACAGCCGCCGTGTGGTGTGGGCGTCGAACACAGGCAATGCGTGGCATCTGCGCCTGCAGGATGTGTCGACGCGCAGCGAGCGTGAACTCACGCGCGGCGCTGGTCGCGATGTCGCTCCGCGCGTGTCCCCCGACGGCAAACTGGTGGCCTATCAGCGCAACGGACGCGAACTGCGCGTGGTGGGCGTCGACGGGACCGATGATCGGCGTCTGGCCGAATCGGACTTCAGTGAGGCGCCGTTCGTGAGTCGTGGCGCGGTGGCCTGGGCGCCTGATTCGCGGTGGCTGGCCTTCGTGAAGAGCGACGCCCGCGGTTTCGCCAACGTGTGGGTCACGACGCTCGACGGCGGTGCGCCTCGGCAGGTGAGCTTCGGCTCCGATGCCAACGTGGGCGATGTGCTGTGGTCGCCGGATGGTACGTACCTGCTGTACCGGAGCGCCATGCGCACCGAAACGCCGCGCATCGTGCGCGTCGACCTGCAGCCGCGCACGCCGCGCTTCCGCGAGGATCAGTTCCGGGATCTGTTTGGCCCCAGAAGTCCGGTCACACCACCGGTGGCGCCGGGACAGCCAAGTGTCCCGGGTGCGCCAGTGGTATCGGGTGCGTCCGGTGCGCCGGCGGCACCGCGTGACAGTGCGCGCACCGCCTCGCCGCGTCGACCGGTTGTTGTCGCGTTCGACAACATTCGGTTACGCGCGAGCATGCTTCCCACACAGGGGCTTGGCGTTGGCGACATGGCGATCAGCCCCGACGGTCGCACCTTGGTGTTCGTCGGGAGTGCCGGCGGGCAGCAGCAGATCTACGCGTGGAGCCTCGATGAGCTGGCGCGCGAAAGCACGTTGCGCGCGCTCACCACGTCGGCGGGCAACAAGAGCGAGCTGCACTGGTCCGCCGATTCGCGCGAGCTCTGGTACCTGGAAGGTGGTCGCATTTCGGCTGTCGTGGTGGAATCGCGCGCCGCGCGCTCCGTGGCGGCGACGGCAGAAGTGGATGTGAACTTCGCGGCTGAAAAGCAGGCGATCTTCCGGCAGGCGTGGACCTTTCTGGGGCGTAACTTCTTCGACGAGCGCATGAATGGCGTGGACTGGCCGGCGCTGGCCACGAAGATCGAGCCGTACGTGGAAGGGAGCCGCACGCCGGACGATTTGCGTCGCGTGCTCTCCCTGATGATCGGCGAACTGAATGCTTCGCATCTCGGTATTTCCGGTCCCACGCCGGGTGCGGTGTCCATTCCGGTGGGCCGCCTTGGCGTGCGCTTCGATCGGGCGGCGCTCGAGCGCGATGGCAGTCTCGTGGTGAGCGAGATCATCGCGCAGGGGCCGGCGGCGGTGGCGAACGTGCGGCTCGGCGAACGCATCGCGTCGGTCGACGGCGTGCCGGTGCGTGCGGGACTGTCGGTCGATTCGCTGCTGATGGGGAAGGTTGGCCGTCGCGTGGTGCTGTCCGTGATCGCGTCCGCCGGTGGTGCGTCAGGCGGCGCGGCGCGCGAGGTGGTGGTGCGCCCCGTGAACCTCGGGACCGAAAAGGGGCTCGTGTACCGGCAGTGGGTGGAGGAGCGCCGCGCCTACGTCGCCAAGGCGAGTGGCGGGCGACTGGGGTACGTGCACATGCTCGACATGGGACAGCCGTCGCTCGACCAACTGTATCTCGACCTCGACGCCGAGAATCAGGCGCGTGAGGGCGTGGTGGTCGACGTGCGCAACAACAACGGCGGCTTCGTGAATGTGTATGCGATCGATGTGCTGGCACGCCGCAACTATCTCAACTTCACCGACCGCGGCACCGGCGTCGTCACGCCGGCGCGCAGCGGACTCGGGCAGCGCATGCTCGACCGCCCCACCATTCTCGTCACCAACCAGCAGACGCTGTCCGACGGCGAGGACTTTACCGAGGGCTACCGCACGCTCGGCCTTGGCAAAGTGGTCGGCGAACCCACCGCCGGGTGGATCATCTTCACGTCGAACGTGACCCTGCTCGATGGCGCGACGTCGCTGCGGCTTCCCAGCACGCGCGTCAGCGACAACAGCGGCAAAGACATGGAGATGAACCCACGGCCGGTCGACATTCCCGTCGTACGTCCGATCGGTGAATCGTACGCGGGGAAGGACTCGCAGCTGGATGCGGCGGTGCAGGCGCTGTTGGGGGCGTTGCCGAAGCGGCCGTGAGCGCGTTCAACGGGTCGACGTTGTAGGCGGCCAGGCGGAGCCCGCCATCGACGCGGGCCCCCGCGAGCCGAGGGGCATCACGCGCCCCACGCCCGCCCGCCGACGCCCCGACCCACCCGGGCGTCTGGCGCCCCTGACGCCCCGCGATCACGCGGGGACGTTCGGCGTGCGCGGCTGTGTCGCGCCGTCTGCTCGACCGATAGTGGACCAGCCCGATTGAAATTCCTATCCCGGACGGAACGCAGGTTGCCCGAAACCTCCGGGGCGACCTCGGATCGGCAGATGGCCTCGAGTTCGGGAATGGTGTAGCCCGACACTCGGAGCACCGCCGCAATGCGGCGATGGTCGTCATCGGTGAGCTCGGTATCGAGCCAGAGCTCGGACAGGACGATCCACACCGGACGCCGACGCGTCAGCCCTTCGAGTGACGGAAGCATGTGCGCGGGGCGTGCGGGCGCAACGGAACGCGGACGGTCCTGTCTCGGAATGCGCACCGAGAGATCGGGGTGCAGTCATCGGCAGACACGGTGACAAACGGCTCGTCCATGTTTCGGAGCGAGCGATCCACCGCCATATTCCTGCGTGCGTCCTTACGGTCCCGCTGGAGACGTCCCGATATGTCGCCTTCCTTTTGTGCAGTCCTGGCACTCATCGCCTTTGTCGGCCTGTCCATTGTCACCTACCGCTCCCGCGTGCGCCCCAAGCCCGTCGTGCTGACCGTCGCCATCGGCACCGAGCCGTTCTGGTCGGTTGAAGTACACTCCGGCTTCATGCAGTTCCGCCGGACGGGCGCCGACAGCACCGTCCACCCATACTCGGCGCCGGAGTTTGACGCCGACGGTCGTGCGGTGTTCCGCAGCTATCGCTTCAGCGTTGATCCGCAGTTCACCTTGGTCATTGCGCGTGGCGAGTGCCGTAACGGGACATCGGAGCGACGCTATCCGGCCAGCGCGGTGCTCACGCGCGGTGACTCCACCTGGCGAGGCTGCGCCACGACCGTCCCCGACCCCGTCCGGATGCGCTAGCTGGTACGCGGCAAGGGCTTCATGCGAGCCGTCCTGACCACAACCTCGGCGGAATATGCCAGTACGCATTCGAGGGCTGTTAGCCTTCATCCTGCTCGCGCTCCCAGTGGCGACGTCGGCCCAGTCGTCCACCTCCACCCGACCGGTGGTGACGATGGGTGCCGATCGCCTGTTCAACGAATTTGCCGAGTTGGTGCGCGGTCGTGCGGTCGCGCTCGTTTCGAATCACAGTGGGCGCCTGGCGGACGGCTCGCATCTTGCCGATGCGCTCGCGGCACATCGCGATGTGCGGCTGGTGGCGCTCTTCGGCATGGAGTACGACATCCGGAGCAACGATTACTCCGTGCCGCGCGACCCAGAGCGCACCCGCGACGCCCGCACCGGTGTGCCGAAGTACAGTCTGTATGGCGAACAGCATAAGCCGTCACCGGAGATGTTGGATGGCGTGGACGTGCTGCTCTACGACATTCAGGACGTCGGGGCCCGCTTCTATGAGCATGTCAACATCCTCGGGTTCATCATGGAGGCCGCCGCCGAGCGAGGGATTCGCGTTGTGGTACTCGACCGGCCCAACCCGCTGGGTGGGCGTGGCGCCGATGGCTTCGTGGCCGACTCGCAAGCGTTCTATCGCTTCGGCTCGTACACGGCCATTCCGGCGCTGCACGGCATGACGCCCGGTGAACTGGCACGCTTCTACAATGGCGAGCGGCGCCTACGCGGTGGACGCATGGCAGAATTGCACGTGGTGCCGATGCGTGGATGGACCCGGGATCAGTGGTTCGATCAGACCGGCCAATCGTGGCGGAAGCCATCGCCGAACCTGGTGACGTTCTCGTCGCTGATTGCGTACGCAGGGACCTGCCTCTTCGAGGCGGTCAACGTGTCAGCGGGGCGCGGAAGCGATGCGCCGTTCGAGCTGATCGGTGCGCCTTGGCTGGCGCACGAGCGCGCGGTCGTGCTACTGAACGACTTGAAACTTCCGGGGGTGCGCTTCGCGGCGGACACCTTCACGCCGGTCCAACAGGCATTCCATGCCAGACCGCCGATGTACGCCGGCGACCTGGCGCGTGGCATTCGCGTTCACGTCACCGATCGCAGCACGGTGCAACCGTATCGCGTGGGCGTGGCGATGCTCTGGGCGGTACACGCCTTGCACCGCGACCAGCTCGTCTGGAACGAGGCGACCCTCGACCGGCTGGCGGCGACACCGCGGCTCAAGCAGATGCTGGAGGCGGGGCGTACACCCGCGGAGATCTTTGCCGCGTGGGAAACAGAACTCAAGCACTTCCGCGCGATCAGTGCCCCCTACCACCTCTACCCGTGAGCGCCATGCCGTCGACGTGCATACGCGGCGCCGCGCTGGGCGTGCTCCTGTTCACGCACACGATCGTGCTGGAGGCCGCGCATGGGGGCATCGTGCAGATCACGCAGGGAGCAGACACCATTGCCGTGGAAACGTCTCTCGACCCGTGGCTGTGGATTGCGCGTCGCTCGGCCGATGATGCCGGTCGCACGCGTCCGCCAATCACTCCGGCGCAGGCGGGACGTTTCGTGCCGACGTTGTCGCCGGGTCCGACGCCCGCGTGACGCATGCACGCTCTTGCAGAAACGCGGCGATGCCGCTCTCCTCGCGCACGGCGCGATACGCTGGATCGTTGGCGAGCTCGCGCCGCATTGGGAAGACCGCCTGCAACTGCAGGAACTGGACGATCTGCGGACCCCGCTCCGCGATGGCCAGTCGTACTGACGGTTACGCGCGTGCGCTCAGTGCGTCGAGCACGAGGCAAGCTTCAAGGACTCTGACCCCTTGAAGCTCGACGCAAACTTCAAGGACTCTGACCCCTTGAAGCACGAGCCTGGTGACAGCGGCGGTAACCAGGGCGGGCAGCGCGCCGCGGAAACTGAGACGGCGCGGCGCAAGGGAACAGGGTGCCTGATTATGTTTCATGGATGTTCAGGCACCTCTCGTTATTGGCCGTCCCGGTGACACTTGCCTTCGCCGCCGTGCCCCTCGCTGCCCAGCCGTCGCTTCACGCTCAGTGGGCTACGGCGCCGATCACGATCGATGGCAAGCTCGATGAGCCGGTGTGGCGAACCGGAACCCCGGCCACGGGCTTCGTGCAGCGCACCCCGCAGAACGGCCGTCCCGCCTCGCAGAAGAGCGAAGTGCGGATCGCCTACGATGCCAACGCGCTTTATGTTGGCGTGCGCAATTTTGACACGGCGCCCGACAGTATCGCACAGCAGCTGGGGCGCCGCGACGCCGAAGACTTGTACGCCGACTGGTTCTACGTGGGCTTCGACAGCTACGGCGACAAGCGCACGGCGTTCGTGTTCGGTGTCAATCCGCGCGGTGTGCTTAATGACGGTTACGTCACGAACGACGACGGCGACAACTTCGACGCCACGTGGGATGCGGTGTGGAACGTGGTGGCGCGCATCGACAGTGTAGGATGGACGGCGGAGTTTCGCATCCCGCTTTCGCAGCTGCGCTACGATGTTGCGAACGGCCGCGGCGCGGTGCGGCCGTGGGGGGTGAACTTCGGGCGTGAAATCGCCCGTCACGGTGAGGAAGCCTACTGGGCGCCCACCCCTGCCGACGCCCCCGGCTTCGTCTCGCGCTTCGGTACCCTTACCGGTCTCGATTCATTGCGGCCGCCGTCGCGTACGGAGCTCATTCCCTATGTGCGCACGCAGCTCGAAAGTCAGCCGCTGCGTGCACGGAATGCGTTCGTGCCTGGGCAGAAGTTGGTCGGTGCGGTGGGTGGTGACGCGCGATTCAAGCTGCCGCAGTCGCTCACGCTCACGGCCACGATAAACCCCGACTTCGGGCAGGTGGAAGCCGATCCGGCCGTGGTCAATCTCACGGCGTTCGAGGTGTTCTTCCCGGAGCGTCGTCCGTTCTTTCTCGAAAACGCCGACGGGTTCGCGTTCGGCAACACGCGCACGCTCAACGACAACGACCCCCCGCGTTTCTTCTACAGCCGCCGCGTGGGTCGGGCCCCGCAGCGTCGCCCGACCGGCGACAGTCTGCAGGCCACCCGCATCACCACCCAGACGCCCATCCTCGGCGCGCTCAAGTTGAGCGGTACCACGCCCAGCGGTTGGCAGGTGGGCGTACTCAATGCGGTCACGGCGCATGAACATGCCGATGTGCAGCTCAACAACGGCCGCGTGCTGCGTGAACCGGTAGAGCCCCGCGCCAACTATCATGTGTCGCGGCTGCGTCGTCTGCTGCGCGGCGGCAATACGGGGGTGGGCGGATTCCTCGCCGACACGCGTCGTGACTTGCGCGACACGGTGCTTGCGTCGCGCCTGCCGAGTGCCGCCACGGTGGCCGGGCTCGACTGGGAGCACGCGTGGAACAACCGCACGTATGCTGTGAGCGGCGTGTTCAGTGGCAGTCGTGTGGCGGGGAGCGAAACGGTGATGGGACGCTTGCAGACGGCCAATTACCGCAGCTGGCAACGCCCCGATGCCGACCATCTCGAGTTCGACCTCAACCGCACCTCACTCAGCGGCCACTTCGTCGCGCTCTCCTTTGCGAAGTTGGCCGGTCAGCGCGTCCTCGGCAGCGTGACCTATGAAGAAACGAGCCCCGGGTTCGAATCGAACGATCTCGGGTTTCAGACGCGCTCCGATACTCGATCTGTTTCGAGTGCGTTGACATTCCGGAATCCGTTCTTGAACCGCTGGTCGCGTGAATGGGGCGCCAGTGTGTTCCAGACGGTCGGCTTCAACTTCGCCGGCGATCGCAACGAAACGCGCACGAGTCTCCTTGCGAATACGACGCTGCTCAACTTCTGGGAGCTCAGCTACCGGTTGTCGTACTCGCCGGAAACGCTGAACGACCGATTGCTGCGTGGTGGCCCCCTTGCGCTGCGCCCCACGGAAACGCTGCACTCGATCGGGCTGTCCACCGATGGGCGCAAGTCGATCATCTTCAACGTAGGAGCCCAGCGCACGACCGACCGCAGCGGGCGTGACGTGCACTCGGTGGAACTGGAGGTCGACTGGCGTCCAGTGCCGCAGGCGCGCATCCGGCTCGGTCCCTCCTATCGGGGTGGCATCACCACGGGGCAGTACATCCAGGCCGTCACCGATCCACTGGCCGTGGCCACGTATGGACGCCGGTATGTCTTCGCCGATGTGCGCCAGCGTGAAGCCCGCCTCGATGCGCGGGTCGACTGGACCTTCTCGCCGTGGCTGTCGCTGCAGCTCTTCCTGCAGCCGTTCGCATCGGCCGGCGAGTTCTCGCGCTTCAAGGAATACACGACGCCCCGCACCTTCGCGTTCGCCGAGTATGGCCGCGATCGCGGACGGGTGAGCGCCACCACGGGTGGTCTCACGGTGGATCCGGACGGCAGCGGAGCCGCGCGCCCGTTTTTCGTGCCGACGCAGGATTTCACTGTGCGCGCCCTGCGCGGCAATGCGGTGCTGCGCTGGGAATACCAGCCGGGGTCGTCGCTCTTCTTCGTGTGGTCCCAGCAGCGTGAGGCGGACTTCGACGCGGCGGATTTCGGCGTGGCGAACCAGGTGGGCCGTGCCTTCGCCGACCCGGGGCGCCATGTGTTTCTGATCAAGTTCGCCCGGTGGATCGGCCGGTGAGACGGTGAGCTGCGACGGGCTTCCGGTTCAGCGTCTTTCCGTCATTCGCACCATCGCAGTGCTCGCCGCTGCCCGCTTCGCCTGCTCGCCCTCGTCGCCGGCTCGCCCTCGTCGCCTTCTCGCCCTCGCGCGAGCCGGAAACACGGACCGCCGACAGCACCGCTCCCGCCCTCTCGGTCATGCCCACGTTGCCGAGCGTGGGGCCGGTGGCGACTGACAGTGGGCCCCCGGGGCGGCTCGACTCGGCGGCGCAGGGCAGGCAGTTGGTGATGAATCCCTCGCCCGGCGATCAGATCGACGCGCACGCGTCTCTGCTCCCGTCACGCGCGCACGTTCAATCGTCCTCGTGGTCGCGGTCTCTTCGGGCGTGCGACGGGCGAGATAGCCCACGCCGCCGGAGACCGGCGGTGAAGACCGGCGGTGAAGACCGGCGGTGAAGACCGGCGACTCGATGAAGCGCATGAGGGACTGAAAGCCATTGGCGTAGCTTGCGCTAGCCGCCGAATCGATCATCGGACTACTCGAGAGCTGCCGGCCATGCCGTTGCCCCCGTCATGACCGCCACCGCCTCCGCCATTGCGATGTCGCGTGTGCGCACCAGCGCCGCCCGCCGCCCGAGCCGCTGAATGTGCACGCGATCGGCCAGCGCGAACACGTGCGGCATGTTGTGGCTGATCAGAATCACGCTCAATCCGCGATCGCGCACGCGCGTGATGAGGTCGAGCACCATGCCGCTCTCCTTCACGCCGAGCGCGGCCGTCGGTTCGTCGAGAATGACCACGTGCCGTGCGAAGGCTGCGCTGCGCGCCACGGCGATCCCTTGGCGCTGGCCGCCGGAGAGCGTGTCTACCGGCTGCGTGATGGAGCGAATGCCGATGCCGAGCTGCTGTAGATGCGTGGCGGCTTCCCGCTCCATGCGCGTGCGGTCGAGCAAGCGCAGCAGCGACCCGGCGATACCAGCCCGACGATGCTCGCGCCCGAGGAAAACGTTCTCCGCGATCGACATCGCCGGAGCCAGCGCCAGATCCTGATACACGGTCTCGATGCCGGCGCGACGTGCATCGATCGGGCCGCTGAACTGCACGCGCGCGCCATCCAGCCAGATCTCGCCGCCGTCGGGAATCATGGCCCCCGACAGCGCCTTGATGAGCGACGACTTGCCGGCGCCATTGTCGCCGATCACGGCCATGATCTCGCCCGCGCGCACTTCGAAGTCGACGCCATCGAGCGCGGTGACGTGTCCGTAGCATTTCACCAGGCCACGCGCCTCGAGCACCATCGGTGCGTTCGCCGTGCTCATATGCTCGTCCTCATGACCTTCGCGACCATTGGTCGGTCGCTACGGCGAGAATCACCAACACGCCGGTGACGAGAATCTGATACACCGACGACACGCCCATCAGCGTGAGGCCGTTGCGGAACACGCCCACGATGAGCGCGCCGACGATCGATCCGAGCACGATCCCGCGTCCACCGAAGAGGCTCGTGCCACCCAGCACGACGGCGGTCACGGCGTCGAGGTTCTCCGTCTGTCCACTTTGCGGATCACCGACGCCAGTGCGCGCGATGGAGAGCAACGCCGCGGCGCCGGCGCACAGTCCCGAAAGCGCGTACACGCTGAGCAATACGCGGTTGGTGTTGATGCCCGCTAAGCGTGCGGCCTCGAGGTTGTTCCCCACGGCGTACACGTGTCGGCCCGCCGCCGTCTCGCGCAGCATCACGAATGCGAGCGCGTACATCAGCAACATGGCCAGCGCGCCGTACGCGATCGGCGTGGTCCCCAGGCGCACGCCGTTCCCAAGCCACGTGAGCAGCGGCGGCAAGTCGGTGAACGTCTGCGCCTGCGACACGAGCTGCGTGATCGCGAAGGCGATGTTCATCGTGCCCAGCGTGACGATGAACGGCGGGAGCTTGATGCGCGTAATCAGCAGACCGTTGATCATGCCGACCATGGTGGTCACACCCATGCCCCCGGCGATGGCCATCGCCGGATGCCAGCCGTGCTGCACCGCCAACATGCTGATGACGATGGACCCCAGCGCCATGACCATACCGCAGGCGAGGTCGATGCCGCCGGTGAGAATCACGAGCGTCTGTCCGATGGCGAGCACGCCCACCACCATCACCTGACTCAGCACCAGCGACAGGTTGGCGCCGGTCAGGAAGCGCGGCGATTGCACGGCGAAGAACGTACAGGCCAAGAGCAAGGCAACCAACGGACCGGCAAAGGCCAGCCGCCGAATGATCACTTATCGCCCCAACAGAGTCCGAGGGCCTTGTCTGCGCCGAGGCTGGGGACGCCGGCCACACTGTCCTTCGCGATCAACTGCACACCGGTGTCCACGTAGCCGCTCGCCTTCTTGGCCGTCGTGATAAACGCCATCGCTGCCTCCACCCCCAACTCGGCCATGCGAAGCGGATACTGTTGCGCGGTCGCGGTGAGCGCGCCGTCCACGACATTCTGCACCCCGCGGCAGCTCCCATCCAACGAGACGATCAACACGCCCTTCTCCTTGCCGGCATTCTTGAGCGCGGTGAAGGCGCCCGCGGCCGACGGCTCATTCACCGTATACACGACGTTGATGTCCGGGTGCGCCTGCAGGCAGTTCTCCATGGCCGTCTGCCCCTTGGCCTGATCACCCATCGCATCGGTCATGCAGACGACTTCCGGTGGCTGGGCGAGCTCGTTGCGCGTCTTCTCGTACGACGGGAGCCCGAATCCGCTCAGGAAGCCGTTGTGGCGCTGCGCGCTGGTGGGGTGCCCCGGAATGAGGTCGAGCGTGGCGATCCTGGCTGGCGTGGTTCCCAGGCGCGCCTTGGCGTACTGGCCGATGAGCTGCCCCGCTTTGTAGTTGTCGGTGGCGAACAGGGCATCGGTGGCCTCCACCGGATCGGTCGGGCTGTCGAGTGCGATCACCAGGATGCCGGCGTCGCGCGCCTTTTTGATGGCGGGCACGATGGCCTTGGAGTCGCTGGCGGAAATGAGAATGGCCTTGGCGCCGGCAGCCATGAGATTCTCGATGGCCGTGACCTGACCGGCGTTGTCACCATCGGTACGGCCGGCGGCGGCAATCAGCGTCGCCCCCTGCGCAGCGGCGGCCTGTTCGGCCCCTTCCTTCATCTTCACGAAGAACGGGTTCGACTCGGTCTTCGTGATCAGCCCGATCACGGGCTTGTCGTCGCCCTTCGGGGCGCAGGCGACGAACAGGGGAACGGCCAGGGCGAGCAGGCGCCGGGGGCACAGACGGAGCGGGGCGGGAGTACGCATAGGCAAGGAAATCAGCACGCAATCAGGAAATGGGCAAGAGACGCGACCGGCGATTGCCAACGGCAGGCGTGGATGGCAGCCTTCACGGATGAACGACCTCACCACCGGCTCCATCCCCCGCCACATCGTACGCCTCGCGGTGCCGATGGCCCTGGGGATGATCTTCCAGACGCTGTACTACCTGGTCGACCTCTACTTCGTGGCCCGCCTGGGTGACGCGGCGGTGGCGGGGGTGAGTGCGGCCGGCAACGTGCAGTTCATCATCATGTCGTTCACGCAGATCCTGGGCGTGAGCACCATGGCGCTCATCGCGCACGCAGTGGGTCGCAAGGACCAGCCCGACGCCAATCTGGTGTTCAATCAGAGCGTGCTGTGGGCCTTTGTGTGCGGCATCGGGACGCTGGTCGTCGGCTACGTGCTCTGCGGTCGCTACATGAGCGCCCTGGGGTCGAACGCGGACACGATCGCCGCCGGCACGTCGTACCTGCGCTGGTACATCCCCGGGCTCGCGCTCCAGTTCGCGCTGGTGTCCATGGGGAGTGCCTTGCGCGGCACGGGCATCGTGAAGCCGGGCATGCTGGTGCAGATGCTCACGGTGGTGCTCAACGTGGTCTTCGCACCCATTCTCATTGCCGGGTGGGTAACGGGGCGCCCGCTCGGTGTGGCCGGGGCGGGGCTCGCCAGTTCACTGGCGATCGGCATCGGCGTGCTCGTGATGCTGCTGTACTTCATCCGGCTCGAGCACTACGTCGGCTTCCGGCGCGAGCTGCTGGCGGTGCGCACCGATGTGCTCGCGCGCATGCTCAAGATCGGCGTACCGCCCGGTGCGGAGTTCGCGCTGATGTTCGTGTTCACGGCGGTGATCTATACGGCCATCAAGCCGTTCGGCCCGGAAGCGCAGGCGGGCTACGGCATCGGCTCACGGCTCATGCAGTCGCTGTTCCTGCCCGCCATGGCCGTCGCGTTCTCGGCGGCGCCGATGGCCGGCCAGAACATGGGCGCTGGTCATCTCGATCGCGTGCGTGACACGTTCACGTGGGCGGCGATCATGGGCAGCATTCCGATGCTGTTGCTCACGCTGCTCTGTCAGTGGCGCCCCGACATGCTGGTGCGGGGGTTCACCCAGGAGGCCGCCGTACTCGCCGTCGCGACGCAGTTCCTGAGCACGATCTCGTGGAACTTCGTGGCCTCGGGACTCCTCTTCACCTGTGGCGGCATGTTCCAGGCGCTCGGCAACACTGTGCCCTCGCTGATCGCCAGCGGCACGCGCCTGCTCACCTTCGCCGTGCCGGTGTGGTGGCTGTCGCATCGTGCGGGCTTTGAGATCAAGCAGGTCTGGTATCTCTCGGTACTCACCATGACGCTGCAGGCCGGCTTCGCGCTGTGGCTGTTGCGCAGCGAGTTGCAGCGCAAGGAGCTGAAGATGGCATCGGCGCGGTTGGCAGCGTGACGCGATGTGTCAGAGCGGTCGCCGCGCTGTCGCTGCTCGCCGCGGCATCGAGTGGCGCGCAGGAGACTCGCGCCGAACCCACGCCATGCCCCGACGGCATCCCCGCCACCACGCAGTGTTCGCTTGGCAAGGACAGCGCGGGGGCGTTCTACTGGATCGCCATGCCGTCGCCGTGGAACAAGCAGCTTGTCGTGCACGCCCATGGTGGCCCCGACCTCGGTGCCCCCGATGCGAAGGGAAGTGCGGACGATCTCACGCGCTGGAACATCTGGACGCGCATGGGCTCCGCCGTGGTGGCGAGCACGTACCATCAGGGGGGCGTGGCCGTACGGTCGGCGGCGGAAGATGTGGAGCGCTCACGGCAGCGGTTCATCGCGCAGTTCGGCGTTCCCGAACGCACGATCCTGCACGGTCAGTCGTGGGGCGCCGGCGTGGCGGCGCGCACGGCGGAGCTGTTCGGCGCGCGCGATGCGCAGGGGCATGTGCCGTACGACGCCGTGCTGCTCACCAGCGGCGTGCTGGGGGGCGCCAGCCTGTCGTACGACTTCCGGATGGATCTGCGCGTGGTGTATCAAGCCGTGTGTGGCGACCATCCACGGGCCGACGAACCGCAGTATCCGCTCTGGCAGGGATTGCCCGTGGGCTCGAAGCTCACGCGCGCGCAGCTGGCGGATCGCGTGGATGCCTGCACTGGTGTACGGAAGCCCGCAGCTGCGCGCTCGCCGGAGCAGGCGCAGAAGCTGGCCACGATTCTTGCGGCGGTGAAGGTGCCCGAGCGCACGCTGATCGCGCACCTGAACTGGGGCACGTGGCACTTTCAGGACATCATGACGAAGCGGACGAACGGCGCGAATCCGTTTACGACCGTGGGAGTGGCCTATGCCGGCGGTGCGGCATTGAACGAGAAGATCGCGCGCTACGCGGCTGATGCCGTGGCCGTGGCCACGTTGGCCGCCGATGCCGATCCCACCGGCCGCATTCCGGTGCCCGTGCTCACCATGCACGCCATCGACGATCCCACGGCGTTCGTGGAACTCGAGAGCACGTTCCGCGTCACGATGGAGCGAGCGGGGCGTGGCAAGGCGTTGGTGCAGCTGTTTACGCAGGACAGCGAGCACAGTTACACGAGTGACGCACAGTACGTGAGTGCGATGCGCGCGCTGTTGGCGTGGGTGGAGCGGGGTACCATACCCACGCCCACGTCCGTGGCGGCATCGTGCGCCACGGTGGACCCGATGTACGACCCGGCCAAGGGCTGTCGATTTGTGCCGTCGTATACGCCGGCGCCGCTGTCGTCGCGGGTACCGAGCCGAACGAAACCGGGAATGCCCAAGTGATCGCGCCGTTCACGCATCGCCTGCGCCTGGCTGCGGCATCTACGGCGCTTGTGCTGTCCGCCGCGGCCGGCTGCCGTCCTTCCGCGCCGTCGTCGCCATCCGAAACGGCGGCGCAGTTTTACACGCTGCTCGACGGCCTCGGCGTGAGCGGCGTGCCCGATTCGCTGGCGCTCGACGCCGTGCAGCCGTACCTCGATTCCACGCTGGTGCGCTTGCTGGTCGAGGCGCGGCATGCGCGCGATTCGGTGGCACGCCTGGTGCCGAGGGAGAAGCCTCCGTTCATCGACGGCGACTTGTTCAGCAGCCTGTTCGAGGGAAACACGTCGTTCGGCATTCGCAGCATTGCCACGCGCGGTGATACGACCTTGGCCGTGATGGCGTTCACGAATGCCATGCAACCGCCCACGGTGAAGTGGACCGACACGCTGGTGATCGTGCCGCGCGCGAATGCCAAGCCGAAGAGCCCGCAGTTCGTGATCGCCGATCTGCGCTACGGTGCCAGCTGGGACTTCGGCAATCGTGGCACGCTGGTGGGATCGCTTCGCGCCGCGCTCGCTCCCGACAGTGCCGCGGGCACACCGCCCGCTACACCCGCTGCGTGCGCCACGCCCCCTTGCGGAACATCACCGCGCTGACCGCCGCCAGCAGCGTGTAGGCGGCCAGCACCGACACAAACACCGCATGTGAGCCCATGCGCGTCTGCGTGGTCAACAGCCACGCCAGCGGGAGCTCGAAGGCCCAGAACACGGCGATGTTGATGTTGGTGGGCGTGCGCGTATCCCCGGCGCCGTTGAAAGCCTGCGTAAGCACCATGCCGAAGGCGAAGAACGGGAAGCCCGCCGCCATGATGCGCAAACCGAACACCGCAACCTCGGTCACGGCGGGATCGCTGGTGAACCCCGCCACGATCGGCCGGGCGAACAGCACGAAGATCGCGCCCATGAGCCCGAGAAACGCCACGTTGTAGCGGGCGGCGGTCCACACGGCGGCATTCGCGCGATCAGGGTTCCGCGCGCCAAGCGCCTGGCCCACCATGGTGGCGGCGGCGTTGCCGAGCCCCCAGGCGGGGAGCATGGCGAACATGACCATGCGGACGGCAATCGTGTAGCCGGCCATGGCCGCGCTGCCGAACGACGCCATGAGGCGAATGAGCACCATCCAACTCAGGCTGCCCACCAGCACCTGAAAGGTGGCGTTCACCGACAGGCGCAGCACGGAACGCATGGTATCCCACTCGAACACCACATGCGTGCGCGTGACGCGCAGGTGTCCGGAGCCGCGCGTAAGTCGCCACAGCGCGTAGCACACGCCGGTGCCGCGGCCGATGGTGGTGGCGATGGCCGCCCCCGTGACGCCGAGCTGCGGAAACGGTCCAATGCCGAAGATCAACATCGGCCCGAGCACGATGTTGATGCCGTTGGCCAGCCAGAGCACGCGCATGGACACCGCGGCATCGCCGGCTCCGCGAAAGGCCGCGTTGATGACGAACAGCAGGAACGCCGTGCCGCTGCCGCCCAACAACACGCGCGTGAACATGGTGCCGGTGGCCAGCACATCATCGGTCGCACCCATGGCGCGCAGCAGGGCGGGGGCGGCCAGCGCGCCCGCGACACCGATCAGTACCGAGGCGATCACGCCCAGCGTGATCATCTGCACCGCCGCGCGCGCGGCGCCGTCGGCATCGCGCTCGCCCACGCGTCGCGCCACGACCGCCGTGCCGGCGATAGCCAGCCCCATCGCGATCGTGTACACCACGATCATCATCGACTCGGTGAGCCCCACCGTGGCCACCGCGCTCGCGCCCAGTCGCGCCACGAAGAACACATCGGAGAGCGCGAACAGGCTCTCCATGATCATCTCCAGCACCATCGGAATGGCGAGGAGGAAAATGGAGCGCCCGATCGGGCCGGTGGTGTAATCGTGCTTGGTGCCGCGCAACGCGCCCCGCACGGAGTGCCACCACGACCGCGCGTTGTGGTCCTGCGCCATATCGAGCATGGCGCGAACGCTCAACTACATGGTCGGCCGGCGCAAGCGGACGGATACGGAACCTGCTGCCGCCACGGTTGCGCGCGGCGCGAACCGGGCGGAGCTTGAAACGGCGGCCAGCATTGAGCTCACGGGCAAGAACCGAGAGGTGACCTCAACGCTGGGATGCCGCGGTCCGTCAGAATGGTTTGAAGGTCCCGCCACGTTTTCCTTCCCACCCGCCCCACCATGCGTCCGATGCGCACGCTTACCTCCCTGTCCGTCTCGGCCGTCGTGGCCGTGTTGGCGACCTCGCCGGCGCTGGCCCAGAAGCAGGTGCTTCCGCCGGCGATCGCCCCGATCGACTCCACCGATCCGGTGGCCCTGATGGTCGCGCGACTGGACCTCGAGCGGTACAAGACCACGCTGAAGGGGCTCACGCAGTTCGGCGATCGGAAGCAGGGCACCAAGCGCAACCGCGACGCCGTGGACTGGATCGAGGCGCAGCTCAAGAGCTACGGCTGCTCGAACACCGAGCGCATCACGTATCGCTACGAGCCGCCCACCTTGGCCGAACGTCCGGCGGCACCGCCTGCCGCCGCGCCGCCCGCCCCCGGTCAGCCGCCGCTGCGCCGCGTGGGCCCGCCGGCCACGCAGGCCTCGGGCGGTGGACGCAACCGCGGCATCCGCACGCGCACCGGGGTGAACAACGACTCCCTGTTGCAGCCCGATCCGAAGCTGCGCGCGCTGAATGCGGAGCCGAGCATGCCGGGCGAGCGGCAGGAAGTGTATTGCACCAAGATCGGCACTACGCACCCGGACGAGATGTACATCGTAGGCGCGCACATGGACGGTATCGGCTGGGGCGAGGCCGTGAACGACGACGGCTCGGGCACCGCGCTCGTGATGGAACTGGCCCGCGTGTTCAGCAGTCCTGATGTGCAGACGGAGCGCTCCATTCGCTTCGTGCTGTGGAACAACGAAGAGAGTGGCCTGAACGGTGCGCGGGCGTACATCGAGCAGCGTGCGAAGCTGCAGGGCATCGAAGAGCCCAAGGGATCGGGGAAGTATCCGGAGCCCAAGTGGCTGGGGATGATCCAGCACGACATGATGATGTGGGATCACGGCATGCCGAAGGCCGACGGCACCATGGCCAAGGAGCAGCGCCCCGAAGCCGATGTGAACATCGAGTTTCAGATCAACTCGAAGATGTGGAAGGCGTCGTCGGAGCTGGCGTGGGCGCTGCACCAGTCCAACACGAAGTACGCCACCGACTACCCGGCGCAGGTCGGTCCGCACATGACCAACACCGACTCGGGACCGTTCCAGGATCTCATTCCCGCGATCAGCTTGCGGGAGAACGAGCGCGGTACGCAAACGGGCAATGGCTGGAACCCGCATTGGCACCAGCCCACCGACGTGTGGTCGACGTACACCGACAAGGATTTCCGACTGGGACTCAATGCCGCGCAGACCACGTTGGGCGGCGTGGGCCGGTTGGCCGGTGCCACGCTCAAGCCTGCGACCAAGATGTAGTCAGCGCCTGATCACACCGACGGCGGAAGGCTCGCCTACCGAGCGTAGGCGTGACAGACGCTCTCGTCCAGACGGTAGCCCAATGCAATTGCGTAACCGTTGGAAGAGACCTTAGTCCTTCTTCGGGAAATAGCTCGCAAGGCAGGCGGCGGTGGCCTCATCTCTGCCTACCCCGATGCAACGTCCATTTCCACTTCCACCGAGTACAGTCGATGCGATGCACATCAATCTTGTGGACGATTGCCACCGTGGTGGGCACAGCGATCCCTGCTGCCGCGCAGGCTCCCGTCGGCACATGGACGCTGGTGTCCCGCACGGACAGTTCCGCGCGCGGGGTCGAGCCTGCCGATGGGCCGCTCGGTGCCGATCCCATTGCCTGGATCAGCTACGACACACGCGGCCATGTGCAGGCACAGCTCATGGCGCGCGACCGTGCGCGAGCGGCGGCGAGTGCCCCATCCATGGTGTCCGATCCGAACAACAGTGCGGCCAGTGGTGGCTATGACGCGTACTTCGGGACCTACCAGGTGGACGCGGTGGCGGGGACGGTAACCCATCGACTGATCGGGGCCCTGTCGGCCGGCGACGTGGGGCGAACGCTCACCCGCCACTTCGTGGTCGCGGGGGACTCGCTGCTAATCTGGTTCGAAGCACGACGGACCGACGGATCGCCCGTGATCCGTCGGTTGCGCTGGCGGCGCGCCGATGATGCCTCCAGCCGCTTGCCGTGACATTCGCGCGTTCGAATCGAGCCAGCCCCGGCGCGACGCTCAAGCCTGCGACCAAGCTGTAGTCAGCGCCTGATCAGATCACGCATCACACCAGTGGCGGAACGCGCCCCGCCCACGGGCGGGCGCGTTCCAGCTGACCGGCCACGCGGAACAGCGTGGCCTCGTCGCCGAAGCGCGACACCAGTTGCGTACCGATCGGCAGCCCCGCGGCGTTCCAATGCAACGGCACCGACATCGCCGGCTGTCCCGTCACATTGAACAGCGGCGTGTAGGGAATGAAGCCGTACACCTTTTTCGCGGTCTCATTGAGCAGCCCCGCTGCCTTGAGCACGCCACCAAGACCGAGCCCCGACACCACGCGCAGCATGGCCCGCTCGGCGGCACTCGGTTGCAGCGCGCCAATCGTAAACGGTGGTGCGCCCAGCGTGGGCGTAACCATCACGTCGTAGTTGGTGAAGAACCGACCCACCGTGCGCCCGGCAACTTGCAGCGTGCGCACCGATGTCGCGTAGTCCGCGGCGCTGGCGGCCTTGCCCACGAGCCCCAGCGCCCACGTGGTAAGCTCCACATCGTCGCGGCGCGGGGCGCGCTTGAGCTGCTCGCCGATCCACTCGATGTCGGCGCGCGCCTCGGCCGCCACCACGGTGAGAAACGCCTGCGACAGCGACTGCGCATCGACCACCGGCTCGGCGCGGATCACATCGTGCCCCAGCGATTCCAGCAGCGCCGCGGCGTCTTCCAGCGCGGCCACGCAGTCGGGGTGCACGGTGCTGCCGAAGAACGGCGTGGTGGTGACGGCCACACGCAGGCGCCCCGGTTCGCGCGTGACCTCCTCGAGGAACGGCCGATCCTGTCGCGGGCAGGCCACCGGGGTGCCGGCATCTTCGCCGGCGGTGGCATCGAGCATGGCGGCGGAATCGCGCACGCTGCGGGTGATCACATGCTCCTGCACGAAGCCGCGCCACGCGTCGCCGAAATCGGGACCGGTGGGCATACGGCCGCGCGTGGGCTTGATGGCGAACACGCCGTTACACGAGGCGGGGATCCGGAGTGAGCCGCCGCCGTCGCCTCCGTGGGCGATGGGCACGATACGCGCCGCCACAGCGGCCCCTGACCCACCGCTCGAGCCACCGGTGGTCTTGGTGGGATCCCACGGGTTGCGGGCCGGGCCGAGCGCCTCACTTTCGGTGTAGGGCGTGAGCCCCAGTTCCGGCGTGTTGGCCTTGCCGATGAACACGGCCCCGGCG
The DNA here is from genome assembly GCF_044376735.1 of Gemmatimonas sp. Lineage (GTDB taxonomy): Bacteria > Gemmatimonadota > Gemmatimonadetes > Gemmatimonadales > Gemmatimonadaceae > Gemmatimonas. The sequence continues at coordinate 46,499 of NZ_JBILKJ010000019.1, forward strand.
CCCCGGTAGCGGGCCACGAGTTCGCTGTCGTGATCGGGGACGATGGACTGTAGCACCCGCGTCCCGTTGCTGGTGGGCACGCCGGCGACGGTCGTCATCAAATCCTTGATCAGCATCGGCACGCCGGCGAAGGGCGCGTCGAGGTCGACCTTGGCGGCCATCGTTCGGGCCATCGCGTCGAGGGGCCGGACCACGGCGTTGAGCCGTGGATTGCGGGCGGCCATGCGGGCCAGCGCGGCCTCGGTGACCTCGGCGGCGCTCAGGGCACGACGGCGCACCAGATCGGCGATGGCGAGTCCATCGAGCCCATCATACTCGGGGAGGGGGAGAGACATGCGGGAAACTACCGCCCCTACGAGAGGAAGCGCGAGCGTTCCTCCGGGGTCGGCAGCAGGCAGGCGGGGGCAGCGATCTCGAAGCGGCGCCGGGCGATCAGGTCGTACACCGCGTCGCGGAGCGGTCGGGGGACCAGTCGGCCCAGCGCGGCCGCCACCGCCCACACGCCCCCGAGGTGGGCCACGGCGGCGAGGGCGGCCGCACTCCGAACCCGCACCGATGGCCCCGACGGGTCGTACCACACCACTGAATCCACACCGATCAGCTCCGGGAACTGGGCACGCACACGGCTCCCGAACGGTCCCTGCAACGGTGCGAAGGCGAGACGCGCGCGGGCCGCCGCCGGCTCATGCCGCAGCACGAACTGCACGCTGCCTGCGCAGAATCCGCACTCTCCGTCGTACAGGAGCACCGATCGGGTCTCCGGCAGGCGCGCCGATACCAAGGTGTCCGTCGCATTGGCCATGGCTGCAAGCTAATGTGCGGCATGTCGCTCGTATCGTTGCAGGACGTCAGTGTCGCCTTCGGGGGTCCCCCCGTGCTCAACCACGCCGATTTCGCCATCGAGCGGGGGGAGCGGGTCTGTCTGCTGGGGCGGAACGGCGCCGGCAAGAGCACCTTCATGAAGGTGCTCGACGGTACGCAGGTGCCGGACAGCGGGGCGGTGGTGAAGCTGGGCGGCATCACGATGGCGCGGCTCGATCAGGAGATGCCGCTGGCGCTCACCGGCACGATGTTCGAGGTGGTGGCTGACGGGCTGGGCGATCGCGGTCGCCTGCTCACCGAGTATCACGCGGCCTCGATTCGCGTGAGCACGGATCACTCCGAGGCGGCGCTGCGCGAACTCGACCGCCTGC
>NZ_JBILKJ010000198.1:0-4265 GCF_044376735.1 Gemmatimonas sp.
ATCGCCGTATTGCCTCGCACTCAATCCAACGACAATGACCGATCGTCCGCGCTCAGGATGGGAATCCAGCTTCGCTGATTTTCGGGCAGCTCCTCCAAAGCAGATTCGCGAGAGTCTCGCGGCATTTGTGACCGATGCATCCCCGGAGCAGCATCGCGCGTGGGCGGATTCGATTCCGCCGCTGCAATCTGAGGTCTCAGAAGTGCTCATTCGCGATGAGCTTGCTCGCCAGTACTCGGCGATTCTCGAGTACGAGCTGCCGATGGAATCACGTCGGCCCGACGTGGTGCTCTTGGTCGGGGCAGGCGTAATGGTAATCGAGCTCAAGGGAAAGCTCGCCCCAAGTCAGGCTGACCTGGATCAAGCGGCGGCGTATGCCCGAGACCTTCGCAACTACCATCGCGAGTGTGCCGATCGGGAAGTCACTGCGGTACTCGTACCGACCCGCGCACGCGGATATCAGCACGAGATTTCCGGTGTGCACATCACGGGACCGGACGCGCTAGACGCAGTGATCGCCGACCTGACGCGTACCAAGCGCGAGCCCGTGTTGAGTCGAGATGCATTTCTGGCAGACGGCGCGTATTGCCCGCTTCCAACGATCGTGGAGGCGGCGCGTGAACTCATGGCGTCTGGTTCACTGCGGAAGATTGAGCGTGCGCATGCCGCGACAGAGCCTGCCATCGAAGAGATCAAGCAGATTATTCACCAGGCGGCGCTCACCAAGTCGCGCCATTTGATCTTGCTGACCGGAATCCCCGGCGCAGGAAAGACACTCGTTGGCCTGCAGACCGTTCACGCACGCTACCTCGATGATCTCTCCGTCACGCGAGTCGATGGAAAACCTACCGCTCCGGCAGTTTACCTGAGTGGCAATGGTCCACTGGTGGAGGTGCTTCAGTACGAGATGCGAGCCGCGGGAGGCGACGGTAAGACGTTTGTTCGCGGCGTGAAGGAGTATGTCAAGCGCTACTCAGCAGCCCGGTCGCCAGTTCCGCCCGAGCATGTATTGGTGTTCGATGAAGCGCAGCGTGCCTACGACGCAGATCAGGTACGTGCAAAACATGACCGCGCGGATGCGCGAAGCGAGCCGGAGGAGTTTATCGGATTCGCTGACCGTATTCCAGAATGGTGCGTCGTGGTCGGACTCATTGGCAGCGGACAAGAGATTCACATCGGCGAAGAGGGCGGACTCGGCCAATGGAAAACGGCGGTAGAGGGGTCGGCCAAGAATTCCGAGTGGACGGTCCATGCACCAACCGCGGTGGCCGGACTCTTCAAGGGTGGCGCCGTAGCTTTCGAGAATCGTCCTGCGCTCAACCTCGATCGGGAGTTGCGTTTTCACTTCGCGGGCGATCTGCACCGTTATGTCGCCATGTTGCTTGACGGAGTGGTGCCAGCGGATTTGGCGCCGATTGCGGAACAACTCGACGCAGGTGGCTATCACCTTCGCATCACGCGTTCGCTCGACACAGCGAAGCGCTACCTGCGAGAGCGATACGCCGACGACGCACGCGCTCGCTTCGGTATGGTCGCGTCGTCACGCGATAAAGCGCTCGAAGCGTTCGGCGTCCCGAATGATTTTCAGTCGACCAACAAATTCATGAAGATCGGTCCGTGGTATGGTGACAACGAATCCGACTACGGAGGGCGAAGCTGTCGTCTTCTCACATCCTGCGTTACCGAGTTCGGCGCCCAGGGACTCGAGCTCGACGCAGCCTTGCTGGCGTGGGGTACGGATTTCCTTCGACGTGAAGGCGCGTGGTCAAATACGCTGGCGCGCGGATACAAGCGCGGAACGAAGATCAAGGATCCCTACCAGCTTCGACTCAACGCATACCGTGTACTGCTGACTCGTGGTCGTGATGGGACGGTTCTCTTCCTGCCGCCGCTTGCGTCTCTCGACGAAACACACGCGTACTTGATGGCGGCAGGAATGAAATCGCTCGACTGACGCCCCTACTGCGTCACCCCCATCAGATACTTCGCATACCACCCCACATAGCGGTCATACCGGTCCTTCACGAAGCTCGGCCGCGAGATCCCGTGGAACTGTCCGGGATACACGATCATCTGACTCGGCACACCCAGTGACTTGAGCGCCTGATACATCTGCTCGCCGCCGGCGATGGGGACGTTGAAGTCCTTCTCGCCGCCCAGGAACATCGTGGGCGTGGTGATGCGGTCGGCGTGCCAGAAGGGATACGACAGCTTCTCCCACAGCTTCGGATTCTTCCACGGCGCACCGAGTTCGTTCTCGTACTGGTAGATGTACTGGTCGCTGCCGTACATCGTGGTTTGCAGCGCACTGCCGGCGCCGCTGGTGGCGGCCTTGAAGCGCGTGGTGGTGGCGATGGTGTAGTCGGTGAGAATCCCGCCGTAGCTCCAGCCACCGATCCCCATGCGCGTGGTGTCCACCACGCCCATGCTGATCACGTGATCCACGCCGGCCAGCAGGTCCTGCACCTCCTTGTTCCCCCAGTCGGCGAAGATGGCCTTCTTCCACGCCTGACCGCGCCCCGAGCTGCCACGATAGTTCACCGCCAGCACGAGATAGCCGTTGGCGGCGAACAGCTCACGCTCGAACGAGAAGGCGTGCTGATCCTGGCCGTTCGGGCCGCCATGAATGCGCAGCATGAGCGGATACTTCTTGCTGGCGTCGAATCCCGCGGGCTTCACCAACAGCGCGCCCACGGTGAGGCCGTCCTTGTTCTTGAACTGCACGTCGTCGGTGGTACCAAGCGACAATGCCGTGAAGATGGAATCGTTCACATATGTGAGCGCCCGCAGCGCACCGTTTTCGAAGGCGTACACTTCGCCCGAGCGCGTGGCGGTGGCGGTGTTGAGCACCATGCGGCCGGTGGTCGAGGCGTCGTACGAGCTGACCACGCGACGTCCCTCGAGCAGGCGCGTCACCGCTCCGCCACTCACCGGTACCGCAGCGAAATGCACCGCGCGGTCATCGCCCACCAGGAAACGCAGCGTCGTGCCGTCGGCACTCCACGTCAGTGCGCTCACATCACGATCGAGCGACGTCGCGATCAACCTGACAGCGCCACCCTCACTCGGTACCACCGCAATCGTATTCTGCGTATACGCCGACAGCTGCGGTTCGCTCCCCTGCAGATACGCGATGGACTGTCCATCGGGGCTCCACACGGGATTGGCGTCGGGGCCGCTCCACGTGGTGAGCTTCACCGGTGTCGCGCCCGCCACGGCATCGACCACGTACAGGTCCGCATTGTTGGTGCGATCGGGATCGGTGCCGCTGCGCTCACTCACGAACGCGAGGCGCTTGCCGTCGGGCGACCAGCGCACCGACTGATCGTCGAAATCGCCGGTCGTGATCTGGACGGCTTTCTTCGTGGCCACATCCACGATGTACACATGATCGCGCAGGCGATCGAGATAACCGGTGTTGTCGCGCTTGAAGGCGTAGCGATCGAGCACGATCGGTTTCGGGCTCTTCGTCTTCAGCGAATCGGGTTTCGATTCTTCGGGGTCGAGGTCGTGCGACACCACGGCTAAGCGGGTGCCGTCGGGCGACCATTCGTACTCGCCCACCCCGCCCTTGAGGTCGGTGAGCCGCACCGCGTCACCGCCGGCGCGATCCAGCAACCACACCTGTCCCCCCTTCGACTCGTAGCGACCCGAGACAAAGCTCAGATAGCGATTGTCGGGGCTCCACCGCGGATTGCTTTCGCCTTCCGGTGAACTCGTCATGCGGATGGTGCGGGTACCCTCGTAGTTCACCATCCACACGTCGCTGTCGCTCTTGTCCTTCGCCGAGTCGACCGTGGTGACGGTGTAGGCAATCCACGCGCCATCGGGGGAGATGCGGGCCGCGCCGACATCACGCAAGCGGTAGATGTCGGCCGACCGGATCGGACGGGGGGCTTGGGCGGCGGCCACGCTGGCGGTGCCGGCGAGGAGGGCGAGGATAAGGCGAACACGCATGGCTGGAATGATTCGGTTTCGGAGTGGAACTACGACGAAAAAAGAACAGCGGGCTGTGGGCTCTCGGCTCTCGGCTATCGGCCGTGGGCCATCGGCCGTGGGCCGTGGGGAAACCGCGCTTCGCACTCAATCAGGCGCTGTGCCGCCCACGGCCCACCGCTCACGGCCCACGGCCGATAGCCCCCAGCCCCCAGCCCCCAGCAAAGCCCAAAGCCCAAAGCCCAAAGCCCAAAGCCCAAAGCCCAAAGCCCAAAGCCCAAAGCCCAAAGCCCAAAGCCCAAAGCCCTAAGAAGCCTTCATCACCCGGG
>NZ_JBILKJ010000076.1:0-13441 GCF_044376735.1 Gemmatimonas sp.
GCTGCGTGATCCACTCGTCGGAGGTCTCGAGGAACGTCGAGAGATCGTCGTTGGTCAGGATGGCGGGGGGGAGCGCTTCACCCCATCCGGTGATTGCGGCATGGCGCGCTGGCGTCATTGCACGGGGAGGTAGGACGTTCGTGATGGACCGCTGAACCGGCCTCGAACACTCGCAGGTGGAAGGCGAGCGGTCGAGCTGCTCCGTGAACGCTAGGGTCGCGATCGGACGGCCACAAGAACAGGTCCGGAACATTCGGTAACGGATTCCCGATGTAGCCAGCACGTGGGCGGCAAGGAAATACATTTGCCGCATGCCCACCCAACCGTATCTCCGACCCCGCTCGTCGACGCTCCGCCGCGCCCTGATGGCGGTGGCTGCGAGCCTTCTCCCGATGGCCGTGCAGTCCCAGACGCCGGTCGTCTTCGTGCACGGCAACGGCGACCATGCCGGCCTCTGGGACAACGTCATCTGGCGCTTCGAGTCCAACGGGTATCCCGCATCGCGCCTGTTCGCGGTGGACTTGCCGAACCCGTCGGCCTCGAGCACGCTTTCGGCGGTGGAGCTCAACCGCTCGACCCCCGAGGAGCAGACGGCGGCACTGGCGGCCTTCGTGACCCGCGTGCTGCTCACCACGGGCGAGAAGAAGGTCGCGCTGGTGGGGAGCTCGCGTGGCGGCATGACGATCCGCAATTACGTGCGCTTCGGCGGCGGTGCCGCCCATGTGTCGCACGTGATTACCGGCGGGACGCCGAACCATGGGGTGTTCGCGATCCCCAGCGTGCAGCCCGACGGCGAGTTCAACGGCGCCGGGCGCTATCTGCGCGCGCTCAATAGCGGCAGCGAGGTCGTGCCCGGGGTGAAGTTCCTCGCCCTCCGCTCGGACTCGCTCGACAAGTACGCCCAAGCCGACGGTGCGGGGCTGGGCATGAAGGGGACGTCCACCAACGTGGATGCCACGGGCCCGGCACTGCGCGGCGCGCTGAACGTGGTGCTGCCCGGCACCGATCATCGCGAAGTGGCCTTCGGCCCGGCCGCCTTTCGGGCGCAGTACCGCTTCATCACGGGACGCGCGCCGACGCAGATGGACATCGTGGCCGACAGCGTGGCGGTGCTCGAGGGGATGATCAGCGGCTACACGAATGCGAGTCCGACCAACCTTCCGCTCGCAAACGCGGTGATCTCGGTGCATACCGTGGACGCCGCCACCGGACAACGCCTCGGCGCGCCGGCGTATCGTGCGGTCACGTCGCACACGGGCCGCTGGGGGCCGTTCCGCGCCTCGCCGAGCGCGCGCTACGAGTTTGAAGTGGCGAGCCCTGACAGCACGGTGATTCTGCATGTGTTCCGCCTGCCGTTCCCGCGCTCGAGCCGCGTCGTGAATTTCCGGTTTCCCGCCCCACCGGCGGCGCGCCCCGACAGCGTGAGTGTGCTCATCATGCGTCCGCGCGGTTACCTGGGATTCGGTCGTGACACCGTGGAGTTCGACGGCACGCGCGCGGCCGGCATCCCGCCCGGCGTGCCCACCGTGGACCGCGCCATTCGCTGGTTCGGTGCACGCGAACCGGTCTCGGTGCGCACGCGGGTGAATGGCGAGACGCTCGTGGTCCGTACGCAGCCCGGCGACAAGCGGCGCCTGGTGTCGGCAGAGTTCCAGCGGGAGTAGCCCGACCGCAACGGCAACAGCAACAGCAACCGCCGGAACACGGATCTACGGAAACAACACGAACAACGCACCGATAAGCGAAACGGCGCTGAGAACATTCTTCTCAGCGCCGTTGGCTTATCCGTGTTGGTTCGGTGTAATCCGTGTCATCCGTGTTCTGGCCGTTGCGATCTCAGTGTCAGCCGTGCCGATCCTAGAACCGGCGCGACAGCTGCACCGTGATGAACTGCGGCGCCCCGGCAATGAACGTTGGGATGCCAAACGCGCCGCCAGTGTTGCCGGCATCGATGATGTACTGCTGGTTAAACAGATTCCGCGCAATCACCGTGAACTCCGTGCGATCGTCGGGCAGGCGCAATCCCGCGCGCAGGTTGAACAGCAGCTGCCCCTTCTCCGAGATCGCCGGCAAGTTCGTGTCTTCAAAGAACACCTTGCCGCGATACGTGGTGTTGGGCGCCATGTACAGCTGACCGAACTTTCCCTTGGTCGCGTCAATATTGAGGCCGGCCGAGTAGCTGTGCATCGGCGTGAGCCGGAAGCGGTTGCCGGCGCGCGCTTGCTTGTTGCCGTTCGCATCGGTGCTGTCGAACTTCGCGTCGGTGTATCCCACCGTGGCGAACACCGAGGTGTGCGCGTTCACCTGGCCACGCACGCTGCCCTCGAAGCCCCACGCCTTCGCGCGGCCGGCGTCGAGCGTTTCGTTCACGAGTCCGGTCGGCGTGAGCCGCGTGATCGACGTCTGGAAGTTGTTGTAGCGGTAGTTGAACGCGCTCACGTCGAACTGGGCGCGGCCACCGGCGAACTGTCCTTTCAGGCCACCTTCGGTGCTCAGCACCGTCTCTTCGCTCAGCGTGCGCACACCGGCGGCATTCACGACCACCACGTTCGGGCGACGCCCCTTCGAGTATGACGCGTAGCCCATGAAGTCGCGGCCGAAGTCGTAGTTCGCGATGGCGCGGCCAACCGCGGAACGGAACACGCCGGTGCCTTCCTTTCGGCCGTTCGTTGGCGCGAACAGGTTGTTCGGCGCGGCGCGCAGCAGCGCACCAAGGGAACCCGGCGTCGCACTGTTCTTCACCTCGTACGCGTTCTCGACCTGCTCGTACGTACCGCGTACGCCAGCGGTGAGGCTGAGGCGTGAGATCTTGTACGTGGCGTCGGCAAAGACCTCGGCCGCCGTGGTCTGCCCGAAGTTCGTGTACTGCTCGGTGTGTGACGTCTTGAACGGCAGGCCCGTTTGCGGATTGTTTACGATGCTCAGATTGGCCAAGCCGTTGGCGTTCACAATCGGCTGCCCGGTGAGCAGCGCGAAAAGGCTGCGTTCGTCGGTGCTGAACGGCACGCGCTGACTGCCGCGCTCCCAGAAGCCGCTGGCGCCGGCGAAGCCGGTGAGCTTGCCGCCGTTGTCGTACGCGAAGCGCACTTCCTGGCTGGCCTGACTGCCTTCCGCCACTTCACGGAACTGCAGCACCGGCGCCAGCGTGCCGTCGGCGTCGAACGCCTCGTCGCTGTAGAAGCGGCGGCCAGCGGAAATGCTGGTCAGCGTCCACGCGGGCGACAGCTGCTGATTGTACAGCAGCGTGAGGCCACCGACCTGTCGGTCGATGCTGAGCGAGTCACCGCCGTTGAGGCCGGCGCGTGCGAACGGCGTGGCGTCGCCGCCCGGCGGTGCGAAGCGCGTGCTCTTGAACGCGGTGCCCGGGGAATCATCGGTTTGGGCATTCGCGATGATGTCGAGCGTGGAGGTCGTGGTCGGCAGCCAGCGCAGCGAGGCGCGCAGGGCGCCGGTGTTCTTGCCGTTCAACGTGCCGCCGGCCGCGTTCGTCATGAAGCCGTCGCGCTTGTTGTAGATGGCGGCTACGCGTCCGAACAGCTTGCCGTCCACCAGCGGCGCGTTCACCATGGCGTTCGCGTACAGCTCGTTGAACGTGCCGCCGCCGATCGCTACCGACGACTCGCGCTTGTTCACGGCCTTGTTCTGAATCACATGCACCGCGCCGATCTGCGCGCCGCGGCCGAACAGCGTGCCCTGCGGGCCCTTCAGCACTTCCACGCGCTCGAGGTCGAACAGCTCGACCACGGAGCCGCGGGACTTGGAGATCGACACGCCGTCCTGGAACACCGACACGCGCGGTTCTACGTAGCTCGTGCCGTCGTCGGAGGTGATGCCGCGAATCACGAAGCCCGGGTTGTTCGGGCTCTGCAGCTGCACGTTGAGCCCCGGCACGTACGCCGAGAGGGCGTCGAACTGCTGAATGCTCTGCTTGGTGAGGAAGTCGGCGGTCAGTGCGGTCACGGCCACCGGCACCTCCTGTACCGACTCGCTGCGCTTCTGTGCGGTGATGGCCACCTGCTGCAACGTGTTGGTCGAGCGCTTGAGGACGAGGTCCCCGCGCGTGGTCTGACCGGCGACAATCGAAAGCTGCAGGCTATCCGGCAGCAGACCGATCGCGCGCGCGACGATCCAGTACGAGCCGGCCGGCAGCTCGCCGATCTGATAGCGTCCGGAGACGTCCGTCGTGGCGCGGACATTGCGGCCGCTCACCGAGATCGTCGCCCGCTCAACGGGGCGGTTGCCGTCTGCGGAGGAGACGACGCCGGCAACGGTGCCGACGGACTGTGCCGAAAGAACGGCGGGTAACGCGAGGGAAAGTGCGGCCAGCGAAAGTGGCCCGCCGGTGCGCGGCCACGACGTCTTCATGTTGATCATCAGATGCTCACGGTGTTGAGGAGGGACAACACCGAGAGAACGCCGGCTTCTGTCACGCTTCGGCGACGGAATGCGTCGTGGTGCGGTAACGCCTCCGCGACGATCGGGGGCGCGGCCACAGCCACCGTCATGGCAACCGCAACCGCAACAGAGAAAAGCCAGAACACGGATGACGCGGAGCACACCGAATCAACACGGATAAGCAAACTGCGCGGATCACGATGAAGCGCTTTTGGCTTATCCGTGTCGTTTCGGTGAATTCCGTGGTCTCCGTGTTCTGGCTGTTGCCGTTGCCATTGCCGTTTTCCCACGCCCGCACGGATGGCGCACCCCTCGCTGCCGGTGCTACAATCGAGGGTTCGCCGAACCTCCACCTCGTCCCGCGCCACATGTCCCAGCTCCGCCCACGTTCGCTGCCGCGATGGCTTGCCGCCGCGGCGGTCGCCTTGACCGGCGTCACTTCGGCTCTCCACGCCCAGGCACCCGACGCCCCGTTCCTGCGTGTCCGCGTAGATGAGGCCCGCAATCGCGCCTTGCTCGACATTCCCGCGGGGCAGATGGGGAAGGATTTCCTGCATCAGGTCACGCTCACGACCGGCCTCGGGCAGGCCAACGGCCCTGGTCTCGATCGTGCCCAGATGGGGCAGAGCGTCGTCGTGCGCCTCGAGCGGCGCGGTAACCGCGTGCTGCTGGTGCGGGACAACTGGAGCGCGCGGGCACCCAACGGCGACGCCGGCAACAAGCAGGCAGCGTCCGACGCCTTCCCGCGCTCGGTGGTGGCCTCGTTCACGGTGGATGGCGAGAAGGACGGCGTGACCACCGTCGACGCCACGTCGCTCTTCCTGTCCGACGCCTACGGCGTGGCCGACGCCCTCCGCGGCGGTGCCGGACCCGGCGGCGTGGGCGCCGGCGGCTCGGCCGGCGCGTATCGCGTGGATGCCGCCCGCAGTTGGCTCGATACCGCGCGCACCAAGGCCTTTCCGAAGAACGCCGAAGTGCACGCTGTGCTCACCTTCGTGAGCGATGCCCCCGGCGGCCTCGCGCGCCGCGCGGCGCCCGACCCGAAGGCGATGACCTTCGAGGAGCACCACTCGCTGGTGGTGCTCCCCGACCCCACGAGCTACCGGCCGCGCAACTTCGATCCGCGCTTCGGCTACGGTGGCACGCAGTTCGCCGATCTGTCGCAGGGCTTCGACGGCACCTATCGCTCGGGCTTCATCAACCGCTGGCGACTCGTGCCCAAGGACCCGGCCGCATACCGTCGCGGCGAGCTGGTAGAGCCCGTCACCCCGGTCACGTACTACCTCGACCCCGGCGTGCCGCCGCAGTATCGCGAAGCGCTGCGGCAGGGCGGTAACTGGTGGGCCAAGGTGTTCGAGGCGGCCGGATTCAAGAACGCCTTCCGCGTGCTCGACCTCCCCGCTGGCGCCGATCCCATGGACGCCCGCTACAACATGCTCATGTGGGTGCATCGCTCCGGCCCCGGCCCGAGCGTCGGCCCCAGCTATAGCGACCCGCGTACCGGCGAAATCATCCGCGCCATGGTGCGCATGGACGCCTGGCGGTCGCTGGTCGACTACAACATCTGGGCCGGTATGGTGCCGGCTGCCGGTCCGCGCGGCCCGAACGTGGACGCCGAGACGTTCGCCATGTCGCGCCGTCGCCAGCACGCCGCCCACGAAATCGGACACACGCTCGGCCTGTCGCACAACTACATCGCGCACTCGCAAGGCCGCACGTCGGTGATGGACTATCCGTACCCGCTGATCACGCTCGGCGCCGACGGCACCCCCGATCTGCGGGACGCGTATCGCAAGGGCCCCGGCGCGTGGGACACGCTCGCCATCAAGCTGGGCTACACGTGGTACGCCGACAGCGCGTCGGAAGCGAAGGGGCTCGACGCGATCATGAAGGATGGTCTCGCGCGGAACGTGCGCTTCATCAACGACCAGTACGCGAGCGCCAACGGATCCATTCCCGAAGTGACGCGCTGGGTGGAAGGGGCCACGATGTTCGACGCCGTGGAACGCACGTCGAAGCTTCGTCGCGTGTTGATGGACAAGTTCGACGAGCGCGCGATCAAGCCGGGCGAGCCGATGGCGCTGCTCAACATGCGCTTCGCGCACGTGTACCTGCATCACCGCTACTCGCTGGAAGGACTGGCGAAGAACGTGGGCGGGATGGACTTCACGTTCACGCTGCGCGGTGACGGTCAGACGCCCACCACGATCGTGCCTGCCGCCACGCAGCGCCGCGCGCTGGCGATGGCGCTCGACGCCATTCAGCCGAGCGAGCTCACGGTGCCCGAGCGGGTGCAGAAGATGATCCCGCCCGCGCCTCCGGGCTTCAACGCCGACATGACGTGGATCGACAGCAACGGCGGCACGACGTTCGACGCCGTCACGCTGGCCGGCGGCCTTGCCACGGAAGTGGTCGGCTATCTGCTCGACCGCGAGCGGCTCGCGCGCGTGGTGCTCATCGCCGGTCGTGACAACGATGCCCTCTCGCTCGATGAAGTGCTGCGCACCGTCGTGCAGCGCACGTGGGGCAGCCCGCCCGCAACCGCAGTCGCCGAGAAGGCCGTGCAACGCGCCGCCCAGCGCGCCGCCGTGGATGCCGTTCTCGACCTCGCCGGCGACAAGCGCGCCATGCCTGACGTGCGCGCCGCCGCGCTCATGCATCTGAAGGCGCTCGATGCACAGCTCGCCAGCCTGACATCCACTGACTCCGCCATGCAAGCGCATGTGGCGTCGGCACGCCACGACATCGCGCGCTTCATGGACGGGAACGACGACCCGGCGGCGCGGCCGCGGTTCCCGGTGATCATCCTGCCGTGGCCGTGATTGGCTACACACGAACGGCGCCAAGAGTGAACGGTGCCAAGAGTGAACCGCGCTAAGAGTGAACCGCGCTAAGAGTGAACCGCGCGAAGGTGACAAGCGCTAAGAGTTGACCGCGTGAACAACGAACTGCGCCAACAGCCCAGAGCTCAGCTGTTGGCGCAGTTCGCCGTTCCGCCCGTAATTCTTAGCGCCCCTAACTTTCGCGCCGTTTACTCTTCGCGCCGTTCACTCTTGGCGCCCTTCACTCGTAGCGCCGTTCATCTATAGCACCACCCGTCTCCCTCGTCCTTCATGAGCTCCGCGCCTTCTTTTATTCCGCTCGCCTTCGAGCGTCTCACGCCCGACGACTCGCTTGCACGCGCGCGCGCCTACTTCGCGCAGATGGATCGGCGCCGAACGACCCGGCACTTCAGCACCGACGGCGTGCCCCGCGAACTCATCGAACTGGCGATCCGGACCGCTGGCACCGCGCCCAGCGGCGCCCATCAGCAGCCATGGACCTTCGTGGCCGTTTCCGACCCAGCGCTCAAGCAGCAGATCCGCGAGGCCGCCGAAGCCGAGGAGCGCGCGTTCTATGCCGGACGTGCCACCCCCGAGTGGCTCGAGGCCTTGGCCCCGCTCGGCACCGACGAGCACAAGCCGCACCTCACCGATGCGCCCTGGGTGGTCGTGCTCTTCCGGCAGTCGTACGGATTCTTCCCTGATGGCGAGAAGCGCACGCACTTCTACGCCCAGGAGTCCTGCGGCATCGCCGCCGGGTTCTTCATCTCGGCCATTCACGACATGGGACTCGTCTGCCTCACGCATACACCGAGTCCGATGGGGTTTCTCGGGGAGCTCCTGCAGCGCCCAGCGAACGAGAAGGCCATGCTCGTTATGCCCGTCGGGTATCCGGCTGCTGATGCCGCCGTGCCCGACCTCTCGCGCAAGCCGCTCGACGCGATCGCGGTATGGAAGTAGCAGCCCCCGTCCACACCGCGCCGCCTCGCATCGGCGTCGCCGTGATGGTCGTGCGCGACGGCCACGTCCTCATCGGCCGTCGACTGAGCGCCTCCCACGGCCATGACACGTGGCAGTTCCCGGGCGGCCATCTCGAGTTCGGCGAATCCATCGCGCACTGCGCGCTCCGCGAGGTGGCCGAGGAAACCGGACTCGAGGCGGTTGTCACCGGCTACGGTCCGTACACCAACGACATCTTCGTGGACGAGGGGAAGCACTACGTCACCCTGTTCGTGCTCGCGACGGCTCCCGTGGGGCAGCCGCAGGTGATGGAGCCGGAGAAGTGCGCGGAGTGGCGCTGGTGTGCATGGGACGCCCTCCCCGCACCGCGCTTCCTGTCGATCGAGCATCTGCTCGCGCTGGGATATCGTCCGCCATCGGTCTGATCCCGGCGACGAGGAGAGGGGGTTGTGTTCAGGCTAGTTGACGATAAGCTGGTATCGATATCATCATCGCCTACCCGGACAACCCATGGCTCCCCATACCAACGCTGCCCGACCCCGTGCTCGCGGTCTGTGCCACCGTGGCCTGCGCCCGCTTGGCCTGCTCGTTGCCTTGCTCGCCGCTACCCGCGCCGATGCCCAACCCGCCGTGAGCGCGCCGCTCGCCATTCGCGGCCGCGTGGTCGATTCCGCCTCGTCGCCCGTGTCTGATGCCGTGGTCTCGGCCGCCGATCCCAACGGGCGATCGGTCGGGACGCGCACCGACCAACAGGGGCGGTTCGTCCTCGTCCTCGCCGGTCGGGGGCGCTACATCGTGCAGGTCCGCGCTCTTGGTTTCGACGCGGCCACCCAGACCATCAACGCCCGCACTCCGGAGGACGAGTCCCTTCTCATACGCCTGCAGCGCGCCCGCGCGCTGTCAGCGGTGCAGGTGGTTGGCGCTGGCGCCCAGCGTACGCGCCAGTTGTCGGCGAACGATCTCGCCGGATCGGTCTCGGTGCTCTCGGGTGAGCAGATCGCCCGCGAGCAGGTCAGCTTCGCGCAGGAATTGCTGAAGAAGGTCCCCGGCGTGTATCGCGCCGAGTTCAATCAGGGCATCGTGGCCGGCGACATCGGCGTGCGCGGCTTCAACACGGAGTCGGACATCGCGAGCACCAAGCTGCTGATCGATGGCATCCCATCGAACCTGAACAGCGGGGTGAGCGAGATGAACGCGCTCTTCCCCCTCGAGATCGCCCGGATGACCGTGGTGCGCGGCACCAACGACCCCCGGTACGGTCTGTTCAATCTCGCCGGCAATGTGTCGGTCGAAACGCAGCAGGGCGGCTCGTATCTCACGTCGCGCGTGCAGACGGGAAGTTTCGGCACACGCGAAGCTCAGCTGCTGGCGGCGCAGACGTACAAAGGCTTTTCGCAGACGCTCTTCGGTGGTATCCGGGAGAGCGACGGGTATCGCGACAACGCCGCGCTCGATAAGTGGTCGGCATCGGGCAAGTGGTTCTATACGAGCCCCGGCGAGCGCGTACGCGTCGGGGCGATCGCCCGCATGCACCGGCTCGACACCGAAGCCCCGGGCTATCTCACACAAGCCGAATCGCGGCGTACGCCTCGCTTTTCCCCGGCCTTCTCGTCGAGTGACGGCGGCACGGTGGAGTCCGACCACGGCAGCGTGCACGTGGACGTTCGCCAAACCGCGACCCTCGACTGGTCCCTGAAGGGCTACTCGCAGCGCTTCGACCGTGTGCGGTTCGTGCGCTTCACGGCAGCCGGCCTGCAGCAGGAGCGCGTGGAAGACGAGCGGCAGACGGGGCTGATCGCGCAGATCACGTGGCGTCCGGCGTCGCTGACCTCGTACGCCGTGGTCGCCTCGGCTGGTGCCGACGTGCAGCAGCAGGAGAATGTGCAGCAGCGATTCCGCTCGGTGAGTCGCGTGCGGCAGGCCGCGCTGCGCGACTATGCCTTCTCGCTCGACAACCAGGGCGGCTTTGCGCAGCTCGCCGCTTCCCCGATCGATCGCCTCCAGCTCACGATGGGCGTGCGCGTGGATCGCTTCGCTGGTGACTTCGTCAATCGGCAGACGGCCGCCACGATTCCCGTGTTCGACTACGGCACGGTGACGCAACCCAAGGCGAGTGCCACGCTTCGGCTCACCGATCGGGTCAGCAGCTACGCCAACATCGGGCGGGCCTTTCAGATTGGCACCGGCATCGCCGCGTACGGCGTTGCGCCGCTGGCGGCCTCCAAGAACGATGGCGTCGAAGCCGGGTTCATCGCGCGTCCGGCGGCCAGCGTCTCGCTGCGCGCGGGCGTGTGGCAACAACGCGCCTCCGATGAGGTGCGGCTCAAGTTCGACAACTCCGGCGATTCCGAGAACATCGGTCGCACGGAGCGCCGCGGCATCGATGCCGAGGCAGCGTGGCAGCTGTCGAACCAGGTGCGTCTCTGGGGATCGGGCACATCGCAGCGTGCCGTCCTCGTCGAGCCGGGCCGAGCGAACGCCACGGCCGCCGGGAAGCTGCTGAATCACGTGCCCGAGTGGACCGGCAAGTACGGTGCGGACTGGTCGCCGGCGCGCGGTGTCGCACTCTCCGCTTGGGGCTATGCGCAGGGGGACTATCATCTCACACCGCAGAACGACCGCGGTCGGTGGGGCGATATTCACACGGTCAACGCTGATCTTTCGTGGCGCTGGCGGGCGGCTGCGGTTGGTGTCGGTATCACAAACCTCTTCGATCGCTACACCGAGTACGTCTGGTGGGACGGCGCGCAGACACTGCATTCACCGGGAGCCGGGCGCGCGCTGTTCCTGACGTTCACCGTCGATCGATGAGTGATGTGCGCGCGCACATGACCGCCGCGCGATTCGACGCGATCGACGCGCTACGCGGCCTCGTGATCGTGCTGATGGTCATCGACCATGCCCGCGAGTACAGCGCGGGCACCGGTCGCGTCGCCGATCCGATGCAACTGAGCGACGTCACACCGCTGCTGTTCGCGATGCGCTGGATCACGCACTTCTGCGCGCCGGTCTTTACGCTGCTGGCCGGCATGTCGGCCGGTTTTACTGCGGCTGACGATCACGCCGACCCACAGCACTCCGACCGAGGGCGCGCCGCCCACCTGATCACGCGCGGGTTGGTCCTCGTCCTGCTCGAGTTCACGGTGGTGCACTTGGCATGGACGTTCTCGTTCGTCTGGCCCATGCGCTACGCGCAGGTCATCTGGGGACTCGGGGTGAGCATGATCGTGCTTGGCGTCCTGCAGCATACCCCGCGACTGTTTCGCCTGCTGCTCGGTGTCGCCTGCGTGGCCGGCCATAATCTGCTTGACTCATGGCATCCCACGGAGCCGGCGCTCCTTCACTGGCTTTGGGCCGTGCTGCACGACCGTCAGGTCATGCCGCTCTGGGGTGACCTGACCGTGCGTACGTCGTATCCCGTGCTGCCGATGATTGGGCTGATGCTCGTCGGTGAAGCGGTAGGGCGGTGGTATGCGCGCACCGCACCCGAGACGCGCGTGATGTGGCTGACGCGCGCCGGCGCGTTGTGTCTTTCGCTGTTCCTCGTGCTGCGCCTGACCAATGTTTACGGTGATCCGCACGACGCCGTGTTCACCGGGCAAGCGCTGCACGATGCGATGGCGGTGTTGAACGTGACCAAGTACCCGATGTCCTTCGCCTTCGTGCTGATGACGTTGGGGCCGGCGCTGCTGCTGCTTGCCCGATGGGATCAGGCGATACCCCGGTGGGCCGCGCCGCTGCGCACGCTCGGCAGCGTCCCGATGTTCCTGTACATCGCGCACCTGTACCTCCTGCACGCGACCGCCTTGCTGTGGGCCGTGCTCGACGGCGCAGCGCTCGAGACCTTCGATTTTCGTACTACCATCGGGGGGATGCCAGCCGGATTCGGTTTCCCCCTGTGGGTGACGATCCCGTATGCGCTGGTGATCGTGCTCCTGCTGTGGAAGCCGGCGCAGTGGTATGCCGCACTGCGCCGCTCCAAGCGCTACGCCTTCACGCGTTTCGTGTGAAGGCGTAGCGCGCGAGCACCCGTGTCAGTTCCGGTCGTCGTCCGCGGCGGCCGACCCTGAGGTCGCCGCGCCCGGTGTGGCGCCCCCCTTCGTCGTGTACGCGGCGGCCGCACCATCGCGATAGACCAGCTGGCCCCCCGTGTGTCCCACGTTGTAGCCGAAGCCGAGCACGGCGAGCGTGCCCCCGGCGGCCACCACCCGGGCGGCTGAACCGACGCTGCCGCCCACGAAGCCGACGGCGGCGATGGCCAGCACCACGCCCGTGGCCCAGATGAAGGCGTCGGCCGCTTCCTCGTGTGGACCGATCGCCTGCTCGGCGACGACCTTCTCGACCGCGTCTTCCTCGTCCTCCCCCGTTTCCTTGGCAAGCAGGCCACTGCCCAGTGTCAGCGCGATCATGGCGGTGGCAAGCGCCCACACCGGGAGGACGCGGCTGCCGCGCCGGATGGCGATCAGCGCCCCGAGTCCGAAGAGGGGCAAAAGCACAGTCATCGCGATCGGCAGGTGCACGATCAGCGGATGCAGCGGCGTCGGAAGGAAATCCATCCTACGTTCCTGTGAAGTGGGGATGACATCGTCTTCCCTGCATCATCATACGGATCGTGGCCGTGGCGTATCCGGCAATTGCCTACATGGGCATGCGATATTCGCCGGAGCGGGGTGAATTCCGGGCGGATCGGGGGGATCCGGATGGCGAGGCGCCTTCGAACGCGCTGCGCGGACGTTGTGCTACGGGACGACGACGGTCCGAACGGGCGCCTGATGTCGGTCGAGGGCGTCGAGGACCGCGTTGATGTCGCGCGCCTGCAGCGGCACGGTATGCGTGACGACGTCGGTGAGGTCGAGCACGCCGGCGTCCGCCATGCCGACCAGTTCGTACAGCTCGCTCAACAGGTGGTCATTCGAGCCGATCAACTCCGCCTCCCGACCGATGAGGTCGCGATAGGTGTCGACCGGCAGGTCGATGTCGGACAAGCCGACCACGACCGCGCGCCCCAATGGCGCGAGAGATTGCAGCGCGGTCCGCATGGTGTCGGGCTTGCCGACCAGCTCCAGCGCCACGTCGACACCACGCCCATTCGTCATGGCGCGCACCTGCGCCACGACCTCAAGGGGGGTGAGATCCGTTGCCTGAATCGTCCGCGCGCCGAATCGTTCGGCCAGCGCCAGCTTCGCAGCGTCGCGGTCCACGGCGATCACGTCGGCGGCACCGAGGGCGCGGGCGAGCTGCACGGCCGACATCCCCAAGCCCCC
>NZ_JBILKJ010000199.1:0-4249 GCF_044376735.1 Gemmatimonas sp.
ACCGGGCACCAGTGGTGGCCGATGGTCGTCAGCAATAACGAAACGTGGTACGGCTGGATGGACGAAGGCTTCAATCAGTACATGAACATCCTGTCCGATGCCGATGCGGCGTCGAAGGCGCCCGTGCTCGATGGCCTCGGCCAGAGCTATGGGCGCACCAGCGGTGCGGAAGCGGAGCCGCCGATGATGTGGAACGCGAATTACGCGGGCCCTGGCTACTACGGCTTCACGACGTACCAGAAGACGCCCCTCATGTTGTCCGCGCTTGGCGGCATCGTCGGCGACAGCGCCGTACAACGCGCGCATCGCGAGTGGGCGAAGGCGTGGATGTTCAAGCATCCCTCGCCGTGGGACTACATGTTCTTCATGAACACGGCGTTGGGCCGTGACCTCGGCTGGTTCTGGAACAGCTGGCTCTTCACCACCGAGAGCGTGGATGGCCGTCTCGCCAGCGTGAAAACGCAAGGCATCCGCACCACGGTGACCGTCGCGCACGACGGCAACATGCCCGCGCCGATTCTGCTCGAGGTGCGCTTCGTACCGAATGGCCCGGCGATTCGCCCCATGAAGAACGCCGTCATGACCGACAGTATCACGGCGCTCGTCACCTGGCCGGTTGATGTCTGGTTCGGTGGCCGTCGCAGTGTCGCGGTCGATCTCGTGTTCGGCGGACGGAAGATCGAACGGATCACGCTCGACCCGGCGCGACGGTTTCCTGACCGTACGCCAACCGACAATCAGTGGCTGGCCGCGACGCCCGCGGTCGTTCCCCCCGCGAAGTAGCTGCCATTCACGTCCACGGCAAAGGCCAGAACACGGATGCCACCGATGTCACGGAAGCAGCACAGATAAGCGAACGGCGCTTTTGGCTTATCCGTGTTGGTTCGGTGTGATCCGCGATCTCCGTGTTCTGGCTTTTGCTGTTCGGTGAGTATCAGCTATCGCGCCTCCTGTCGCCGCGCCGAGAAACGGGTAGCTTCGGGTCATGACCCGATACGCCCAGCTCGCCATGGCCTTGCTGCTCGCCGCGACGTCCGCCGCGACGCTCTCCGCCCAGACCGCTCGTCGCCCGTTCCGTCTGGAAGAAGCCACCATCGCGCAGATCCACGCGGCGTTCAAGGCGAAGTCGCTGACCTGCCGCGCGCTCACGACGGCCTACCTCGATCGCATCCAGGCGCTCGACAAGCGGGGGCCGGCGATTAACGCCATCGTGCTGGTGAATCCGCAGGCGCTCGCGGTGGCCGACTCGCTCGACCGGCGCTACGCCGCAACCGGACCGATCGGGCCGCTGCATTGCATCCCGATGATCGTGAAGGACAACTTCGAGACGGTCGGGATGCAGACGACGGCCGGGTCGCTGGCACTCGAGGGGTGGAAGCCGCTACAGGATGCCACGATGGTGCGGCAGATCAAGAACGCCGGCGCCATCGTGTTGGCGAAGTCGAATCTCGCCGAGTGGGCGTTCACGCCGTACGAAACGGTGAGCTCGATCCTGCCGGGCTATACGCACAATCCGTATGCGCTCGATCGGGTCACCGCGGGATCGAGCGGAGGCACCGCCGCCGCTGTCGCCGCCAGCTTCGGTGCGGTCGGACTCGGCACGGACACCGGCAATTCCATCCGTGGGCCGTCGGCGCATCAGGCACTCGTCGGCATTCGCTCCACGATGGGACTGACGTCGCGTGCCGGCGTGATCCCGCTCAACGCGTCGGCCGACGTGGCTGGTCCGATGGCACGCACGGTGGCCGATGCGGTGGCGGTGTTCGATGTCGTGGTGGGCAGTGATCCCGCCGACTCCGTCACGGCGCCGTCCGATGCCAAGCGCAGCCCCTCGTACGCCAGCTTTCTCGTGCGTGGTGCGCTCAAGGGCGCGCGCATCGGTGTGCTGCGGCAGGCCTACGAGCGGACCACGCTCGACCCCGAGGTGCAGCGCGTCTTTGATCGTGCCGTGGCTGACCTGCGCGCGCAGGGCGCCGTGATCGTCGAGGCGCGCGTCGATTCACTCGATGCCATTCAGCGCCGCCAGCAGGGCGGCTGCAACCGGTTCAAGGCCGATCTCGAGCGCTACTTCGCTGCGCGTGGTGCGAATGCACCGGTGAAGACCATCGACGAAATCATTCGCAGCCGGAAGTATCATCCCACGGTCGAACAGCGCCTGCGCGACGCGGCACAAGTGACGGAAACGCCCGAAGCCAGCGCCGGATGCCAAAGCCGCGAGCGTGTACGGTCCGCCCTGCGCGAGGCCGTGCAGCAGATGATGGATACGCTGCAACTCGACGCGGCGATCTATCCCACGTGGAGCAATCCGCCGCGCCTCATCGGCGACCTGAACACTCCGCACGGGGACAACAGTCAACTCTTCTCACCGAGCACCGGCTTCCCGGCGATCACCGTGCCGATGGGGTACACCCGCGAGAATCGACTGCCCGCCGGCGTCAGCTTCCTCGGGCGCCCGTGGAGCGAAGGACGGCTGATCCAGCTCGTGTACGACTACGAGCAGACCACGCAGCATCGTCGCGCACCCGTGCTGACGGCACGCTGATCACGTTCAATCAACGACGAAAAGCAAAAGCCAGAACACGGAGACCGCGGATTGCACGGAACCAACACGGATAAGCAAGAAGCGCTGTTCATCTTATCCGTGTTGGTTCCGCGCAATCCGCGGTCTCCGTGTTCTGGCCGTTTGCGGTTTGCCGCTCAACTGCTGTAATAACTGGCGTTCTCGTCCACGTAGCCCTTGGTGAGGTCACACCCGTACGCCACCGCTTCGCCATCGCCGACACCGAGCGCCACCGACAAGTCGACCACCTCGCGCGACAGCGTCTCGCGAACCACGGCATCGTCGAAGGCCAGTCGCTCGCCATGGCCAACGACCTGAAAGCCGTTGATCCATGCGTCGGTGGTCTCCGGCCGGATCGTGCAGTCGAAGCACTTGCCCACGGCCATCAGCAGGCGCCCCACGTTGGGGTCGGCACCGTGCACCATCGTCTTCACGAGCGGTGAATTCAGAATCGACTTGGCGACCACGTGCGCTTCCGTCTCGTTCAGCGCGCCGCGAACCGTCACGCGTACCAGATGCTCGGCGCCTTCACCGTCGCGGGCCAGAATCTCCGTCATGCGGCGGCAGCCCGCGGTGAGCACGGACAGGAATGCCGCGTCGTCCACCGTACCAGCTAATCCGTTTGCCAGAATGGCGCAGGTGTCCGACGTACTCGTGTCGGTGTCGACCGAGAGCATGTTGAACGTCGGGGCCACCGCCGCACGCAGCAGCCGATCGAGCGTCGGCGCGTCGAAGGCGGCGTCGGTGAAGATGTAGGAGAGCATCGTGGCCATGTTGGGCTCGATCATCCCCGACCCCTTCGCCACCCAGGTGATCGTGGCGTTACCGACCGATGCCGACAGCGCCTTCGGATGCGTGTCGGTCGTCATGATGCCTTCGGCGCCGACCATCGGATTGTCCTGCAGATCGGCGCCCATGCCCACCACGCCCGATTCGATCTTCTCAATGGGCAACGACACGCCGATCACGCCGGTGGAGCTCACCAGCACGCGCTCCGGCGCCGTGCCCAGTTCGGCCGCGGCCGCCACGGCCATCCGACGCGCGTGCTCGACGCCACGGGTGCCCGTCGCGACGTTGCTCACCTTGCTGTTGGCAATGATCGCCCGCAGCACACCACCCTTGATCGTCTCGCGACCGAGAATGATCGGCGCGCCGGGAAAATGATTGCGGGTAAACACGGCCGCCGCGGTGGCGTCGACCTCGCTGGCAAACAATGTCAGGTCGCGAGCCGACGGCTTGAGGCCGACATTGCGGCTGGCGCAGCGAAAGCCGCGCGGAAACACCGGCGTCGCATGAAAAGTGATGGCGGAGGACATCCCGAAAGCTACTATCATTCGGGGGTACGACGTAGCCAGCACCTCGGGACCCGTCCTTTCCCTTCGCTCCGCGTCCGCATGTTCACATGCCCTGTTCCTCAGCCGCGCGGTACGATGGCGCGTTGGCTTCCGTCGCGTGGTGCGGCGGCCCTGGCGACACTGCTCGCCGTCGCTGCTCACGTGGCCGACGCCCAGTCTGCCCCCGCCGCCGCCGCTCGGCCGCGTGCCGTGTCCGATACGTCGGTGTTCGCGCCGCTCGTATTGCCCACGGCCAACGAATCGCGAAGCGGGAGCGGCGCACCCGGTGCGAAGTACTGGCAGAACCGCGCCGACTACACCCTCGCCGCCACGCTCGATACGGCGGCTAAAGTCG